>JAGWYY010000024.1 GCA_018969105.1 Acidobacteriota bacterium | reverse complement strand
TCAAGCAGGCCCGCTGGATCGTGAAGGAACGACAGGAGATGCTCGCCGAGGCCAAGCGCGAGGCGGACCGCATCGTGGACGAGGCCAAGGAGAAGGCCGAGCGCCAGGCCTCGCAGCAGGAGGTCGTGAAGCTCGCCGAGAAGCAGTCGGCCGATCTCCTCGACGAGGCCCGCCAGCGCGAGCGCGAGGTGCGCCTCGGTGCCGAGGACTACGCCGACGAGGTGCTCGGCACCCTCGAGGTGAACCTCGAGAAGTTCACGGCCGCCGTGCGCCGCGGGCGCGAGCGCCTGCAGGGCAAGTCCGAGGATCGCGCCGCCGACGGCCCCTTCGTCACCGACGAGGCCGACGCGAGCGACTACTAGCCGATGGCGGCCGGGCACCGGGGCGTGCCGGAGGGGGTCGTCGACCTCCGCCGGCTCGATCTGGCGCCCGGCGCGGGCGCCAGGGTGGACGTGCCCGTGGCGCTCGACGACATCACGCTGGGCGGGCAGCCGTACGCGCCGGATCCTCGCGTGGTGGATGCCCGGCTCGACGTGGGGTCGTCCGGTTCGGGCCTGGGCCTCAGGCTGAGGTTCGCCACCACCCTCGCGGGGCCGTGCCAGCGCTGCCTCGCGCCGTCCGCGTTCGGGATCGAGGTGGACGCCCGCGACTTCCAGGCGTCCGGCCGCGCGGACGCCGACGAGCCCGATGACGACCTCGACTGCGAGTACCTCGGCGGGCCCATGCGCATGGAGCTCGACGCCGCGGCGTGGGCGCGAGACGCCATGGCCGAGGCCCTTCCCATGTCGATCCTCTGCCGCGAGGAGTGCGCGGGCCTGTGCGCCCGGTGCGGGGCCGATCTGAACGTGGCGCCGTGCGACTGCGCCGACGACGAGGGAGACCCCCGCTGGGCCGCGCTGGGCGAGCTCCGGGAGCGCCTCGGCGGCGACCCCGACGGCGACGCATGACCCCGGTGGCCCGCACGGGTTGCCCGCGCCGCTCGCGAAGCGCTAACCTCCCGCGTCGTTCCGGACCCGGTCCCTACCAGGAGCCACGTTGGCAGTTCCCAAGCGCAAGACTTCCCGTGCCCGCCGTGACAAGCGGCGCGCCACCCATTCGATCCAGGCCACGCGCCTGGGTCGCTGCCCGCGCTGCACGGCTCCCGTGATGCCCCACCATGTGTGCATGGTGTGCGGCCACTACAAGGGTCGCGCGGTCGTCGACACCGGCGCCTGAGCACCGTGTCTGACGTCGTCGTCGCCGTCGATGCGATGGGCGGCGACAAGGCACCGCAGGTCCCCGTCGCCGGGGCCATCGACGCGGCGCGCGAGGGCATCGGCATCCGCCTCGTCGGCGACGAGGCCGCCATCACGAAGGCGCTCGAGCAGCACGGTGACGTGCCCTCGAACATCGAGGTGCTTCACGCACCCGACCGCATCCTGAGCACCGAGGACGGCGTGAAGGCCGTGCGCTCCAAGCCCGACGCCTCGATGGTCGTGGCCTGCCGCGAGGTGCACGAGGGGCGCGCAGGCGCCGTCATCTCGGCCGGACACACCGGCGGAATGCTCGCGGCGTCCACGCTCATCCTGCGACGGCTGCCCGGCGTGATCCGCCCCGGGCTCGCCGTGCCCATGCCGTCCATCGCCGGCCCGATCGTGATGATCGACGGCGGGGCCAACGCCGAGTGCAAGCCCGAGTACCTCGCGCAGTTCGCCGTGATGGGGCGCGTGCTGGGCCGGGACATCCTCGGCATCGAGGACCCCACCGTGGGCATCCTCACCATCGGCGAGGAGGCGGGGAAGGGCACCGAGCTGGTGCTCGAGACCTACGAGCTGCTCCAGGGCACCCCGGGCTTCATCGGCAACATCGAGGGCCGGGACATCCCCAAGGGCAAGGCCCGCATCATCATCACCGATGGGTTCACGGGCAACGTTGCCCTCAAGCTCTACGAGGGCACGGCCGCGATGATCTTCCACGAGATCCGCCGCGGGCTCACCTCGAGCGTGCGCGGCAAGGTGGCCGGGGCGCTGGGCATGCCGGTGTTCAAGGACCTGCGCAAGAACATCGACCCCGAGGAGTACGGCAGCGCCTACCTGCTGGGCGTGCGGGGCATCTCGATGATCGGCCACGGCAACACCGGAACCCGCGGCATGGCCAACGGCATCCGGCGCGCCGCGCAGGGCGTGCGCGAGGATGTCACCGGGCACATCCAGGCCGGGCTCGCCGCAGGCGACTGATTCCCGCTTCCCGCGGGGGCGCGGGGCGTCCGGTGGCGCTGGTACGTTCAGCGGCGTCCAACGGATCAGTCTCATGCCCTCAAAGGAGCAATGGTGGATCGAGCGCAGGCCCTCTCCGAGCTTCAGTCAATCCTCGTCGAGCAGCTCGGCGTCGACGCCTCCGAGGTCGTCGAGACAGCCTCCTTCGCGGAGGATCTCAACGCGGACTCCCTCGACCTGGTCGAGATGATCATGGAGATGGAGGACAAGTTCGGGGTCAAGATCCCGGACGAGGACGCGGAGAAGATCGTCACGGTCGGTGACGCCGTCGACTACATCGTCGCCCGCTCCGGTTCCTGACGGGTCGGGGCCCCGGCCACGTGACCTGGCGGAGCTGCTCGCGCTGCTCGCACCAGACGCCCGGCGCCTGGCGCTCACCCACCCCTTCTGGGCGTCCGACTCCCTGCACTCCTACGAGCGCCTGGAGTTCCTCGGCGATTCGGTGCTGGGCGTGATCGTCACCGAGGCGCTCATGCAGCAGCACCCCGATCGGCTCGAGGGCGACCTCACGTGGATGCGCCAGGCCGTGGTGTCGCGCGACGCCTGCGCCGTGGTGGCTGATGCCTGCGGGCTGCCCGAGGCCATGGTGGATGCCGCGCCGAGGTCGCGCCGCGCGGACGCCCGCCAGCTCGCCGACCATCGCAACGTCAAGGCCGCCCTCGCGGAGTCGGTGATCGGCGCAGCATGGCTTGACGTGGGGGAGGCCCCCACGCGGTCGGCGGTGCTGGGCGCTTTCGCCGAGCCGCTGGCGCACGCGCACGAGCGCATCCGCGACCCCAAGACCAAGCTGCAGGAGCGCCTGCAGGGCGCGGGGCAGCCGGGCGTGCGATACGAGATCACGGGCCGCGAGGGGTCTCCCCATGACGCCACCTTCCACGCGCGCGTGCTGCAGGGCGACCGCGAGATGGGCGTCGGTTCGGGTCGCTCCAAGCAGGCCGCCGAGCGCGCCGCGGCCGAGGCCGCCCTCGATTCCCTGGGCGAGGAGGCCTGACCCCATGCTGAGGCGCCTGCGCATCAAGGGCTTCAAGTCATTCGCCGATCCGGTCGACCTCGAGTTCGGCCCCGGCATCAACGTCATCGTCGGGCCCAACGGGTCGGGCAAGAGCAACATCTCCGAGGCCATCGCGTGGGCGCTCGGCGAGCAGCGCTCGGGCAAGTTGCGCGCGCCGGCCATGCAGGACGTCCTGTTCTCCGGTGGCGACGGCCGCCAGCCCGTGGGGCTGGCCGAGGTGGTGGTCACGCTCGAGGGCGACCTGGGCGAGGGCCCCGCCGAGATGGGCGTGTCGCGGCGCCTCACCCGTGCGGGGGAGTCGGGGTACCGGCTGAACGGCGGCAACGCCCGCCTGGTCGACGTGCTCGATGCCCTCTCCACCCGTGGACTGGGCCCGCAGTCGCTCTCGATCATCCGCCAGGGGCAGGTGGAGGCCATCTGCCAGAGCAAGCCCGTGGCGCTGCGGGGGATCCTCGACGAGGCCGCGGGCACCGGGCTCCCGAAGCGCCGCCGTCACCGCGCGGAGCTGCGCCTGAAGCACGTGGATGATCACCTGGCCCGTGCCCGCGACCTGGCCAACGAGCTGGCGTCACGTGCGCGGTCGCTCGAGCGCCAGGCCCGGGCTGCCGAGCGCGCGGCCGAGGTGGAGCGCGAGCTCGACGAGTCGCGCGACGCGCTGGTGCGCGCCCGTGCCGTGGCCGCGGGTCGCGAGCTGGCCGCCGCCCGCGAGGCCCGCGCCGCCCGCGCCGCCGATGTCACCGTTGCGCGCGAGGGCCTCGACGCCGCCCGCGCCGCCGTGCAGCAGGCCACCGGCGAGCGCCAGCAGGTGGTGTCGGAGCGCGAGTCCGCAATGCAGTCCGCCTCGCGCATTCGCGGGGTGGCGGAGCGCCTGTCGGGCCGGGCGGAGGTGGCCGAGGGCCGCGTGGCCGCCGCCGCCGAGGAGGCCGAGCGCCGCCGGGAGCGGCGGCGGGAGGCGCAGGAGGCCCTGGTGGCCGCCGAGTCGGCGGCGCGGGATGCCGAGCAGGCCGTCGACCGCGCCGAGCGCGATGCCCGTGCCGCCGCCGAGCGGCTCGAGCAGGCCGAGACCGCCGACCAGTCCGCCGCCGCGGCGCTGGAGGCCGCGCGCGACCACCGTCGCGTGGCAGAGCGCGACGCGCAGGAGCGCGCCGCGGCCGAGGCGCGCATCGTGCGCGCCACCGAGGCGCTGTCCGAGCTCGACGGCGCTGGTGGGCCCGACCTCGAGCGCACGGAGCGCCGCGCGGGCATCTCGCGCGCCCGCATGCAGCGCGACGGCGAGGCCCGCGCCGCTGCAGCCCGATCCGCCGAGGCCGCGCGGTCGGCGCGGGAGGGCGCTGCCAGCCGGGCCGCGCGCCTGGCGGCCGAGGCCGCCGCGCTGGCCCCCACGGACGACCGGCAGGGCGACGCCGTAGTGCTGGGCGATGGCATCGAGGTGCAGGACGGCATGGAGCGCGCCGTGGCCGCGGCGCTCGGCGAGATGGCCGATGCGCCCCTGGTGGCGTCGGTGCGCGAGGGGGCACGCGCGCTCGAGGATGGCGCCAGCGCCGCCGCCGTGGCGCGTCCGGCGCATGCCGACGTGCCGCCGCCCCCCGTGCCCGGCGCCCGCAGGCTCTCCGAGCTCATCACCGCATGCCCCGACCGCGCCCGCCCGTGGCTCGACGGCCTGCTCGCCGACGCATGGCTCGTGGCGTCGCTCGATTCGCTGCCCAAGGGCGTGCGCCCGTGCGTGCTCGTCACGGCCGAGGGCCTGGCGTTCCGTCCCGGCACCGGGATGCTCACCGGCGTGCGTGGCCCATGGGCCGGCCGCGCGCTGCACAAGCGGGCCATCGATGCCGCCGAGCAGGCCACCGGGCGCCTGTCCGATGCCGAGCAGGCGGAGCGCATCGCCGTGGCCACCGAGCGGCGCGCCGATGCCCGTGCCCGGGCGAGCGCGCGGTGCGCCGAGCGGTCTGACGCCGCACTGGCCTCCGCGCGCGCCGAGGACCTCCGCCGCGCCGCCGCGCGCGCTGAGGCCGTGGCCGCGCTCGACGCCGCCCGCGCGGAGATGACGCGGTTGGGCTCGGCGCCCCAGGGCGGGCCCGTGGATATCGACGCTGCCGAGCAGGCCGCGCGCGCCGCCCGCGAGGCCCGTGACGCCGCCCGCGACGCCGCGCGCATCGCCGACGCCGGGGCCACGCAGGAGCGCGCGCGCCTCGAGGACATCGTGGCCCGCCGCGCCCGCGCGCGCGCCGAGGCCGAGGCGCCGGAGGCGCCCATGGCCGACCACGCCACCGTGCTGGCCGCTGCCCGGGCGATGGAGGCCGTGGCTTCCGCGCTCGCACCACGCGCCGACGAGGTGGACGAGCGCTCGCGCGCCCTCGCCATCACCATCACGGAGCTCGCCACCACCGTGCAGGCCGCCCAGCAGGCGCACGAGGCCGCCGAGAAGGCCGTCGCCGCGGCGGGCGAGGCCGACCGTGCCGCCGAGGTGGCGCTGGCGGTGTCGGCCGAGCGCGCCCGCGAGGCCGGCGTGGCCGAGGATGCCCCGCCGCCGCCCCCGCCGGCGGATGACGAGGAGCCACTCGATTCCATCGCAGAGCGCGTGGAGTCGCTGTCCATGCGCCGCGAGGGCATGGGCGCCGTGAACCCGCTGGCCGCCGAGGAGCGCGCCGAGCTGGCCGACCGGGAGGCCGAGACCACCGAGCAGATCGCGGACCTCGAGCAGTCGGCCGAGGCGCTGCGCGCGCAGATGGCCGAACTCGACGCCCAGGTGGCCGACGGCTTCGCCGACGTGCTGCGCGCGGTGGACGAGCGCTTCCAGGAGGTGGTGGGCCTGCTCTTCCCGGGCGGCACCGGACGCCTCCGCGTGGTGGACGACGAGGGCGAGGAGGGCGTGCAGGTGGAGGTCGTGCCCGCCGGCAAGCGTGCCCGGTCGCTCGCGCTCTTCTCCGGTGGCGAGAAGTCACTCATCGCGCTGGGGTTCTGCCTGGCCATCGCCATGGCCCGCCCCACGCCGTTCTACCTGCTCGACGAGGTGGAGGCGGCACTCGATGACGCCAACCTCCGCCGGTTCCTCGGCGTGCTGCGTCGCCTCGCGGGCGAGCGGCAGTTCATCCTCATCACCCACCAGCAGCCCACGGTGGAGGTGGCCGACACCCTGTTCGGGGTCACCATGGGCCGGTCGGGCGTGTCGCAGGTGGTGGCGCGCAAGCTCGACCGCGACGCCGAGGGCCCCGCGCGCCCGTGGGTGCGCAGGCAGCTCGCCGAGGTGCGCCCGCCCGAGGCGCCCTCCGCCCAGGCCGGATGACCGACGGGTCGGCCGACGGGGGCCTCGGCGCGTTCGCCGAGCTCTTCGGGCTGGCCGCGCCCGAGCCCGAGGAGGACCGCCCCGAGCCCTCGCGCCGGGGCCTGTTCCGCCGGCTGCGCGAGAGCATCGCATCGAGCCAGTCGCAGGCCATCTCGCCGCAGCTCGCCGGCATCTACCAATCGAAGATGGTCACCGACGACCTCTGGGACGACCTGGAGGAGGCCCTGATCATGGCCGACTGCGGCATGGCGGCCACCACCGATATCGTGGACGCCCTGCGCGAACAGGCCGCCGACGGGCGCATCACGTCGGGCGAGTCGCTGGGGCGGGCGCTCACCGCGGAGATCACGGCCCGCCTGGCCCGCGAGCCCGCGCGCATCGCCCTGGGTGACGACCCCACGGTGATCCTCGTGGTGGGCGTGAACGGCAGCGGCAAGACCACCACCATCGGCAAGCTGGCCAACCGCCTCACCGAGCTGGGGCAGAAGGTGGTGATCGGGGCGGGGGACACCTTCCGCGCGGCGGCCGTGGAGCAGCTCTCGGTGTGGGCCGACCGCGCCGGCGTGGATATCGTGAAGCAGGCCCCGGGCGCCGATCCCGGCGCCGTGGCCTTCGACGCCGTGGCCGCGGGCAAGGCCCGTGGCGCCGACGTGGTGATCATCGACACGGCCGGGCGCCTGCAGACCCAGCACAACCTCATGGAGGAGCTCCGCAAGGTGCACGGGGTCACCGGCAAGGCCATGGATGGCGCCCCGCATCACGTGCTGCTGGTCATCGACTCCACCACGGGCCAGAACGGCCTGTCGCAGGCGCAGCTGTTCTCGGAGTCGGTGCCGGTCACCGGGCTGGTGCTCACGAAGTTCGACGGCGTGGCGCGCGGCGGCATCGTGCTGGCCATCGAGCGCGAGCTGGGAATCCCCGTGGCGCTCATGGGCGTGGGGGAGGGCATCGACGACCTGCAGCCCTTCGATGCCAGGGCCTTCGCGGAGGCCATCTTCTCGCCCGCATCGGGCGCCGACGCCTAGCGCGATACCCTTCGCGGCCGTGTTCGACGCACTCACCGACAAGCTGCAGGGTGTGTTCTCCGGCCTGAAGGGCCGGGGGAAGCTCACCGAGGGCGACATCGACAAGGCGATGCGCGCCATCCGCCTGTCGCTGCTCGAGGCCGACGTGAGCCTGCCGGTGGTCAAGCAGCTCACCACCGCCATCAAGGAGCGGGCCACGGGCGACGAGGTGATGTCGTCCATCACGCCCGACCAGCAGGTGGTGAAGATCGTCAACGAGGAGCTCACGCGCCTCATGGGCGGCACCAACGTGAGCCTGGCGATGTCGCCCAACCCGCCCACGGTCATCCTCATGGCCGGCCTGCAGGGATCGGGCAAGACCACCCACACGGCCAAGCTCGCGCGCATGCTGGCCGCCGAGGGTCGCGCGCCCCTCATGGTGGCGTGCGACGTGCGCCGTCCGGCCGCCATGGAGCAGCTGGCGGTGCTGGGCGAGCAGATCGACGTGCCCGTGCATCGCGAGGACGGCGCGACCGATCCCGTGAAGGTGGCGAAGGACGGCATCGCCGCCGCCAAGCGCACCGGCCGCGACGTGGTGCTCGTGGACACCGCCGGACGACTCACCATCGACGCCGAGATGATGGACGAGCTCGTGGAAATCCGGAATGCCGTCAAGCCCACGTCGGTGATCCTCGTGGTGGACGCCATGACCGGCCAGACGGCCGTGGACGTGGCGGTGGCATTCCAGGACGCCGTGCAGTTCGACGGGGTCATCCTCAGCAAGCTCGACGGCGACGCCCGCGGCGGCGCCGCGCTGTCGGTGCGGGCCGTCACCGGGAAGCCCATCCTGTTCGTGGGCACCGGCGAGAAGGTGGACGCCCTCGAGGCCTTCCACCCCGACCGCATGGCCTCGCGCATCCTGGGCATGGGCGACGTGCTCAGCCTCATCGAGCGCGCCCAGCAGAACGTCGACGCCGACGACGCCAAGCGCATCGAGGAGAAGATGCGCGGGGGCAACCTGACGCTCGACGACTTCCTCGACCAGCTGCGCCAGGTGCGGAAGATGGGCCCCATCGGGCAGTTGATGGGCATGATTCCCGGCGTCGGGCAGCAGGCGAAGATGAAGGACGTCGAGATCGACGAACGGCGCATCGACCGCGTCGAGGCCATCATCTCCAGCATGACCTTGTCCGAACGGGCCCGTCCGGACATCATCAACGGAAGCCGGCGGCGCCGAATCGCAGAGGGAAGCGGCACCACGGTCCAGGAGGTCAACCAGCTCCTGGCGCAGTTCAAGCAGATGCAGAAGCTCATGAAGCGCATGGGCAAGGGCGGACTACCGTCCATGCTCGGCGCCTGACACCGAATCCGACTGGGAGCACAGTGGTCAAGATCCGCCTCGCCCGCGTGGGCAGCAAGAAGAACCCCATCTACCGCGTCGTCGTGAGCGACTCGCGCTCTCCGCGCGATGGCCGCAACATCGAGACCATCGGCCGGTACAACCCGCAGACCGACCCCTCCATCGTGGAGGTCGACCTCGCGCGCGCCGACCACTGGATGGGCCACGGCGCCCAGCCGACGCCGGCCGTGAAGAAGCTCATCGCGATCGTCCGCGAGCGCGGGTGAGCGAGGACCGCGCCACCGACATGGTCGCCCGCATCGCGCGGGCGATGGTGGAGCATCCCGAGGAGGTGTCGGCGAGCGTTGGCGAGGACCGCGGCGAGCCGTGCGTCGACCTCTACGTGGCCGAGACCGATCGCGGCCAGGTGATCGGCCGCGGAGGACGCGGCGCCCATGCGCTGCGCACGCTGCTGCGGGCCGCCACGGGCCCCCGCAGCGCCGGCGGCCTCGGGCTGAGGGTCGTCGACTAGCGCCATGCCGGACGCGGGCGAGCGGGTCGCCATCGCGCGGCTGGGTCGCCCGCACGGGGTGCGGGGGGCCATCACGGCGCATGCCGATGGCCCGACCCTGGGCACCCTCGAGCCCGGCGACGCCGTGACCGTCCGGGTGGGCGACGGCGAGCGCACCCTCGTGCTGGCCGCGCGCCGCGGCGAGGCCCCCAAGGCCGTGGTGTCGTTCGAGGGCGTGGACACCCGCGAGGATGCCCAGGCGCTCACCGGCGGCTCGGTGCTGGTGGATGCCTCGCGACTCCCCGCGCCCGACGACCCCGACACCTTCTACGTGCGCGACCTCCTCGGCTTCGAGGTGCGCTGCGGCGACTCCCTCGTGGGCACCGTCACGGCCGTGCAGCCGGGCCCGGCCAACGACGCCCTGGCCGTGGCCACGGCCGAGGGCGAGGCCGAGATCCTCCTGCCCTTCACGGCCGACGCCGTCACGCAGGTGGACCCCGCCGCCCGGGTCATCACGTTGCGCCCGGGGCTGCTGTGAACGTCGACGTCATCACGCTCTTCCCGGAGTGGTTCGACTGGCTGCGGCGCCCCCGGCACCTCGCCAACGCCTCGGAGGTGAGCGGCCTCGGCATCCGCTGCTTCAACCCGCGCGAGCACACGCCGCTCGGGCAGGGCCAGGTGGACGACGCCCCCTACGGCGGCGGCCCCGGCATGGTGCTGCGCGTGGACGTGATGGCCGCGGCCATGGAGGCCATCTACGGCATGCCGGCCGAGCAGGTGCGAGACACCCGACGCGTGGTGGTGCTGTCGCCGCGCGGGCGTCCCTTCGACGACGCCGTGGCCCGCGAGCTGGCGGCGCTTCCCGACCTCACGCTGCTCTGCGGGCGCTACGAGGGATTTGACGAGCGCGTGCACGAGCACCTCGCCAACGACTGCATCAGCCTCGGGCCGTTCGTTCTCGCCGGCGGCGAGGTGGCCGCGATGGCCATCATCGACGCCATGGCGCGACGCCTTCCGGGCGCCCTCGGCAACGATGAGAGCCTCGACCGGGAGTCGTTCTCGCCCGGCATGGAGGGGCAGGTGGAGCACCCGCACTACACCCGGCCCGCGGAGTTCCGGGGGTGGGGCGTGCCGCCCGTGCTCCTCTCCGGCGATCACGGCGCGATCGAGGAATGGCGTCAATCGCAGGTCCGCCCCGCACCCGGCGCCGGGTCGGTGCTATTCTCGCCGCCGCTTTCATCCCAGGAGGACACCCCGGCATGACCGTCATCGAGACACTTGAGCGCATGCAGCTGCGCGACGACCACCCTGACTTCCGTCCGGGCGACACCGTGCGCGTGCACTTCCAGGTGATCGAGGGCCAGCGCCGCCGCGTGCAGGTGTTCGAGGGGACGGTCATCAAGCGCCAGGGCGCGTCCGCCCGCGAGACCTTCACGGTGCGCAAGCAGAGCTTCGGCGTGGGCGTGGAGCGCACGTTCCCGCTCCATTCGCCAAAGATCGAGAAGATCGAGCGCACCCTCGAGGGGGACGTCCGCCGCGCCAAGCTCTACTACCTGCGCGACCGCGTGGGCAAGAAGGCCCGCGTGCGCGAGAAGGCCACCTGGATGTCGCAGCGCCAGGACGCCGCCGTGGTGGAGCCCGATCTCGAGGCCCCGGTCACCGAGGTCGAGGAGATCGTGGAGGTCGAGGAGATCGTGGAGACCCCCGAGGCCGTCATCGAGGAGACCGTGGTGGAGGAGACCGTGGTGGAGGAGGAGGCTGTCGAGGTGGACGCGTCCGCCGACGCCGCCGCCGAGGAGTCCGCAGAGGCCGCCGCCGACGAGTCCGCCGACGAGGACACGCCCGCGAAGGACTGACGGCGAGCCCCGCGCCTGCGCGGGGCTCCGTGAGGGGCACGGGTACCGTGGCGCCATGACCGCGCCTGCGGCCGCGCCGGCCGTCTCACCCCTGCTGGCCCACGACCTCGCGCTCGGGCACCCGCTCGTGGCCGGTGCCGACGAGGCCGGCCGGGGGTGCCTGGCGGGCCCCATCGTCGCGGCCGCCGTGTGCCTCGATCTGCTCGCGGTGGGTGACGACGGAATGCGTGAGCTCGCGGCCCTCGACGACTCGAAGCGACTCACTCCACGGCGGCGGGCGGCGCTGGTGGGGGTGGTGATGCGCCATGCGCGCCAGGTGGTGGTGGTGTGCGCCAGCGCGCGCTCCATCGACGCCGACGGCCTGCACGCCACGAACATCCGCATCATGCGCGAGGCCCTGGCCGCGCTCAGCCCGGAGCCCGGCGTGGCGCTGGTGGACGGATTCCACCTGGGCGACGACGCCCCGCCGCACCGGAAGGTGATCAAGGGCGACGCCACGAGCGCCGCAATCGCCGCGGCATCGGTGATCGCCAAGGAGTCCCGGGACCGCCTCATGCGCGGGCCGGCTGCCGCGCTCTACCCGGAGTACGGCTTCGACGGCCACGTGGGGTACATCACGGCGGCCCACACCGAGGCCGTGCGCCGCCTGGGGCCGTGCCCGTTGCACCGCCGGTCGTTCCGGTCGAGCGCCTATGGCGACGACCTCACCCTGTTCGAGTAGCGCCGCCGTCATCGCCCATCCGGCGTGATGTCCTCGATGCGGGTGATGCTCCAGCGGGGCCCGTGCGGCTGCACGATGATGAGGTCGGGCCGCAGCGCGTGCTGCGCGTAGGCCGGGTGGCGGGCCTGCCAGGCCTGCGCCGCGCGCGTGAGCCTGCCGCGCTGGGCGTGGCTGATGGGCGGGGCGTGCGGGTGCACCGTGGTGCGGGTCTTCACCTCACATGCCGCCACGATGCCCCGGCGCTCGGCAACGATGTCGATCTCCCCGCCCGCCCCGCGCCATCCCCGCGCGAGCACCCGCCAGCCGCGCCGTATGAGCCACCGCGCCGCGGCATCCTCGCCCGCGGCGCCCAGCGCGTGGTCGGGATGCGGAGATCGGTCGTCCATGGCCCGATCCTCGCGCGCCCTGCGATGCACGGGTGCCACGCAGTGCGCCGGAATGCGCGCCGGAATGTGCCGATCTCCGTGTATCGGGGCGCCGCATCGGCCAGACTGCACGCGCAGCACCCGAGACGAACCGATCCCGAGGAGGTCGCATGCCCTTCGAGCTCCCGCCGCTCACGTACGCGTTCAACGCGCTTGAGCCGCACATCGACGCGACGACGATGGAGATCCACCACGACCGCCACCACAAGGCGTACGTGGACAACGCCAATGCCGCGCTCGCCGGCACCGACTGGGAGAACTCCAGCGTCGAGGACGTTCTCACGAGCCTCGACCAGATTCCCGAGGGCATCCGCATGGCCGTGCGCAACAACGCCGGCGGCCACTACAACCACTCGCTCTTCTGGGAGATCATGGGCCCGGATGGCGGTGGCGCGCCCACCGGTGCGCTGGGCGACGCCATCAACGCCACCTTCGGCTCCTTCGATGACCTCAAGGCGCAGGTCAACGACGCCGGGGTGAAGCGCTTCGGGTCGGGCTGGACCTGGCTCGTGGTGTCGGGCGGAGCCCTCGAGGTGATGTCCACGCCCAACCAGGACACGCCGCTGACCGACGGCAAGGCTCCGATCCTCGGCATCGACGTCTGGGAGCACGCCTACTACCTCGAGTACCAGAACAAGCGTCCGGTGTACCTCGAGGCGTGGTGGAACGTGGTGAACTGGGACGCCGTCGCGGCCCGGTACGACGCCGCCACCTGAGCAGCGTCCGATGATGTGACGGATGCGCGCGGGCCTCGTGACGGCCCGCGCGCCATCCGCGCGCCCGGCGGGGCCATGCTCGCCCCATGGTCGCGCGCATGGTCAGCCCCGCCCTGCTGGGGCTCGAGACCGCCACCGTCGAGGTGGAGGTCGATCTCCGCCCCGGGCTCCCCGGGTTCAGCGTGGTGGGCCTGCCCGACGCCGCCGTGCAGGAGGCCCGTGAGCGCGTGAGGTCGGGCCTGGTCAACCAGGCATTCGACCTCCCCGCGCTGCGCATCGTGGCCAACCTGGCTCCGGCCGACCTGCGCAAGGCCGGGCCCCAGTACGACCTGCCCATCGCCCTTGCGGTGCTGTCCGGGTCCGGCCAGTTGCGCCCGGGCGCCCTGGCCGGCACGGGGGCGATCGGCGAGCTGGCGCTCGACGGGGGCCTGCGGCCGGTGCCCGGGGCGCTGGTCATGGCAGAGCATGCCGCCCGCCGCGGATGGCGCCAGCTCGTGGTTCCTGAGGCCAACGCGGCGGAGGCGGCGCTGGTGCCGGGCATACGCGTGCTGGGCGCGCGCGGGCTGCGCCATGCGGTCGACGTTCTCGAGCACCGGTGCGATGCCGCCCCGGTGCAGGTGGACGCCCAGGCCCTGCTCGGGGCGTGCACCCCGGAGGCCGGGGGCGACCTGGCGGAGGTGCGCGGCCAGGGGGATGCCCGGCGCGCGCTCGAGATCGCCGCGGCGGGCGGCCACTCGCTGCTCATGATCGGCCCGCCCGGGGGCGGGAAGACCATGCTGGCCCGCAGGCTGCCGGGCATCATGCCGCGGCTGCGCGTGCACGAGGCAATCGCCATCACCCGCGTGCACTCGGTGGCCGGGCTGCTCGGCGCCGGCGAGGCGCTGGTCACCCAGCGGCCGTTCCGCGCGCCGCACCACACCATCTCGGCCCCGGGGCTGGTGGGCGGCGGGCGCGTGCCGCGTCCGGGCGAGATCACCCTCGCCCACCTCGGCGTTCTCTTCCTCGACGAGGTGTGCGCGTTCACCTCCGTGGCCATCGACGCCCTGCGCCAGCCCCTGGAGGAGGGCTGCATCGACATCACCCGGGCGTCGGGAAGCGCGCGGTTCCCGGCGGAGCCGCTGCTCGTGTGCGCCGGCAACCCGTGCCCCTGCGGCCACGCGGGCGACGCCGCCCGCGCGTGCACGTGCGCCCCGGCGGCGGCCGACGCCTACCGCGCGCGCATCTCCGGGCCCATCGCCGACCGCATCGACCTTCGGGTGGACATGCCCCGCCTCGAGCGGGACGAGATGCTGCACGACAGCGCCGAGGGCGAGCCCAGTGCCGCCGTGCGTGCGCGGGTGGAGATGGCGCGGCAGGCCCAGCACGATCGCGGGCAGTCGGTGCCGAACGCACGGCTTGGCGCTGCCACGGCCCGCGAGGCGGCGGCGATGGATCGTCCGGCACGCACGCTGCTGGGCACGGCGATCGACCGCCTGGCGCTCACCGCGCGGGGGTGCGACCGGGTCATCCGCGTGGCGCGCACCATCGCCGACCTCGGCGCCAGCGAGCGCGTGCGATCGGACCACCTTGCCGAGGCCCTGCGGTATCGCAGCGCCGGGGGGATCGCGTGAGCGATGTGCCCGAGTGGCCGCTGGGCCTTGCATGGATGGCCCACGCGCTCTCACGCGACCTCCAGCGGGCTGCGAGGGTGGCCGGGGGGCCGGATGTCCTCTGGCGCGCCGGAGGCCGTCAGATGGCCGCGTGGTTGCGCGCAGACGCCGATGGGGTGGAGAAGGCCCTCGCCGCGCGCGCGGCGTTCCGGGCCGGTGCGGCACGCGAGGCACTCGCCCGGCGCGGCATGACCCACGTGCCCCTCACCGATGCCGCATACCCCGCCCGCCTGCGGCGCATCTTCGACCCGCCGTTCGGGCTCTTCGCGGCGGGGGCCGTGCCGACGGCCCTCGCCGTGCTCGAGAGGGGGCCCGCCATCGCCATCGTGGGATCCCGCCGCCCCTCCACGGCGGGGCGAGGCCTGGCGCGGGCGCTTGCGGCCGACCTCGTGGCCCGCGGCGCCGTGATCGTGAGCGGGCTGGCCCGGGGCATCGATGCCGCGGCGCATGAGGGGGCGCTGGATGCCGGGGGCGTCACGATCGCCGTGCTGGGGTCGGCGATCGACCGCATCCACCCGCGGCGCCACATCGGGCTCGCCGAGCGCATCCAGCGGCACGGGGCAGTGGTCAGCGAGTACTGGCCCGGCACCGATCCGATGCCCTGGCGATTCCCCGCGCGCAACCGCATCGTCGCCGGCCTGTGCGATGCCGTGGTGGTGGTGGAGGCCGCATCACGATCCGGCGCGCTGATCACCGCCGACTTCGCCATGGAGAACGGCAGCCCGGTGCTGGCCGTGCCGGGGTGGCCGGGGTCGGCCCTGTCGGCAGGGTGCAACGCACTCATCCGGGCGGGGGCGGCGTTGTGCGAGGGCGCCGACGACGTGGTGGCCGAGGTGCCGACCGCCGCGTGGGCCGACGCACCGGTGGCGCACTCGGCCACGGGTGCCTGCGCGGTGGTGCTCTCGGTGGTCGAGCGCGAACCGGCGGGGGTGGATCACATCGCCTCGCAGGCGGGAATCACGCACGCGGAGGTCGCGGTCGCGCTCGCGGCGCTCGAGATGGATGGCCTCGTGGCCCGCGAGGCGGGCGGGGTGTTCCGCGCGGTGCGGCGGCAGGGTAGCGGTGGCCGCCCCTGAGGAGGGTCGCACGGCCCTGGCGGCGCTGACCCGGTTGGCGGCGCAGATCGGGCTAGCGGCGCGCGGGGGCGGCGGAGTAGTGCCCGAGGATGCGCTCGGCGTTGCTCGCCACGGCGGCGCGCAGCTCCTCGGGCGCATGCAGCACGGCCTCGCCGCCGTGCTTGGTGATCTCCTTCACCAGCCACTCGTCGCTGGCATAGGGGATCTCGGCGATGATCGATCCGTCGGAGAAGCGCTCGGCCGACGGGTGCTCCTCGGCGAGCCAGCGGGCGATGGCCGGGCTGCACCACACCCGGGCGATCTGCGCGTGCTGCTTGGCCTGCGCCGTGGTGCCCCAGGGCTGGTACGGCACGGCCTCCACCTCCACCCTGCGCTCGAACACCTCATCGAGGGGAGTGGCCCCGCGGATGCGGTCGAGGCGGAACGTGCGCTGCTCGCCCGCCTTGCGGCAGAACGCCACCAGGTACCAGGCGTCACGCGAGTTCATGAGCATGTGGGGCTCGATCACCCGCTTGGTCACCTCGCCGCGCGACTCGGTCCAGTAGTCGATCTCGATCACGCGGTCCTCGCGCACCGCGCGGGCGAGCACCGCGCCCACCGGCTCGCTGGCGGTCTGCACGGCGCCGAGTTCCACCCCGGTGGTGGATGCCTCGCCCACGGCGTCCTCGATCTTGCGGCGGGCCGATGCGAGCGACTCCTCGCCCACCAGCGGAAGGCGACCGCCCACGAAGTCGAGGGCCCAGAGCAGGGCCTTGGCCTCGAGCGGAGAGAGGCGCGCCGGGCGCGAGAACTGGTCGCCGTACACCTCCTTCTGCACGATCACCTCGTCGCCCTCCACCAGGGCGAACAGCGCGTAGCAGCCGCCCCCGAAGTTGATGAGGTTGAGCAGCGTGAGGTCCTCCTCGAGGGCCTCCTGGGTGAGGTTGAGCTCCGAGCGCAGCGCCGAGCAGGGCACCTCGGCCTCGTACGAACGACCACAGGCGGCCAGCAGGCGGGTCATCAGGGCCAGCAGGCGCGAGATGCGCTCCACCGGAACCACCCGCTCGGATGGGTCGTCGGGGTCGTCGGCCGCAACGGGCTCGGCGGTGCGCGGCAGCGGCTTGGCACGCCGGCGGGGCATGGTGGAGTGACGCGTGCGCAGCAGCTCGAGGGCGGCCACTGCGGCGTCGCGCAGGGCCGGCGGCTCCACCACCTGGGCCTCGGCGCCAAGGCCCAGGACCCACGACACGATCTCGCGCTCGCCGCCGTACTCGGTGCGGTAGATGCCCGATCCGTCGGGGCGCTCCTCGTACTCGCCCTGGCCACCGAACATCTGGTCCACCCACCATGCGATGGTGGGGGAAAGCTCGATCACGGCGGTGCCCACCGGGTCGGCCAGCTGCCACGGCGCGCGGTCGCGGTAGCGCGAGAGGTCGACCTCGCTGGGGGGCGGGAAGTCGTGCTCGGCGCGCGTCTTGAAGGTGATGCGCCCCTGGATGCGCGAGAGGCGGAAGCAGCGGAGGTCCTCGCGGTCGTGCGCATAGCCCACGAGGTACCAGTTGCCCGCCATGTACAGCAGGCTGTAGGGGTCCACCTCGCGGTCGCCGAGGTCGTCGCGCCCGATCGAGTAGTAGCGGAAGCGGATGGTCTTGCGGCGGCTGATGGCCGACTCGATCTTGATGAGGTGGCTCGACACCTCGGACGTGTGGCGGCTGCCCAGCAGGTTCACGGCAACGGTGCGCGCCGCGTGGTCGTCGAGCGGGCTCGGCCGGCCCAGCGTGAGGTGCTGCAGCGCCAGGCGCAGCGGCTCGGCATACGCGAACTGGCCCTCGAGCAGGTAGAGGCTGGTGTGCAGGGCGCTGAGCTCGGCCTCGTCGAACTCGATGGGTGGCAGGTAGTAGTTCTCGGGCGGCATCGCGTAGAGGTCGCCCTGGAAGGGGTCGTCGCTCGGGCGCTCCACGGCGAGCTTGAGGCCCACGCCCTCGAGCTCCGAGCGATCGGAGTAGAAGCGGCGCAGGAATGCCTGCTCGCTCATGCCGCCGTAGCCCTCGACCGCCTCGTGGATCTCCTCGGCGGTAACGGGGCGCTGCTGCGCCATCAGGAATGCGACGAGCGAGAGCTGCCGCACCAGCTTGTCGTCATCCCTCTGGCCCAACCGGCCTCTCCTTCGACTGCGGCGCGATTCGCATGCTAGCCGAGAGAAGGGGTCCTTCGCGCGGTCGGGGGGTGCGGATTGTCGCATGTGGAGCCATGATCGCCACACTTTTCACCGCAGGGTGCGGGTCGTCCGCCGAGCAGGTGACGCGGTCGGGCAGGGTGGGGCGCGTGGTCGATGGCGACACCATCGTGGTGGAGGGGGTGGGCACGGTGCGCTACATCGGCATCGATACCCCCGAGCTGCATCACCCCCGCAAGCCGGTGGAGCGCTTCGCCGCCCGGGCGGCGCAGATGAACCGGGACCTGGTCGGTGGCCGAACCGTGCGCCTGGTCACGGACGTCGAGGAGCGCGACGTCCACGGACGCCTCTTGGCCTACGTGTACGTGGGGGGCGTCATGGTGAATGCACGCCTGGTCGCGCTGGGGGCAGCCGAGCAGTTCCCGTATCCGCCGAACACCCTGCACAGGGCGGAGTTCGCCCGCCTCGAGCGCCAGGCCATGCGCGCGCGCAGGGGGCAGTGGGGCGCGGCCGAGGGCGGGCCGCCCTGGGGCGCGGTCAGCCCGGCGGGTTGAAGTTGGCGTGCGACGTCATGCGCCACCGCCCGTCCTGCCACGTGAACGTCGAGAGCCGTGGTGCCAGTGGCGATGTGCTCAGGGCACCGCCGGCCGTCATCTCCTGCGTGGCGGTGCGCGATCGCACCACCAGCGTGGGCATGGCGTACTGCGCCATCACGTCGACGATCTGGTACTGGCGCACGTCGGGCATGGCCGCCAGGTACTGCGCGCGGTTGGCCCAGGTGCCATTCGCGCGCTGGATCATCCATGCGGGCGAGAGCAACGACCCGAGCTTCACCTCGTCGTCGGCCGCGAGCGCCCCGAGGAACCGGCTGAGGAGCTGCGTTGCGGTGGTGTCGGGGTTCGCGAGGCGCTTCGGCGCAGGGCGATCGACGGTTGCGCCCGTGGCGTCCGAGGAACCCGCGCCGACCGCGGCGACCACCGCCACGGCGACCGCGGAGATCGTGACGGCGAGTGCGGAGCGGGTGCGTTCGGCGGGCATGCGCCCACCCTACTTGTACGATCGGGCCATGACGATCATGGAGCACGACTACGGCATCCCCTCCGAGGATGAGCTGGCCCGCCTCGTGGGCGCGGCCACGCCCCATTTCGCCCTGCAGATCCGTGATCGGGTGGTGGCCTACCGGGCCGCGCTGCCCGAGGGGCACCCCCGCATCCCGGAGCTCGATGCCCAGATCGCCCGCCTCGAGACGCTGGCCATCGACGGCGCGGGCGGGCCCACCGACGAGGCCGACCTGCCTCCGCGCCCCTCGCTCGAGCTCCGCGGCCGGGGCCGGTCCTAGCGCCCTGCGCCCGGCGCCGCGATCCGGTGCACCACGTCGCTGAAGGTGCGCAGGATGCGCGCCGTGAGCCCCCAGACGTCCTCGCCCATCAGGGGGTAGCGAAGCGTCTCGATCGTCGGCGGCTCGGGGATGAGGCGGTCGGCCGCCAGCACGTCTGCGAGCGGCACCTCGAGGATGCGGGCGATCTCGCTCGCCTCCGGCGTCATCTCGGGCCTGCCTCCGGCGTGGTGCGCCACCCAGGGGCTCACGGTGAAGCCGCTCGCCATGGTGTGCACGTCGTCGAGCGGGCCCAGCACCGTCAGGTCGGCCCGGGGGATGGCGATCTCCTCCTCGGTCTCCCGCAGCGCCGATCCGAGCAGGTCGCCGTCATCGGGCTCGAACTTGCCGCCGGGAAGGGAGATCTCGCCCTTGTGGGTGGCCACGAACTCCGATCGCTTGGTGAGCACCACGTGACCGGCGTCATCGAGGTCGAACAGGATCAGCAGCACGCCGGCATCGCGACCCGTCGGCTCGAGCACCACGCGATCGCGCTGCTCGAGCGCCGCGGGCAGCGCCTGCGCGAGCG
>JAGWYY010000023.1 GCA_018969105.1 Acidobacteriota bacterium | reverse complement strand
GCGCCTCGATCGAGAGCGGCACGTGGACCGCCATCTGGTCGCCGTCGAAGTCGGCGTTGAAGGCGGTGCAGACCAGCGGGTGGATCTGCAGGGCCTTGCCCTCGACGAGGATCGGCTCGAACGCCTGGATGCCCAGACGGTGCAGCGTGGGGGCACGGTTCAGCAGGACCGGGTGCTCCTTGATGACGTCCTCGAGGACGTCCCACACCTGGGCCCGACGACGCTCGACCATGCGCTTGGCGCTCTTGATGTTCTGCGCCAACTCGAGATCGACGAGGCGCTTCATCACGAACGGCTTGAACAGTTCGAGGGCCATCAGCTTGGGCAGGCCGCACTGGTGCAGCTTCAGGGTCGGGCCGGCCACGATGACCGAGCGACCCGAGTAGTCGACGCGCTTGCCCAGCAGGTTCTGACGGAAGCGACCCTGCTTGCCCTTCAGCATGTCGCTGAGCGACTTGAGCGGGCGGTTGCCCGGCCCGGTGACCGGACGGCCGCGGCGGCCGTTGTCGAACAATGCATCGACGGCCTCCTGCAGCATGCGCTTCTCGTTGTTCACGATGATCTCGGGCGCACCGAGGTCGAGCAGGCGCTTGAGGCGGTTGTTGCGGTTGATGACGCGGCGGTAGAGGTCGTTGAGGTCCGACGTCGCGAACCGGCCGCCATCGAGCTGCACCATGGGGCGGAGCTCCGGCGGGATGACCGGCACGGCCTCGAGGATCATCCACTCCGGGCGGTTGTCCGAGTGGATGAACGCCGAGCACACGCGCAGCCGCTTGAGCGCGCGGGCGTGGCGCTGGCCACGGGAGGTCTGGATCGTCTCGCGCAGCGAGACGGCCTCGGCCTCGAGGTCGAAGTCCTCGAGCAGCTGGCGGATGGCCTGGGCGCCCATTCCCCCCTCGAAGTACTCGCCGAAGCCGAACGGCGAGCCGAAGCGGTCGCGCATCTCGCGGAACAGCTGGTCGTCGTTGATGACGTCGCGGGGCTTGATGCCCTTGAAGGTCGTCCAGGCCTCCTGGATGCGCTCCACCGACTCCTCGGTGTAGCGCTCGTCGTCGCGGATCAGCGCGTCGGTCTCCTTGCGCAGCTCCGACTCGATCGACTTGCGCTCGCCCTCCGACAGCTCGCGGGGCACCGGCGGGGCGTCCGGGTTCTCGGGGTCACGCGTGGTCGCGATGTCCTCGAGCCAGAACTCGTCCTCGACGTCGAAGCCCTTGGTCTCCTCCTCGCGCAGCCAGTTGACGCGGCGGTCGAGCCGCTCGCGCAGCTCGGCGGCGCGCATCTCGCGCTCCTGCACGTACTGCTGCACGGCCTCGTCCACCTGCTCCTGCAGGGTGCCGAGGTCGGCGTCGCGCTTGGCGGTGTCCACCGTGGTGACGATGGACGCCGCGAAGTAGAGGACCTTCTCGAGCTCCTTGGGAGCCAGGTCGAGGATGTACCCGATGCGGCTCGGCACGCCCTTGAAGAACCAGATGTGGCTGACGGGCGCGGCCAGGTCGATGTGGCCCATGCGCTCGCGGCGCACCTTGGCGCGCGTCACCTCAACGCCGCAGCGCTCGCAGATGATGCCCTTGTACCGGACGCGCTTGTACTTGCCGCAGTAGCACTCCCAGTCCTTGGTGGGACCGAAGATCTTCTCGCAGAAGAGCCCATCCTTCTCGGGCTTGAGCGTGCGGTAGTTGATGGTCTCGGGCTTGGTCACCTCGCCCGAGGACCACTGGCGGATCTGCTTCGACGAGGCGAGGCCGATCTTGATGGAGTCGAAGTTGTTGATGTCGATCACGCGTCGCCCTCCGCGTCGCCCTTGTCGTCGCCGGCGCCGGCCGCCACCTTCTCGGCCGCCGCGGCCTTCTTGGCCTCCTCGGCCTCCCGCTCGAGCTCCTCCTCGATGGGAAGCGGAGCGCCCGAGAGGTCGATGCCCAGCTCCTCCGCGGCGCGGAGCAGCTCGTCGTCCTCACGGGCGGCGGTGTCGATGCCCGACTCACCCTCGATGCGCACGTCGAGCGCCAGGCTCTGCATCTCCTTCAGCAGCACCTTGAAGCTCTCCGGGATCGACGGCTCCTGGATGTTCTCGCCCTTCACGATGGCCTCGTAGGCCTTCACGCGGCCCACGGTGTCGTCGCTCTTGATGGTGAGCATCTCCTGGAGGGTGTACGCGGCGCCGTATGCCTCGAGCGCCCACACCTCCATCTCGCCGAAGCGCTGCCCGCCGAACTGCGCCTTGCCGCCCAGCGGCTGCTGGGTGACGAGCGAGTACGGGCCGGTGGACCTCGCGTGGATCTTGTCGTCCACGAGGTGCAGCAGCTTCAGCATGTACATGTAGCCGACGGTCACCTTGCCGTCGTAGGGCTCGCCCGAGCGGCCGTTGAACAGCTTGAACTTGCCGCTCACGCGACGGCCCTCGATCTCCTCGCCCTTCACGCGGAGGTCGATCGGCTCGTCGGCGTGCGCCTCGGACCACGCGGCCAGCGTGCGGTCGACGTCCTCCGGCGTGGCGCCGTTGAACACCGGGGTGGCCACGAAGGTGCGCGCGGTCGTGCCGTCGGCGCCCTTCTCCCAGCCGGTCGCGGCGGCCCAGCCCATGTGGGTCTCGAGGATCTGTCCGATGTTCATGCGGCTCGGCACGCCGAGCGGGTTGAGGATCATGTCGATGGGCGTGCCGTCCTCCAGGAACGGCATGTCCTCCTCCGCCACGATCTTCGAGATGACGCCCTTGTTGCCGTGGCGGCCGGCCAGCTTGTCGCCCTCGGCGATCTTGCGGCGCTTCGCCACGTACACGCGCACCATCTCGTTGACGCCGGCCGGGAGGTCGTCGCCCTCCTCACGGCTGAAGGTCTTCACGTCGATGACCTTGCCGCCCTCGCCGTGCGGAACCTTCAGCGAGGTGTCGCGCACCTCGCCGGCCTTCTCCTTGAAGATGGCGCGGATCAGCTTCTCCTCGGCGGTGAGCTCGGTCTCGCCCTTCGGGGTGACCTTGCCCACGAGCAGGTCGCCCGACGACACCTCGGCGCCGATGCGCACCACGCCGCGCTCGTCGAGGTCGGCCAGCGACTCCTCGGAGCGGTTCGGGATGTCGCGCGTGATCTCCTCGGCGCCCAGCTTGGTGGTACGGGCGTCGATCTCGTACTCCTCGATGTGGATCGACGAGAGGACGTCGTCCTTCACGAGGCGCTCGGACACGATGATGGCGTCCTCGAAGTTGTAGCCCTCCCACGACATGAAGGCGACGAGCATGTTCTTGCCCAGCGCGAGCTCGCCCTGGTCGGTGGACGACCCGTCGGCCAGCACCTGCCCGGCCTCCACCTTGTCGCCCATCGCCACGATCGGCTTCTGGTGGATGAGCGTGCCCTGATTGCTGCGCACGAACTTCTCGAGGTCGTACTCGTCGTGCTCGCCGCCGCGCACCTCGATGATGATGCGCGTGGCATCCACGGCGCCGACGGTGCCGGCCCGGCGGGCCACCACGACGTCGCCGGTGTCCACGGCCGCGCGGTGCTCCATGCCGGTGCCCACCAGCGGGGCCTCGCTCACGAGGAGCGGCACGGCCTGGCGCTGCATGTTGGCGCCCATGAGCGCGCGGTTGGCGTCGTTGTGCTCGAGGAACGGGATGAGCGCCGTGGCCACCGACACGATCTGGTCGGGGGAGACGTCCATGTACTCGACGTCCTTGGCCCCCACCAGCACGGGCTGGCCGTTGCGCCGGCAGAGCACCTCCTCCTCGAGGAGCTTGCCGCCCTTGTCCACCTCGGCACTCGCCTGGGCGATGATCCGGTTCTCCTCCTGGGTGGCGTCGAGCCAGACGATCTCCCAGTCGCCGGTGCCGTCCTTCTGCAGCTTGCCGCCCTTCACCACGCGGTACGGGGTCTGGATGAACCCGAACTCGTTCACGGTGGCGTGCGCCGACAGCGACCCGATGAGGCCGATGTTCGGGCCCTCAGGGGTCTCGATCGGGCACATGCGCCCGTAGTGGGTGGGGTGCACGTCGCGCACCTCGATCGGAGCGCGCTCGCGGGTGAGCCCGCCCGCGCCCAGCGCCGAGAGGCGGCGGCGGTGCGTGAGGCCGGCCAGCGAGTTGGTCTGGTCCATGAACTGCGAGAGCTGAGACGAGCCGAAGAACTCCTTCAGCGCCGCGACCACCGGGCGGATGTTGATGATGGTCTGCGGCGTGATGGTGTCCGGGTCCTCGGTGCTCATGCGCTCGCGCACCACGCGCTCCATCCGGTAGAGGCCGATGCGGAAGGCCTCCTGGATGAGCTCGCCCACGGTGCGCAGGCGACGGTTGCCGAAGTGCTCGTACTCGTCGAGCTCGTGCACCATCTCGTCGCGCGGCAGCATCTGCCCGTCGGCGGCGAAGTCCTTGGACTCCTCCTCGATGCCGTAGCGGATCGGCAGGTCCACCAGGCGGCGGATGAGCTCCACGAGGTCGTCGCGCATGCCCGTGCGCGAGCCGGTGAACCGCGGGTTCGCCAGCGTGCGGGTGTTCGTAGTGCCGTCCGCCGCGAGGCGTGCGTCGAGCTTGTAGCGGCCGACCTTCGTGAGGTCGTAGCGCTTGGGGTCGAAGAAGAGGCCACGCACCAGGTTGAGCGAGTTCACCTCGGTGGGCGGCTCACCCGGGCGCTGCTTCTTGAACACCTCGATGAGGGCGTTCTGCATGAGGTCGCCCGCGCGCATGTCGATGCGCTTCTCGAGGCGCTCGATCTCGCCCTCGATGCGCAGGCGCTCGTCGCCCGGCACCGTGTCGATGTCCTTGGCCATCTCCTGCATCTCGGCCACCATGGCCTGCAGGTCCTGGAGCGACTTCGCGTTGCCCGACGCGTCCGCCCCCTCGGTGACGTCCTTCTCGAGGGTCGCCTCGATGAACGGGTTCACGCGCTTCTTGTCGAGCGGGTGCGGGAAGAGGTTGCGCACGTCGTCGCGCGTGTAGCCCAGCGCGAAGAGCAGGGTGGTGACCGGCAGCTTGCGCTTGCGGTCGATGCGGACGTTGACGAGGCCCTTCTTGTCGATCTCGAGCTCCACCCACGAGCCACGCGCCGGCATGAGGTTCGCGATGAACACCTGCTTCTCGCGGTCCTTGGGCTCCATGAGGTAGGCGCCCGGCGAGCGCACGAGCTGCGTGACGATGACGCGCTCGGTGCCGTTGATGATGAACGTGCCCCACTCGGTCATGAGCGGGAGGTCGCCCATGAACACCTTCTGGCGGCGGATCTCGCCGGTCTCCTTGTTCACGAAGGAGACCTCCATCGTGAGGGGCGCCGCGTAGGTGAGGTCCTTCTCGCGGCACTCCTTGATGGGGTTGTTCGGCATGATCTCGTCGAACGGCATGCCGGGCTCCCAGCCCCCGATGGTGTAGGGGCCGAACTCCACCATGAGCGTGCCGGTGAAGTCCTGGATCGGCGAGATGTCGTCGACGGTCTCCCGGAGTCCCTCGTTCAGGAACCAGTCGAAGCTCGCGCGCTGGATGGCGATGAGATTCGGGACGTCGGGGATGCTCGCGGCGGCATCCTGCGTCTCGGCGGGGTAGAAGAATCGGCGCTCGCGGGTGCGGCGGGCAGTGGGCGTGCTCAAGTCGCAGAGCCTCCTGACGTGAGCTCGGTGATGTATGGGCATGCGGCAGCGGGCGCCGCAGGCGCGAAGACGCGGAATATGTGAGCGGGCAGCGGTTCGGGCACGTCGTACGCGTCCACCGCAGGCCGCCGCGCCGGGCATTGGGCGCAATTGGCGGCGACGGCGGAACGGTCATCATACACTTTCGGGCCGGGCATGCCCGGGTTACGGCACGCGCCCGGAACTCCCGCCATACTCACCGCGTGGCCAGCGACGCTTCAGGCCCCATGGATGGCGATCGCACCGCGGCGATCGCCGAGCGCCTCGTGCCCCTCCTCGACTCCACCCACCAGGTGTGGTCGACGGCGCAGGAGCGCCGACGCCTGCGCGCCTTCGGGTTCCGCCCCGCGGTGGAGAACGGCGTGCTCAAGCGCGAATGGCACGGCACCCAGGTGCGCGTGGGCCCCGAGGCCCTGCGCGTGGTCGCCGAGGACGGATCGGGCGAGCTGGCGTGGGATCCCCGGCAGGGGCTCACCCTCGACGGCGGCCCGTTCCGGGCCACCCCAGCGGGCATCGCGCTGGCCGACTCCATCAACGGGCTCATCCACGGCTACGAGCGCTGGGTGGAGGCGCGCGAGGGACGCGAGGAGCGCCTGCGCCGGGGTCACTGGAGCGCGGCGGATCGCCGGCAGGTGAATGCCCTCGCGGAGACGCGGCGCCTGCAGCGCCTGCTCACCGGAAGGGCGGTGCGGGCCCGCCGGTCGTAGGGCGACCGACGGGCCCGCGACGGGCCGTTCTCAGGCCATGCCGTCCGGCTGCGAGCCCGGGTCGCCGGTGCGGCCGATCACCTTGCCGCCGGCCACGTGCGACAGGTCCTCGAGCCATCCGGTGAGGCGCGCATAGTCCTTGTCGTCCTCGGGCAGCGTTGCGCGCGCGGCCTCGACAGCGGCGATGGCGTCGTCCACGTTCGACTTGTTTGCGAGGGACACCATGTCCCTCAGCTTGCTCTTCTCTTCGCGGTCAAGCGGCATGAGATACCTCGTTGGCGTGGGAATTATTCAGCGGCGCTGGGTCGCGCTCTCGCCGTGAATATTGCGAAATCCGGGGGCCGCACGCCCGGGGATCGGTCGTCAGCGCCCGAGCACCACCGTGCGCGTGGTGGTGCGGGCGTGCCCCACGGCGTCAGATGCCGTGATCGTCGCCACGTAGCGACCCGGCGCGAGGGCGCCGAGCGGCACGGCGCGGCGGGCCGTACCGGAGAAGCGGGCAGTGCGACGCACCTCGCGTCCGTCGGGTGCGACGAGGGAGATCCGCAGCACCGATGCGCTGGCATCATCGGCCACCAGCAGGGCCCGGGCGGGGCGGTCGGGCAGCGTCCCTGCGCGGCGCGCCTGCAGCACGCCCGCGCGCTCCAGGCGGAACGAGCGAATGCGCGGAGCGCGCGTGTCCACGAGCACGGGCATCTGCCGCGTGCCCGTGTTGCCGGGCCAGTCGCCCGCGTGGATCTCCACCACGTGGCGCCCGTCGGGAAGCCAGCGACGCCCGAGCGCCGCGGCAGGGGAGGTCTCCCCCTGCCTGCGCACCGCCGTGCGGCCATCCACGAGCACCGACCAGCCCGTGAGGCGCGAGGCATCCTCGATCACCCCGGTCACGCGAAGCGGAAGCGACGTGACCACGCGCGGGATGCGCGGGGCCACGGAGATCTCGGGCGGGTCGACATCCACCCGCAGGCGTCCCGCGCCGAACTGATCATCGGGACCGGCGGCGCCCAGGTCGAGCGCGGTGGTGGCGAGCAGGTCGCCCAGGCCGGTGACGTCGATGGGGGCGCCGGCGCGCTTGCGCGCCGCGATGATGAGCGCGATCGCGCCTGCGGCGTTGGGGGCCGCGTTCGACGTTCCCCCGACGGCCCGCGGGCCTGATGCCGTGAGCACGCGCGTGTTGGTGGGGGCCACCACGTCGGGCTTGAGGCGTCCGTCATCGGTGGGGCCACGCGACGAGTAGGCGCGCAGGGAGTTGCCGGCCCAGTCCACGGCACCGACGGTGATCGAGCCGTCGGCGTCGCCCGGCGTGGGGATGCTTCCCGGCCCCGGGTCGCCCAGGGCGTCCATGGGGATCTCCCGGGAGAACAGCGTGATGCGTCCCGATGGCGCAGGGCCGGCGGCACGCACCACGCGCAGCCGGAACTCGCCGCCGTCGCCCGACGAGAAGCCGGTGAAGCGCTCGGATGAACGCGCGCCCGCCACCTGCGAGTCACGCGAGGCCGTCACCTCGGTCCAGCCGCCAGCCGGGGTGCGCTCCTCCAGCACGAGGTCGAGGTCGGTCACCTCGGCGCCGTCGGGCTGTTCCCATGTGAGCGCGAAGGTGATGGGCTTGCCGGGGTCCACCTGGAAGGTCCAGCCCGGGGTCATGGGCCAGTCGAGCACGTCATCCTGGTCGGCATCGGCCCACTGGCCCTCCCAGTGGCGCTCCGCGTAGTTGCCGGCCGAGTTCACCCACGCGATGCCCGCCGCCGCCGCGCGATCCACGGCCTGCGCCGCCGGACCGCTGCCGTCGAAGGAGCCCTCGATGAAGCTGTTGCTGTGCACCACCACGTCGGGGCGCCGCTGGATGATCCAGTCGACGGCCGCCTGGAAGTCCTGCTCGGTGTGGTAGTTGACGAACACGTAGTTCGCGGCGGGCGCATAATCGAACACCGTCTGCGCCACGAGCTCCCCGTGGTTGGTGGCGTTCCCGTAGGCATTGCGCCCGGCGAGGCCCCAGGTGGCGTCGAACGACCGGGTCTCGAGGCGCGCAGTGGGTGGCAGCTCGCGCCTGGCCTGCAGGCCCGGGATGCGCGCGCTGCCGAAGCCGAGGTCGAGCACGGCGATGGTCACGCCGGCGCCGTCGCCCGCGAGCCCCTGCAGGGCGTCTGCCCCCACCCGCTCGAAGCCCTCCGACCGCACGGCGCCGCTCGCGGCGACGGCGGCGCCGGGCTCGTCGGGATCGGTTTCGGCCAGCCCGGCGGAGGCCGCGCGCACCGCCGCCACGCCGGGGATGGCGCGCAGGCCCGCGAGGCGGTCGGGCGAGGCGGTCACCTGCAGGTCGCGCCCGGTACGGCGCACCACCCTGAGGGCCGACGCGCCGAGGGCACGCGCCACGGCGTCAACGTGCCCGGGCGATGACGTGACGGTCACCGGCACGGGCGGGGCAGGCGCTGGAGCGATGGCCGGAGGCGCCGCCGCGCTGGCCGCGGCCCCGGTGCCCGCCGCGAGCGCGGCCATGGTCACCACGGCGGTGGCCTGCAGGGCGCGCCTCACCGGCGCTTCGCATCCCGGCGCACGAGCACGCGGGCGACCGTCGACTCGTTCCCGGCGAGGTCGCGGGCAACCACCTCCACCCGGTTGCGCCCCGTGCGCAGCCCCACCTGCTGGCGCATGTACGGGCCGGCGGCCGTGCGCACCGCGCGGCCGTTCACGCGGAGCGACACCGACTGGACGGTGCCGTCATCGAAGGCACGCACCCGCACGATGGACGCCCTGCCGGGCGAGGCCGTCACGCCGATGCGCGGTGCGACGACATCGAATCGGGCCATGCCGGCTCCGGTGCCCGCGTCGGCGCCCGGCGCGCCGAGGTCGCGGGCGCGCCCGGTGATGTCCGCGCGCAGCGCGACCACGTCGATGGGCTGCCCGAGCGAGACGCGCTCGTCGCGCACGAGGGCGGCGATGCCCGCCACGTGCGCCGTGGCCGCGGAGGTGCCGGCGGTACCGGGGAACAGCGCGTTGGCGGTGACGTACGTGGGGCCGACGAGATCCGGCTTGGCGCGGCCGTCGGCCGTGGGGCCACGGGATGAGTACTTCGCGGGGTCGGTGCCCTGCCACGGCACCGCGCCCACCGACAGCGCCCCCGCGGCGTCACCCGGCGTGGCGACGCTGCCGTCCGGCACGGCCACGGACCCGAACCCGACGGTGCGCGAGAAGACGTCCACCGGCGCATCCGGCCCCTGCGTACGGGTGACGACCAGCCGCCAGGCACCGCCGTCGACGGCAACCGGGTCGGTGCGGCGCGTGGTGTCGCTCACCACGACCTCCGACCACGACCCATCGGCCTGCTGACGCTGCACCGAGAGCACGGCCTTCAGCGCCGGGTCGGTCCATCCGAGGCCGAACGACAGCGTCTCACCGGGCTGCGGTGCGATCGGGAGCTCGGTGCCCGCCGGGGATGGCACGCCGCGCCAGTGGCGCTCGGCGAAGTTGCCGCCCGAGTTCACCCAGAGCACGCCGCGGCCCGCGGCCGCGTCAACGGCGCGGGCCAGCGGGCCGGTGCCGTCGAACGGACCGCCGAGGAGCGAGTTGGAATGGCTGACCACCGGTATCCCGTTCGCCGCGATCCAGTCCGCGGCCTGCAGGAAGCCGTCAATGCCGGCGTAGTTCACGAGCACCAGCCGGGCCCCGGGCGCGACGTCGCGCACGATCTCGGCCATGCGGGTGCCGTGCTGCGTGGGCGCGCCGAGGTTGTCGCGGCCCTCCAGGCCGTGCACCGGGTCGAACGACTTCGTCTCCATCTGGTCGCGGGGCGGCAGCTCCCCGGCGGCGATGGATTCGTCGAGCCCGCCGAAGCCGGTGTCGAGCACCGCCACCCGGGTACCCGCGCCATCGATTCCGCGGGCCCAGGCGGCGTCGGCCCCCATGCGGAAGGCGCCCTGCGAGACGATCCCGAGGGCAGAGGTGGACGCGGCTACCGCGAGGGCGGCGCCGGACATGGCGATGAGCAGGCGCTTCATTCCGACGTCAGCAAAGCAAACGGCCCGGGTGGCAAGGTGCCACCCGGGCCGCTCAGGACATGCCGGGGATGCCGGAGGGGGACAGTCACTTCGCAGTGACTGTCCCTGGGGCGTCCCCGCCGCTGCGTCGTTCGTCCTACGACAGCGAGACGCTGCCGCCGGCCTCCTCGAGCTGCGACTTGATCTGCTCGGCCTCGTCCTTGGCCACGCCCTCCTTGACGGTGCCCGGGGCGCCGTCCACGAGGTCCTTGGCCTCCTTGAGCCCGAGGCCCGTGACCGCGCGGACGACCTTGATCACCTGGATCTTCTTGTCGCCGGCGGAGTCGAGGGTGACGGTGAAGGAGTCCTGGTCGGCGTCCCCGCCGGCCTCGGCACCCCCGCCGCCACCGGCAGCCGGAGCAGCCGCCACGGCGACCGGCGCCGCGGCGCTCACGCCGAAGGTCTCCTCGAGCGCCTTGATGCGCTCGCTCAGCTCGAGCACCGAAATGGCCTTGAGCTCGTCGATCCACTCCTCAGTGGTCATCGCCATGGTCAGTCTCCTTCTGTGGTCTCGTCGGCAGCCGGCTCGGCGTCCGCGTTGTCGTCGGCTGCCGGCTCCTGCGCGGCCTCCGGGGTGTCATCGGCCGCCGCGTCCTGCTCGGCCTCATTGGTGTCCTCAGTGCTGGCCTCGGGCTCGGCCTCCGCCTCCGCGGCGGGTGCCTCCTCCGCAGCCGGGGCGTCCTCGGCGGGTGCCTCCTCGGCAGCCGGGGCGTCCTCGGCCGGAGCCTCGGTGGCCTCGGCGGCAGGTGCCTCGGCGGCAGGTGCCTCCTCGGCCGGGGCCGCTTCGGCCGGGGCCTCGGCGGCACGCTGCGCCTCGTACTGGCCCAGCGCGGTGGCGAGGCCGGACAGCAGGCTGTTCAGTGCGTTGGCGGTGCCCTGCAGCGGGCTGGCCACGCCGCGCACGAGGCGGGCGAGCAGCTCGTCGCGTGGCGGCAGCGCGGCGAGCTTCTTCAGCTCGTCGGCCGACACCGGGGCGCCGTCGAGGATTCCGCCCTTCATGCTCAGGCGGTTCTCGGATGCCTTGGCGAAGGTGTTCAGGGCCTTCGCGATGGCCGCCGGGTCGCCGGCGGCCCAGACCAGTGCGGTCTGGCCCTCGAGGTACTCGAGCAGGGCGTCCTTGCCCGTCTCGTCGCACGCGCGACGGGCCAGCGTGTTCTTGACGACCTGGAACTGGGCGTCGGCCTCGCGCAGCTTCGCGCGAAGGTCCTCGACCTCCCGGACGCTCAGGCCGTGGAACGCCGCCGCGATGACGGTGTCCGTGGTGGTGAGGCGCTCCGCGATCACCGCGATGGCCTCTGCCTTCTGCTCCCTGTTCAGTTCCTCACCTCCTCCTCTGCTGGCCGCGCGGGGGCGGGCCGGGAGGAGGCGTCGCGGGGCTGGGTGCCCCGCATGCTCCAAGTGGCTCCGTCCTCACGCGGGTCGGGGTCTCCCCCTGGTTCAAGGCGCGCGGCGCGCGCCCCCGTGATCTCCGGTCGGTATGCCGTGTCGGCGACGCGCCCCTAGGCGGTGGCCTCCTCGAGCAGGTTCTGGGTGTACTGCGGGTCGATGTCGATGCCGGGGCCCATGGTCTGGGCGACGCTGATCGACTTGATGTACTTGCCCTTGGTCGAGGCCGGCTTGGCGCGCATGATCTCGTCCAGGATGGCGGCGTAGTTCTCGGTGAGCTGCTCGGCCGTAAACGACTTCTTGCCGAGGCCGATGTGCACGATGCCCGCGCGGTCGGTGCGGTACTCCACCTTGCCGCCGATGACGTCGGTGACGGCCTTGCCCACGTCGAACGTGACGGTGCCGGTCTTCGGGTTGGGCATCTTGCCCGACGGGCCGAGCACGCGGCCGAGCCGGCCGACGGCGCCCATCATGTCGGGCGTGGCGATGGCCACGTCGAAGTCGCTGAAGCCCTCCTCGACCCTCTTCACGAGGTCCTCGCCGCCCACGATCTGCGCGCCGGCCTCCTCGGCCTCGCGCGCCTTCTCGCCCTCGGCGAACACCGCCACGGTGACGGCGCGACCGGTGCCGTGCGGAAGCGCGATGGTGCCGCGCAGCTGCTCCTCGGCGTGGCGGACGTTGACCCCCAGGCGGAAGTGGGCCTCGACGGTGGTGTCGAAGCGCGCGACCTCCTGGCTGACGAGCAGGCGGAAGGCCTCGAGGGGGTGGTAGTTGCCCTCGGGGTTGATCTGCGCCTTGGCGTCGTCGTAGCGCTTGCCGTGCTTCGCCATGCCTAGCCCTCCACCGTGACGCCCATCGAGCGGGCGGTGCCCGCGATCATGGTGATGGCGGCGTCGATGTCGTTCGCGTTCAGGTCCTGCATCTTCGTCTCGGCGATCTGCTGCAGCTGGGCGCGGGTGATGGTGCCGACCTTGGTGCGGTGCGACTCCGGCGAGCCCTTCGGAAGCTTGATGGCCTCCTTGATGAGCACCGCGGCCGGGGGGGTCTTGGTGATGAACGAGAACGAGCGGTCCTCGTACACCGAGATCTCCACCGGGGTGATGACCCCGCCCAGGCTCTGCGTCTCGGCGTTGAACGCCTTGCAGAAGTCCATGATGTTGATGCTCGCGGCACCCAGCGCGGGACCCACCGGCGGAGCCGGCGAGGCGCCCCCCGCGGGGATGTGAAGCTTGATGACCTGCAGGACCTTCTTCGCCATGGTGGCGTGACCTTCCGGACTGGGACCGTCTCGAGCGGCCCGGGATCATACATCCGCGCGCGCGAATGACCAGCGAGATGCGCCGGCCCGCCGCGGGTGCCTTCCTACGTGAGCTTCTTGACCTGGTCGAACGACAGCTCGGCCGGCGTCTCGCGGCCGAAGATGGACACCAGCACCTTCACGCGACCCTGCTCGGCGTTGATCTCCGCGATCTCGCCGGTGAAGTCCGACAGCGGGCCGGAGATGACCTTGATGCTCTCGCCCACCGTGAACTCGGCGCGCACCTTCATGCGGGTCTCGGTCTGGGTGTGCAGCAGGCGGTCCACCTCGGTGCGCGACAGCGGCGGCGGGCGGTGGTCGTCGTGCTTGGTGGCGCCGACGAACCCGGTGACGCCCGGGGTGTCCTTGATGAGCGACCAGGCGTCGTCGTCGGTCATGTCCATGTTCACGAGCACGTACCCCGGCAGGGTGCGGCGCTCGGTCTGCACCTTCTGGCCCTCCTTGTTGGTCTCGACCACCTGCTCGGTGGGGACGATGACCTCGCGGATCGAGCGCTGCCGGTGCTGCGTCTCGACGCGACGGAGGATGTTGGCCTTCACCTTGTTCTCGTGACCCGAGTAGGTGTTGATGACGTACCAGCGCAGCAAGTACTTCTCCTAGAAGATGGCGTCGACGAGCGTGCTCATGAGCACGTCGACGACGCCGAGGTAGATCGCCACGATGGCGACGAAGATGAGCACGACGGCGGTGGCCTGGAACAGCTGGGCCCTATTGGGCCAGGTCACCTTCTTGAGCTCGGTCACGACCTCGCCGACGTAGCGGCGGCTGCGGCCCTCCTGGACCGACTTGGTGACCGCGCCCGACTTCTCGTTCTTGGGCTGCTGGCGGGGACGCGGCTGGGCCTTCTGGCCTCCGCCCGACGACTTCTTGTTCCGCCGCCTGCTGGGTACGGGCGGCGGCTCGGCCCCACCGGGGCCGGTCTCGTCGGGTCCGGGCTCCCCGGAGGTCTGGCCCTTTGACGGGCGAATACGTGCCATCTGCCTGGCGGCCTTCTCAGTCTGTCGCGATCTGCTGGACAGGGCCGGAGGGACTCGAACCCCCAACCCCCGGTTTTGGAGACCGGTGCTCTACCAATTGAGCTACGACCCTAGGTACTGCCCTACCGCGTCTCGCGGTGCTCCGTGTGGCGGCCGCACCAGCGGCAGTACTTCGCGAGCGACACGCGGTCGGGCGTGTTGCGCTTGCTCTTGTTCGACTGGTAGTTGCGCCTCTTGCAGTCCTGGCAAGCCAGGGTGACGGCGATGCGCTGGCCGGTCTTGCCCACTGGGAAGCCTCCGGTCGTTGGCGGGCTCGGGAAGGTACCACAGTGGTTTGGCACTACCCTGCGGTGCCGTGAGCGCAATGAAGGCGGAGGCGGAATTGGCTGCGGAAACGACAGGCGTGGTCCATGTGCCCGCTGGCGAGGGGGACACGGTGTTCCTCCTCGGGGACACCTACACGACGCTCCTCACCGGCGCGCACACCGGAAATGCCTTCTCGCTCCTCGAGGCCCTGGTGCCCGCGGGGACAGGGCCGCCGCCGCACGTGCACCACGCGGAGGACGAGACCTTCGTGCTGCTCGAGGGTGAACTCGAGTTCCATGCCGGCGAAGGGGTCCACCGCGCGCAACCGGGCAGCGTCATCTTCGTGCCCCGCGGCACGGTGCACCACTTCGCCAACGTCGGCGACGGGCTGGCGAGGATGCTCTTCATGTACTCCCCGGCGGGAATGGAGGCCATGTTCCCCGAGATCGGCGCGCCCGGGCGCAGGGGCGTGCAGGCGCCGCCGCTCACGGCGGAGGATGTCCGGGCGCTGGCCGCCGTCGCCGACAAGTACCGCTTCTCGATCGTCCCCGACTGAGCCGCGCCCTGGCCACCGCAGCGCTGGTGCAAGGCGCCGGGTAGCCTGCGAGCATGGCTGCCGAGTGGAGTGACTGGTACACCAAGGAGGACGTCACGGGGTGGGTGCTGCCCCGCATCCTCCGCGATCGCGCCGAGGCGCATCCCGACCGGCCGTACATCCGGTTCGGCGATGGCGCGTGGACGACCTATGGCGAGATCGATGCCCGTGCCAACCGCATCGCCAATGCCCTCATCGCGCGCGGGTTGAGGAAGGGCGAGTGCGTGAGCACGCTCATGCCCAACTCGGTCGACCAGGTGGCGCTCTGGTTCGGCATCCTGCGCGCCGGCGGCGTGCAGTCGCCGATCAACCTCGCCTACCGCGGGGACTTCCTCTCGTGGGTGATCAACCTCCCCGAGTCGCGGTTCCTGGTGATCTCGGACGACCTGCTCGACCGGCTCGACCACGTGGCGGCCGACCTTCCGGTGCTCGAGCACGTGTTCGTGTGGGAGTCGGGCGAGCGCAACGGCCCAGACCCGCGCGTGGCGCACGAGCCCTTCGCGGTGCTGGACGACGCGCCGGACTCCGACCCCGGCGTGGACGTGACCTGGGTGGACGACGCGCGCATCATGTTCACGTCGGGCACCACCGGTCGCAGCAAGGGCGTGATCAAGCAGCACGCGTCCGACTACTTCTCGGGGCGCACGTACATCGAGGTGTGCGGGGTCACCGAGGACGACGTCTTCTACACCTGCCTGCCGCTCTTCCACAGCAACGCCCAGGTGCTCAACTGCTACCCGGCGATGATCGCCGGGGCGCGCATCCAGCTGTCGGCGCGGTACTCGTCGAGCAACTTCTGGCGCGAGGTCACCGAGTGCGGCGCGACGATCCTCAACACCGTGAGCGCCATGAACTACTTCATCTGGAACACCGAGCCCGGCGAGTACGACCGCGCGCATTCGGTGCAGCGCATCATGGCCATGCCGGCGCCGAAGGATATCTACGACGACTTCAAGGAGCGCTTCGGCATCCGCTGGCATGAGGGCTACGGCCTGACGGAGACCGGCATGGTCACCTACGTGCCGCCGGGCATCGAGAAGCCGGGCTCATGCGGCAAGGCCAGCCCGGGCTTCGAGGTGAGCGTGGTGCAGCCGGGCACGGACCTGCCGCAGCCCCCCGGGGAGCCCGGCGAGATCGTGGTGGACATGAAGCTGCCCAACATCGTGATGCGCGCCTACGCGGGCATGCCCGAGAAGACGGCCGAGGACTTCAAGAACCTCAAGCTGCACACCGGTGACCTCGGCGTGATGGACGAGGAGGGCTACCTCTACTTCAAGGACCGCGTAAAGGACTACATCAGGCGGCGCGGCGAGAACGTGTCGTCGATGGAGGTGGAGCGCGTGGTGGCGCAGCACCCCGCGGTGCTCGAGGCAGCGGCGGTGGGCGTGGCCTCGTCCGAGGGCGCGGGGGCCGAGCAGGAGATCCTCATCTGCGTGGTGCCGCGCAACGTCGCGCCCGACCCGCATGAGCTGCTCGAGTTCTGCGCCGACAAGATGCCCTACTTCGCCGTGCCCCGGTACGTGCGGTTCATGGACCACCTCCCGAAGACCCCCACCGAGCGCGTGCGCAAGGTGGAGCTCCGCGAGATGGGCCTGGGCGACGACGTCTATGACCGCGTGAAGAGCGGGCCGAAGATAACCGCCTGATGGACGACGACCCGCTCGACCTGGGCGAGGCCGCGGCATTCATCCTGGGCGAGCGCCCGGGGCTGGCCGAGGCGGATGTCTGGACCGTGCTCAACGAGATCCAGGACCCTCCGGTGCGAAGCGCCGACGGCATGGCCGTAGACCTCATCACCCGCCTCCACCCGGAAGTCCGCCCGCGTGACGTGCGCACGATCCTGGATGAGTGGCGCGAGTACGCCCGCCTCGCGGTGGAGGAGGACTGGGACTGAGCCCTACCGCCTGCGGGCCGGCGAGGGCTTTCCCAGCAGGATCTCCCGCGCGGCGTTGAGCGCCACCGTCATGTCGGCGGCGCGCTGCTGGAGGTCGGGGTGCAGTTCGGCCACGCGGTCGGGGTGGCATCGGGCCACCTGGCGGCGCCATGCGCGCTCCACCTCGTCGGGTGCGGGGCGCGGACCGAGGCCCAGCAGGTCGGCGGCCTCGGCGGCGCTGGTGGGCACCGTGAACGTGGCCGACTGCTGCCTCTCGAGCAGGCCCTGGGCCAGAGTGCGAAGCCGCGCCTTCTCGGCCTGGATGTCGCCCCACTCGTCGTCCATCTCCTGCTGGCGCTCGGCGAGGCGCGCGCGCTCCTCCCGCACCTCCTCGGCCAGCGAGGCGAGCGCGCGGTCGCGCGATGCGGAGTCCTGCCGCAGGAGCTCCACCATCACGTCGGGGTCGGCCGGCATCGGCACGTCGCCCGGCACCGGGCGGCCCTGACCCGACTGCCCCTGGCGCACGAGCGCGATCACCTCGTCGAGCCGGTGATGGGCGGAGTTCGACATCGACGGGCCGTCCGAGGGCGCCAGGCGGACGAGCGCGAGGGACTCCCACGACGGGTCGACGATGAAGGCTGCGCTCGACCGGCCCGCGAGCATCACCCGGCGATCCGGCTGCGCGCGGTGGCCGAGCAGCGCGAAGCGCGCATCGGAGTCGGCGTCGCCGCGCAGCGCGGCGAGCTCGGCGGCGAGGTCGTCGAGTCGGCGCGCGACCTCGCGGCCATCCGGCCCCTGCGCCGTAACGGCCCGGGCCGCAACGAGGGCCTCGTCGAGCCCCTCCGCCCCCTCGCCCTGTCCCACGGCCAGCACAGCCCACCAGCGGGTCCACGGGTCGTCATCGGGCGCGGCGGCCAGTGCGCGACCGGCCTCCACCGGGTGGTCGAGCGACTGCAGCGCGGCGGCGAGGCGCGGTCGGGCGGAGCGGTCGCCGAGCGACGCGGCCACCGCGAGCAGCGCCACCTGCCGCCACCGGGCGGAGTCGCCGCGGGGCGGGGCGGATCCCGCTGCGTCTGCGAAGGGGTCGTGCACGGAGGCAACGCTAGTGCAGCGCCGGCACGACCCCGCGCGCCTTATGTGACCATATGATGACTAGAATCATGAGCATGATGACAACGCGGTCCACAGCCACCCACGTGCCCGTGGCGGAGGCCAAGGCGAAGTTCAGCGAGATGCTGCGTCGTGCCGGCGAGGGCGAGGAGATCGTGGTGACGAGCCACGGCCGCCCGGTGGCGCGCATCGTGCCGCCCGCCGACGCGAGGCCGACGCGCGAGCAGTGGATCGCCGACCTCATGGAGCTCCGTCGCAGCGGAAAGACCATCAAGGCCACGCGCGACGAGGTGGTCGGGTGGATCCGGGAAGGGCGGCGGTATTGAGCGATTTCGTCCTCGACGCCTCGGCGACCATGGTGCTCGTGATGGATGACGAGCCCGAGGAGCCCGTGATCCCCATCGTCTCCGCCCTGCGCGATGGCGATGCCGTGGTGCCGGGGCTCTGGCGGTTCGAGGTCGCGAACGCACTCGATACGTCGCGTCGGCGTGGACGCATTGACGATGCCGGCTTCGCGTACATCCTGGGACTCGTCGAGAGCATCCGGGTGGCTCAGGACGCGGATCCGCCGTCCATCGGCTCCATCCTCGGGCTGTCCCGCGAGCATGGGATGACCGCCTACGACGCCGCTTACCTCTCGCTCGCGCTTCGGCGCGCACTGCCCCTGGCAACGACGGATCGGCGCCTGCGCGCAGTTGCGGAGAAGTGCGGAGTGCCGCTGGTCTGCTGAGCCGCTCGCGGGCGCGGGGTCGCGGGGCAGTGCGACCATCGCGCGCATGCCGGGACGTAACCGACTCGCCGACGAGGCCTCGCTGTACCTCAGGCAGCACGCCGACAACCCCGTGCACTGGTGGCCGTGGGGCCCGGAGGCCTTCGCCGACGCCCGCGAGCGCGACGTGCCGGTGCTGCTGTCGGTGGGCTACTCGTCGTGCCACTGGTGCCACGTGATGGCGCACGAGTCGTTCGAGGACCCGGCCACGGCGCAGGTGATGAACGAGTGGTTCACCTGCGTGAAGGTGGACCGGGAGGAGCTGCCCGACGTCGACGCGCTCTACATGCAGGCGACGCTCGCGATGTCCGGGCACGGCGGGTGGCCGATGACGGTGTTCCTCGCGCCGGCCGGCGAGCCGTTCTGGGCCGGCACGTACTTCCCACCGCAACCCCGCCAGGGCATGCCGTCGTTCACGCAGGTGCTCGAGGGCGTGGCCGAGGCCTGGCGCGACCGGCGCGACCAGGTGATGCGCCAGGCCGGGTCGCTCGCCGATGGCATCCGGCAGCAAGCGGCCGTGGACGTCGTGGCGCCGCCGCCTGCCGAGGACGCCGTGGCGGCGGCGGTGCGCGTGCTCGGCGACCTCTATGACGACGGCAACGGCGGGTTCGGCGGCGCGCCGAAGTTCCCGCCCTCGGTGGTGATCGACCTGCTGCTGCGCCGCCACTGGGCGGGACGCGACCCGGGTGGCGTCGCGCTGGACATGGCCACGGGCACGCTCGACGCCATGGCGGCGGGCGGGGTGTTCGACCAGGTGGGTGGCGGCTTCCACCGCTACTCGGTGGACGACATCTGGCTCGTCCCCCACTTCGAGAAGATGCTCTACGACAACGCCCTCCTGCTGCGCGACTACGCGCTGGCCATGCGCCTCACCGGCGAGGAGCGCCACGGAGCGGTGGCCGAGCGCATCGCGACGTACCTCCTGCGCGAGATGCGTACCGACGGCGGAGCGTTCGCCGCCGCGCAGGACGCCGACTCCCCGGGCGGCGAGGGCGCGTTCTTCACCTGGACGCCCGACGAGGTCGGCTCCCTGCTGCCCGCCGATGACGCCGAGGCCGTAATCGCCCGCTTCGGCGTGACCGAGCGGGGCAACTTCGAGGGACGCAGCATCCTTCGCGTGGTGGCGCCCGAGGTTCCGGTGACTCCGGCGGCCCTCGAGGCGCTGTACGAGGCACGTGCGCTGCGTCCGGCCCCGGCGCGCGACGACAAGGTGATCGCCTCGTGGAACGGCCTCGCCATCGGCGCGCTGGCCGAGGCCGGGATGGGCCTGCGGCGCGACGACTGGGTGCAGGCCGCGCGGGAGGCGGCGCGCTTCGTGCTCGACGAGATGATGGTGGATGGCCGGCTCATGCGCGTGCATGCCGACGGGCGCCCCCGCCACCTGGGAACCCTCGAGGACCACGCCGACATGGCCGACGGCCTGCTTGCCCTCTACGCCGCCGACTTCGACCCCGCGTGGCTCGTGGCCGCCCGCGCGCTGGCTGACGTCATGCTCGACCTCTTCGCAGACTCCGCGGGCGCCGGCTTCTTCATGTCCGGCACCGACGCCCCGCCGCTCAT
>JAGWYY010000022.1 GCA_018969105.1 Acidobacteriota bacterium | reverse complement strand
TCGAGCGTCTCCTCGATCTTGCGGAAGATCACCGGCTTGCTGAGCACGTAGCCACCGGGATCGCGCGGGTGCCGGTAGAAGGCGCAGAAGTCGCAGTCGGTGACGCAGAAGTTGGTGTAGTTGACGTTGCGGTCGATGACGAACGTGACCTCGTCGGGGTCGGTCACGCGGTCGCGGGCGCGCTGCGCGGCGGCGGCCACCGCCACCACATCGCGGGATGCGATGAGGGCGCGGGCGCCATCGTCATCCAGCCGCTCCCCGGCATCGAGGCGCTCGATCACGTCGAGGTGGCGTGCGGGCGCGACGGTGGTCATGCGGCCACCGCGCCGAGGGCGGGTACCTCATGCAGCTCGCCGGCCTGGCGGGCCATGGCCAGGAACCTCTCGAGGCCCGCCCGCTCGGAGTCGCCGAAGCCGTAGCGCAGGCGCGCCAGGTAGTCGCGGATGTAGGCCTCGTCGAAGGGGAACCGCTGCGCGGCGGCACGCGCCACGCCCTCGGGGTCGGCCGCGAAGGCCTCGCCCCCGGCGGTGATGGCGTCGCAGAGCGCGTCGAGCGCACCGGGGCGGGTGACGGCCGCATCCTCGCGCGCCGCCCATACGGCGAACACCATGGGCAGGCCCGTTCGCTGCTGCCAGAGCTCGCCGAGGTCGAGCGAGTGCGGGGCGATGCGGTCGCGGTGGGCCATGAGCGCAGCGTCGGCGATGAGCAGCACCGCCTCCCCTGCCGCCAGCGCGGACGGGGCCTCGAGGTCGGACGCCATCACGCGGAACGCCACGTCCGGCCCCACGAGCACGCGCAGCAGCGTGACGCTGCTCGCGCTGTGCGGGGTGACGGCCACCCGGCGCACCTCGTCGAGCGGCACCGGCGAGAGCAGGCGGATGGAGTCGACCGCGCCCTCGCAGGCGATGCAGCCCACGGGCAGCAGTCGGAGAGCGTCGGCGTTGCGCGCGTACGCGATGCTGGACATCGCCGACACGTCGAGGTCGCCTCCGATCACGCCCGCGTTCAGCAGGGCCGGCAGGCCGTCGGTGAACGTGACCCCCGGCAGCGCGGCGCGCTCGAGGTGGTGGTAGACCGGGAACATGTTGAGGGCGCTGATGCGCCCCACGCGGAGGTCGCTCATCGCGCCACCGCCCGCGCGCCCACGGCCTCGGCCAGGTGGTCGGGGTCGGCGTCCACGCCGTGGGGGATCACCCACTCGTCGGCCCCGAACGACACGGCCACCTGGCATGCCGGCTCGCCGAGCGCGGGCCAGTCGGGGCGGATCGCCACCCCCGGCAGCACGCGGCGCGCCACGGCGGTCACCAGCAGGTCCTCGTTGCCCCACGAACCGGGGCGCTCCGCGGTGTCGGGCCCGGGCACCAGGTGCACCGCCCTCACGCGGTCGGCCCGTGCGGCGATGTCCAGCAGCCGGTCGGCCACCTCGGCGTCGGTGGTGCCGGCGCCGTAGCGCAGCACCTCGACGCCCTCCTCATTCCCCTCGCCCCTCAGCCAGCCCACCTCGTCGGGCACCGCGATGTGCTGGGCCACCGCCACGGGATCGCGGGATGCCAGCAGGGCGATGACCTCGTCGCGGGTCATGCGAAGCGATCCACCATTCCGGCGGCGATCGTGCGCAGCGCGTCGGCATCGGCGCCACCGATGTCGCCGTCGAGTGCCTCCACCGCCAGGGCGACCTCGTCGAGTGCCTGCTGGCGCGCCGCCGTGATGCCGGGGTGCACCGCGAGCCGGTCGCACAACGCCTCGAGGCCCTCGCCCCCGGCGGCCACCCGGCCGATCTCGTTGCCGAGCGCGGGCTCCTCCTTGATGGCCAGGATCTGCGGAAGCGTGACGGTGCCGCTGAGGATGTCGGTGCCCCGGCGCTTGCCGGTCTCGGCGGGCGACCCCGAGAGGTCGAGGATGTCGTCGAGGATCTGGAAGGCCACGCCCACGCGGGTGCCGAACGACGCCAGGCGCAGCTGGGCCTCCTCGGACCCCCCGGACAGCATCGCCCCGAGGCGGCATGCCACCGAAAACAGCGCCCCGGTCTTGCGGCGGCAGCGCGACATGTACGCATCGACGGTGAGGCCCAGGTCGCCCGCCGCGCGCTGCTGGTCCATCTCGCCGAGCGCGAGGTCGAGCGAGGCATCCGCCAATGCGCTCACCGCCGCGGGCGATCCGATGCGGGTGAGCTCGGCGAAGGCACGCGCGAAGAGGAAGTCACCCACGTTGATGGCGGCGGCCGCGCCGTGCGCGCGCGCCACGGTGGGGCGCCCGCGGCGGGTGGTGGCGCCGTCGATGAGGTCGTCATGCACGAGGGTGGCCATGTGCACCAGCTCCACCGCGGCGGCGGCCGTGACCAGCGCCGGGCGGTCGTCCTCGTTGCCCGAGCTCGCGCAGAACACCAGCATGGGCCGCACGCGCTTGCCGCCGGCCACCAGGGTGTCCATGGCGGGCCCGCTCACCTCGGGCACGTGCCCGCCGGCGTATCGGGCGAGCATCTCCTCGCACTGGGTGAGCCACGGACGGAGCGGCTGGACGAACGCGTAGACGGGGGGCGCGGTGCTCACGGGGCATCCCCGGTGGGGGCGATGCGCGGCTCGCCCCAGCGCGTGAAGAGCGCGTGGTCGATGCGCAGCACGTCGAGCGCCTTGCCCACCACGAAGTCGATGAGGTCGTCGATGCCCTCGGGGCCCGCGTAGAGGCCCGGCGAGGCGGGAAGGATGATGCCCCCGGCCTCGGTGACGGCCACCATGTTGCGCAGCTGGATGAGCGACAGGGGCGTCTCGCGCGGCACGAGCACGAGCTGCCCGCGCTCCTTGAGCATCACCTCGGCCACGCGGTGGATGAGGTTGTCACCGGTGCCGTGCGCGATGCGCCCGAGGGTGGACGTGGAGCACGGGGCCACGAGCGCGGCCCGGGCGCCCGACGACCCCGATGCGAAGGAGCACGCGATGTCGTCGGGGTCGAGAAGGTCAACGGCCCCGGGCGCCTCTGCGAAGGCGTCCACGAACCGCGCGCGCACGTCGTCGTACGACGCCGGCCGCGGGCCCTCGCCGAGGATCTCGTGGCTGATCACCCGGGCCCCGGCATCGGAGATGCACAGGCCCACGTGATGGCCCCCCGCGGTGAGCGCGGTGAGGGCCCGCCCCCCGTAGAGGGCGCCACTGGCTCCGGTTACCCCCAGGAAGATCCTCATAGGTAACCGATGGTAGACCCGTGATGCCCCGAAACAGCCGGGGTCCCGCGCATGCGGGACCCCGTTCTAGACCGTTCGACAGGTGCGGGACGGCCTACTTGTACTTCGTTCCCAGCCCGTTGACGAAAGTGGCCAGGTCCTCGAGTTCCTGCGGCGGCAGCGATGCGTACGACGGCATCGGCGCCTTGGGTGCCTTGAACCAGGCGATCATCTTCGCGTTGTCCCAGCCCTTCGCGCCTTCCTGGGTGAGATCGGGACCGGGGCCCGGTGCACCGACGCCCGCCACCATGTGGCACGACGTGCAGCCGTTGGCCATGAATACCGCCATGCCCTTTGTCGCCTGCTCGTCGAGGCCGCTCACGGGGATGCCCGCGGAGGCGACGCCCGAGGGCGAGTTGGCGCCCATCCAGGTGAGGTAGCAGAGGAGCCCGGTGACGATGACCGTGAGGCCGAGCGCGAACGGGCGCTTCCAGATGCGCCGCTCGGGACCGCGGTCGATGAACGGCCACACCACGAGCAGGATGATCATGATGTTCGGCACCATGAAGGTGGCCATGATCACCGGCGTGAGGGCATCCTGGTTCTTGAAGATCTTCAGGAGCTCGAACGCGAAGTAGAAGTACCACTCGGGACGCGGGATGAAGTCGGTGGTGGCCGGGTTGACCGGCTCGCCTACCTCGACGCGGATCGTGATGGCAAGGATGATGATCGCGATGACCGTGAGGCCCGCGATGATGGTGTCCTTGTAGATCGCATACGGGAAGAACGGCTTGCCGGTCTTCTTCGCGTTCGAGTAGTCCTTGTCGTAGGCCTTCTTGTCAGCCGGCTTCATCGCGCGGCCTCCTTGGCCTCGACGGGCCAGCTCGCCGGGTAGTTGGCGCTGCCGGGAAGGGCCTTGGCCTTCTCCCGGGCGGCCGCCCTGCGGGCGTCCTCCTCATCGCGCTCGATGCGCAGGCGGCGCTTCGACCACGGCGGCTCGGAGATGCCCAGGCGCACGATGAAGTACAGGTGCAGGCCTATGAAGGTGGCTATGGCCCCGGGTATGACGAGCATATGTATCGAATAGAAGCGCGATAGCGTGGATGGCCCGAATTCGGGGCCGGCGCGCAGGATGTCGCCGATGTACGGCCCGAGGATCGGCGCGCTGGCGAAGATGTTCACCGCCACCACCGTGGCCCAGTAGGCCTTCTGGTCCCACACCAGCAGGTAGCCGGTGAGGCCCATGAACATGGTGAGCAGCAGCAGGAAGGATCCCGTGACCCACGTGAGCTCACGCGGGTACTTGTAGGCGCCCCATATGAACACGCGTGCCATGTGCAGGAACACCACGATGATCATCACCGAGGCGCCCCACTTGTGCATGCCGCGCACGAGCCAGCCCCAGGTGACCTCGTTGGTGATGTGCTCGATGCTCTTGTAGGCGCCGCCCTGGGTGTCGGGCACGTAGTACATCGCCAGGATGATCCCGGTGATGGCCTGCATGCCGAACACGACCATGGCCGTGAAGCCCAGGGTCTGGAACCAGCTGGTGCCCGCGGGGATGTTGCGGAACAGGAACCACCGCGTGCCGGTCTTGATGCCCGACCGGTCGTCGACGTAGTCGATGGTGGCTTCCGCGCCCTTCTGGACGGGGTTCTTCGGCCCGATGTCCTTGGTCGTCACCGTCGGCTCCTACGTGAACGGGTAGAGGTGGGAGAGAGTGCCGGACACCGGCTCGCCGGGCCCGTGCAGGGCATACGCCTGCTGCTGCTGGTCGATCGAGAACGGCTTGCCCACCAGCACCCGCAGGTTCGGGTTGCTGCTCTTGGCGGCCACCGCGAGCGGGATGCGGTCCTTGCCGGCCTCGATGTCCTGCGGCTCGAACTTCTTGCTCTGGTCGACCACCTTGATGTCCACGCGGTCGAGCGGGCGCGGCGGCGGGCCGCCGATCACCAGGCCGCGGGAGTCGTAGGCGCCGCCGTGGCAGGGGCACACGTAGCCCGCGCTGCCGGGCGAGTAGGCCACCGGGCAGCCCAGGTGGGCGCAGCGGTTCCAGATGGCGATGAGGTCGAAGTCCTCGGGCTTCAGCGCGCTCGCCCACTTGGCGAACTTGGCGTCGTAGGCCGCGGCCGGCTCGCCGGGGGTGGGCTGCGGACGCGTGCTGGGATCCTTGAGGCCGTAGATCACGTAGATACGGCGGTCGGCGTCGGACGACGGCCCGGACACTGAGAGGGATGCCACCTCGCCGATCTTGGTCGACGGCTTGGGGTCGACGTACGGCGGCGCGTTCTGGAGGTAGTCGCTGGCGGGGCCGATGTCGACCCAGCGGAACTCCTCCTCCTTCAGCGGCGTGGAGACCGCGAAGCCGACGACCGGGACGAGGATCGCAGCAGCGAGGATGCCCGTTCCCGCGAACGCGGCGTTCGAGAGGAAGCGCGTGCGGGTGACGTATCCGGGGTCGTCCGAGTGGTCCGGCTCCGGGGTGAAGTCGGCCGCGCGCGGGCCCTGGTAGGGACCGTTCTGCGTTCCGGGCGTGCCGCCTTCCGGCTCGTCCTCAGCCACTCCAACCTCCGTCGACGTTCACTTGGCCCCCGACACTAACCGAGGCGGGCGCAATCGGCGATGAAATGCGGCCATGCGCCGGGATGTGGGGCCGGTTGTCCCGGCAGCGGAGGGACGCCCCGCACGTCCTTCACGCCTTCGGCAGGCGGATTCCCAGTTCCGACCACCGTGTATCGACCGCCTCGCGCACCTCGTCGCTCATGCGGATCTCCTCCGGCCACGGGCGAACCTGGCCCTCGCCCTCCCACTTCGCGGTGGCGTCGAAGCCGATCTTCCCCCCATACGCGGGCCATGGGGCGGCGTGATCAAGGGCATCCACGGGGCCGTCGATCACCAGCACGTCGCGGCCCGGATCGACGTTCGAGAACGCCCGGAACGCCACTTGCGAGGTGTCGTGCACGTCGATGTCCTCGTCCACCACGATCACGCAGCGCGTGAGCGAGAGCAGGCCGAGGCCCCACACGGCGTTCATGAGCTTCTTCGCGTGGCCCGGGTAGCGCTTGCGCACCGACACGATGGCGCAGTTGTGGAACACGCCCTCAAGGGGGAGGTTCATGTCCACGAGGTCGGGCACGGTCATGCGGATGAGCGGCAGGAAGAGCCGCTCGGTGGCCTTGCCCAGCCAGTAGTCCTCCATCGGGGGCATGCCGACGATGGTGGTGGAGTAGATGGCGTCGCGGCGCATGGTGAGGCCGGTCACGTGGAAGGCCGGGTACTGGTCCACCGGCGTGTAGAAGCCCGTGTGGTCGCCGAAGGGTCCCTCGTCGCGGATGTCCGCGGAGTCGACGTAGCCCTCGAGCACCACCTCGGCGTGGGCGGGCACCTCGATGTCCTGGGTCACGGCCTTCACCATCTCCACGCGGTCGCCGCGCAGGAAGCCCGCGAACATCATCTCGTCGAGTGCCGGGGGCAGCGGCGCGGTGGCCGAGTAGGTGATGGCCGGGTCGGTGCCGATGGCCACCGCCACCGGCACGCGGCCGTCGGAGTCGAGCAGGTGCTGGCGGCCGTCCTTGTGGATCTGCCAGTGCATCATGCAGGTGTTGCGGTCGACCTTCTGCACGCGGTACATGCCGCAGTTGCGGGTGCCGGTGCGCGGGTCGTTGCTGAAGACCAGCGGCAGGGTGACGAACGGGCCGCCGTCGCCGGGCCAGCAGGTGAGGATCGGCAGGCGGTCGAGGTCCACCTCGTCTCCCTGCAGCACGACCTCCTGGCACGGCCCCGACTTCACCGACTTGGTGCCGAGCGATGCGAGCTCCTTCAGCTTCCCCAGCGCCTTCACCTTGTCCATCAGGCCCTGCGGCGGCTGCATCTCGGCGATCTCGGAGATGCGCCCGGCGATCTCGTCGAGGCTCTCGCCGCCGAGGCCCATGGCCATGCGGCGCTCGGAGCCGAACTGGTTGATGAGCACCGGCAGGTCGGACCCCTTCACGTTGGTGAACAGCAGGGCGGGCCCGCCGGCCTTCATCACGCGGTCGGAGATCTCGGTGATCTCCAGGTGGGGGTCAACCTCGGCCGTGACCTCCTGCAGCTCGCCGATGCCGCGCAGGGCCTCGATCCACTCGCGCATGTCCTTCATCGCGACAGGGCCTCCTCGAGCGCCGGTGCGGGGGGCAGGCCGGCGGCCAGCTCGTGGATGGGCCCGGGGATGCCCTCGCGCAGGGCCGCGCGGGCGGCGCGCACGGCGTCTGCCGTGCCCGGTCCCGACTCGCCGGACACCGCGGCCGCGGTGCACCGCCAGAGCGGCACCAGGTCGTCCTCGCGCCCCGCGGCCACGGCCGCGGCCGAGAGCGCCACGAGATCGCCGAGGGCCTCCACCATGCCGAGGTCGCCGGTGGCGGCGATGCGCACCAGGCCCTGGGCGTAGCAGTAGTCGCCCGCCAGCACCGCCGCGCCCATGGGCACGTTGTCCACGTGGCGGGGGCGGCCGTGGTGCAGCAGGAATCCCTCGAGGATCAGCTCGAATCCCAGGGCGTTCTCGCGGGGCAGCGGCGGGCTCACGAGCGGCACCACCACCTCGTCGGCGTCGGTGGTGCGCCCGGCGAGGGCCGGCTGCTCGGCCAGCACCTCGCTCACGCGGTCGGCGGTGGCGCCGATCACCCCGCGGCCTCCTCGAGGGCGCCGCCCAGCGCGGTGGCCAGTGCGTCGAATTCCGCGTCGCCGTGGCACGTGCTCACGAACCACGCCTCGAACTGCGAGGGCGGCGGGTACACCCCGCGGGCCAGCAGTCCGCGGGCCACCGCGGCGTACATGCCCGTGTCGCAGGCCGTGGCGCCGGCGTAGTCGGTGACGGTGGCATCCGTGAAGAACGGCGTGAGCATCGAGCCGATGCGGTTGATGGTGACGGGCGCGCCGCTGTCCTCGATCACCTGCTGCAGCCGTGCGCCGCCCTCCTCGAGCCGGTCGTAGATGCCGGGCTCGGCCAGGCGGCAGAGCACCGCGAGGCCCGCGGTGGTGGCCAGGGGGTTCCCCGAGAGCGTGCCCGCCTGGTAGCAGGGTCCCTCCGGCGCGAGCTCGGCCATCACGTCGATGCGTCCGCCGAACGCCCCCACGGGAAGGCCCCCGCCGATCACCTTGCCGAGGCACGTGAGGTCGGCGCGCACGCCGTAGAGCTCCTGCGCGCCGCCGCGCGCCACGCGGAACCCGGTGATGACCTCGTCGAGTATCAGCAGGGCGCCGGTGCGGTCGCATGCGGCGCGCAGCCCCTCGAGGTAGCCGGGCGCCGGTGGCACCACGCCCATGTTTCCGGCGATGGGCTCGATGATGATGGCCGCCGCGCCCTCGAGCGCCGCCTCTGCCGCGGGCAGGTCGTTGTAGGGCACCAGGCGCGTGGCGGCAGTGGCGCCAGCGGTGACGCCGGGGCTCGTGGGCACGCCCAGCGTGGTGGCCCCGCTGCCCGCCTGGGCGAGCAGGCCGTCGATGGCGCCGTGGTAGCCACCCTCGGCCTTCACGATGGCCTCGCGGCCGGTGGCGGCGCGCGCCAGGCGCACCGCGCCCATCACGGCTTCGCTGCCCGAGGAGGTCATGCGGAGCTTCTCGATGGAGGGGAACGCCTCGGTGACCGCCTCGGCGAAGAGCACCTCGCGCTCGGTGGGGGCGCCGTACGAGGTGCCGCGGGCGAGGGCCTCGCGCACGTCGCCGATGACCATCGGATCGGCGTGCCCCGTGATGGCCGGGCCCCAGGAGGCGAGGAAGTCGACGTAGCGATTGCCGTCGGCGTCCCACACGTACGCGCCCTCGGCGCGGTCGATGAAGAGCGGCTCGCGCCCGATGCCGCGCATGGCGCGCACGGGCGAGTTGACACCCCCCACCAGCACGTGGCGGGCACGGTCGTAGAGCTCCCGGCTGCGGGCGTCCGCCGGCGCGTCGGCCATGGGGCTCAGCCCACCGGCAGCGGGGATCCCGCCAGCGCCAGGTCCTCCCACGCGCGGTACTCGGGCGAGTAGTAGCGCAGGCGCACCTTCTTGAACTCGAGGGTCGAGTAGAGCACCGCGTAGTCGTCGTCCCCGAGGCCGGCCTCCTCGGCCAGCGCGGCGATGGTCTCCTCGCAGGCATCCTTCGACCGGGCGTGCACCATGGTGAAGAGGCTGTATGGCCAGTCGTCGTACACCGGGCGCCGGTAGCAGTGCGACACCGACGAGAACGACGCCATGCGGCTGCCGAAGTCGTCCACCACGTCGGCCGGCACCTTCCACACCGCCATGCCATTGGCGCCGAAGCCCGCCTTGCGGTGGTTCAGCACCGCGGCGAACCGGCGCATGAGCGTGCGCTCCTGCATCTCGCGGCCCTTGGCCAGCAGGCGGTCGGTGTCCCAGCCGGCGGCCTGCGCCCACACGGCGAAGGGCTCCGGCACCAGCGGGAGGTCCTCCTGCAGGATCAGGATGGCCTCGCGGTCCTCGTCGCTCGGCGGGTTGCCATCGCCGCGCTGCGGCGGCGCCACGGGCTCGGCGCGGGCGGTGGTGCCGCGCTCGCCGGTCATGTCGAGCTGCACGTTGATCTTGTAGAGCGTGAGCGTGGGGAGGATGCGCATGGAGATCGCGCCCGTCTCGCGTGCCAGCACCTCGAGGGTGTCCTCGATCGACATGCGGGCGTCCGGCTCCACGGCCAGCGTGAACCACATGTTGAAGTGGTGGGTGCGCCGGTAGTTGTGGCTCACGCCCGGGTGGCCGTTGATGACCTTGGCCGCCTCGAACAGCGCGTCGTCGTCGTACGCGGCGGCCACCAGGGTGCTCTCGTAGCCCAGCGCGCGCGTGTCGAAGATGGCCGACACCTGGCGGATGATCCCGGCGTCCTTCAGCACCGCCATGCGGGCCAGCACCTCGTCCTCGCCGATCCCGACGCGCTCGGAGATGTCGAGGAAGGGCCGGTGGTCCATCGCGATGCCGGCCTGCAGCTCGTTGAGCAGCCGCTGGTCGACCTCGTCGGGCTTGTGCCGCACGCGCGGGGTGGCCTCGGTGGTGCTCATCGCTCCTCCTCCATCCACCGCGCGGCGTCCACGGCCGCGTAGGTGATGACGATGTCGGCGCCCGCCCGCACGATGGCGGTGAGCGTCTCCATCATGGCGCGGCGCTCGTCGAGCCAACCGCGCTCGGCAGCCGCCTTGATCATCGAGTACTCGCCGCTCACGTGGTACGCGGCCAGTGGCAGGTCGGTGGCCGCCCGCACGTCGCGGATGACGTCCAGATAGGTGGCGGCGGGCTTCACCATGACCATGTCGGCGCCCTCGGCGATGTCCTCGCGCACCTCGCGCACGGCCTCGCGCGCGTTGGGCGGATCCATCTGGTACCCGCGGCGGTCGCCATGGCCGGGCGCCGAGCCCGCCGCCTCGCGGAACGGGCCGTAGAACGCCGAGGCGTACTTGGCCGAGTAGCTCATGATCGCCACGCCCTCGTGGCCGGCCTCGTCGAGCGCCTGGCGGATCGCCGCCACGCGGCCGTCCATCATGTCGCTGGGCGCCACCACGTCGGCGCCGGCGTCGGCATGGCTTACGGCCGTGCGCGCCAGCACCTCGAGCGAGGGGTCGTTCGCCACCTCGCCGTCATCGTCGAGCAGGCCGCAGTGGCCGTGGTCGGTGTAGGCGCACAGGCAGACATCGGTGATCACCACCAGATCGGGCAGCGCGGCCTTGAGCGCCCGCACGGCCTGCTGCACCACGCCGTCGTCGGCGTGGGCTGACGTGGCGTGGGGGTCCTTCTGGTCGGTCACGCCGAACAGCAGCACTCCGCCGATGCCGGCCTCATGCGCCGTGCGCGCCTCCTCCACCATGAGGTCGGGCGAGAGGCGCGCCACGCCCGGCAGCGCATCCACGGGCTGGCGCACGCCGGATCCCTCCACCGCGAACATCGGCAGCACCAGCTGCGAGGGCCGCGGCACGACCTCTTGCACGAGCCGGCGCATGCCCTCGGTGCGGCGGAGCCTGCGGTGGCGCACGGCCGGGAAGGTCCCGGTGGCGGCGTCGGCCTGGGTGGTCGGGATCTGCATGGCCGCCGAGTGTATCGTCGGTTTCGTGGCTCACGAGCCCAAGCCGCAGGGCGACGACGAGGCCGGGACGTCCATCACGGCCCTTGCCCGCGTGGGCCTTGCACCCGGCCAGATGGTGCAGGGCTACCTGCAGGGCGCCTTCCCCATGGATGAGGCGGGCGCCCGCGGTCCGGTGGGCTGGTACGTGTCCGACCCCCGGGCGGTCATCGTGCCCGCCGCCGCGCGCGTGCCGCCCACCGTGCGGCGCATGCTGCGCCGGCGTGGCTACGAGGTGCGCGTGGACGTCGCCTTCGCGGAGGTGGTGCGGGCCTGCGGGGGGGAGCGCAACGGCATGTGGCTCACCCCGCGCCTCGCCGGCGCCTACGACGCCCTGCATGCCGAGGGCGTGGCCCACAGCGTGGAGGCCTGGGACGGCGACCGGCTGGTGGGTGGGCTCTTCGGGGTGTGGATGGGCCGCTTCATGACCGCCGAGAGCATGTTCCACCGGGCGCCCGATGGCGGCAATGCCGCGCTGGCGGGCCTGCTGGAGGTGGCGCGGGACCGCGGCGCAGTGGTGATCGACGTGCAGATGATGTCGGCGCACGTGGCGCGCTTCGGCGCGCAGGAGGTGCCGCACGAGGAGTTCCTCGCCCTGCTCGGCGCGGCGCTGCGCGACTGACGCGCGACCGCGCCGGCGCGGGCGGGCCCGCGGCGCGGGGGTGCGCCGGCCGCTACGCGTGCATGCGGCGGCCGAGCGCCACGCGCGCGGCCACGATGTACACCAGCGCCACCACGGCGAGGATGCCCATGCCGACGTAGGTGCTCGACGTGACGTCGGGGTCGACGAGCAGGCCCTGGAAGATGCGCGCGGCCGGGCCGAAGCCGGCGAACGCGCTGGCCCAGTACGCGATGTCGTTGCCCGGGATGAGGGCGATGACCGCGAGCGGCAGGGCGAGCATGAGGCCGGCGAGCAGGGCCGTGCGGGTCTCGCGCGCGAGCGCCCCGATGAGCAGCCCGAAGGCCCCCGACGCCAGGCCCGCCAGGAGCAGCGCGGGCAGCCACAGCAGCCACCGGCCGATGGTGATCGACGTGGTGAGCGCCACGATGCCGAGGAGCACGTAGCCCACCACGGTGCAGGCCACGGCGGCGAGCACGGCCTTCTGCCAGATGATCGTGCCGGGCCCTGCGAGCCCTCGGCCCAGGCGCGAGAGCACGTGGTCCTCGCGCTCGGCCGAGAGCAGCGCGGCGGCCAGCAGCACACCCACGAGGCCGATGCCCACCACCAGCGCGCCGGCGATGCCCAGCGCCGACAGCGGCTCGCGACCCGGCGCGCCCTCGCGCACCTCGAGGCGGATGGGGCTCGCGATGGCCTGGGCCGCGGGCTTGGCGAGCTCGAGGTTGCCACCCACGCCGGTGATGTAGTCGCGCAGGCCCGCCACCTTCTTCGCCAGTGCGGGCTTGCCGTCGGCGATGAGCGCCCTCTGCACCTGCAGCAGGTTGCGGCTGCTCTCCTCGAGGCCGAGCAGGGTGCCCGAGCGCCCGAAGATGCCCACGGTGCCGCCCTTCTGGATGAGGTCGACGAGGTTGAGCACCTGGGTGACGTATGCGGTGGCCAGCGCCTGGTTGAGGCGGAACACCGCCGATTCGAGGTTGCGCTCGATCGCCTGCGCCTCGATGGGTGACCGCGGGTTGGTGGCCAGTTGCAGCACCGGGGGCTTGAGGCCCGACTGCAGGTCGGTGATGAAGCCCTCCGGCACCGTGAGCACGGCGCTCACGCGGCCGTCGGCCAGGGCCTCGTCGGCCTGCTGGGGCGTGAGCCGCACGAGGTCGACGTCGTCCTCGAGCCGCTTCGCGTAGTCGTCCACCGACAGCCGCTCCTCGCCCACCTGCACCGTGCGCGCCCCGGCATCGAGGTTCACGAAGGCGATGGACGGCCGGCGATCGCCCCCCGAGAGGGCGATGGCCAGCAGGATGGCGATGACGATGGGGTAGCCGATGAGCACGGCCAGCAGGCCGCGGCTGCGGCCGAGCACGCGGAGGTCCTTCGCGAAGAGCAGCCGCCCGGCCCGCAGTGCCCTCATGCGGCGCTCTCCAGCAGCGCCATGAACGCCGCCTCGTCGAGGTCGGCGGCCGGGCCATCGTGCAGCACCCGCCCCTGGGCCAGCACCAGCACGCGGTCGGCGTTGCGGGCGGCCTCGTCCATCGACTGGGTCGAGAACAGCAGAGCCATGTCGTCGGCGCGCACGAGGTCGGCCATCCAGCCCCACAGGCGCACGCGCTGGTCGGGGCTGAGCGTGCCGGTGGGCTCGTCGAGCAGCAGCAGGCTGGGCGATCCCGCAAGGGCGATGGCCAGGTTGAGGCGCTGCATGGTGCCGGTGGAGAGCGCCCCGGCGCGCCGGTCGGCGAAGTCACCCAGGTCGGCGCGCGCGATGAGGGCATCGGCCGTGGCCGCGGGGTCGGTTGCCCCCTCGAGGCCGGCGAAGAGCCGCAGGTTCTCGCGGGTGGTCAGGCGCGGGTAGAGGGCCGGGCTCTGCGGGACCCACCCCACCTTCGGGGAGGCGCCGTCGGCCCACTCGAGCGCGCCGCCGCTGGGGGCCTGCACGCCCGCCAGGATGGTGAGCAGGGTCGTCTTGCCTGCGCCGTTCGGGCCCGTCAGCGCGATGCGCTCGCCACGGGCGATCGCCAGGTCGAGCGGTGCGAGGGCCTCGAACGAACCGTAGGTGCGCGTGATGCCACGCGCGGTGAGGAGGGGAGCCCCCATGGGCGCCGGTCAGTCCGCGCCGGTTTGCCGCGCGGGCTGACCCTGGGCGACCGCGGTGACGTCCAGCGTGTCGCCGTCGTCGGGTCCGTTGGCCGCGGACCCCGCCGCCGGCGTTGGCGCCGCCGCCGCCGTGGCTTCGGTCGCAGCCGTGCGGCGTGGCGGGAGCGTGAGGCCCGTGAGGGTGTCCTGTTCGGATGTCTCAGGCCCCATTCCCCCGGGTGCGCCGGCGGTGGCGAGCGAGAGCCCGAACCATCCCATGCGCTCGCTCATGTACACGGCGGTCTCCTTGAGGATCACCACCACGGGCACGGCGAGGATGATGCCGATGAAGCCGTAGAGCTCCTCGCCGATGAGCACGCCGAAGATGACCACCAGCGGGTGCACGCCTACGGCGTCACCCATCACCTGGGGCACCACCACGTGCCCCTCGAACTGGTGGATGGCGATGAAGGCGATGAGCACCCAGAGGGCCGTCCATGGCGAGATGAACAGCGCGAGCAGCACCGGCGGAATGGCGCCGAGGATCGGCCCGATGTACGGGATGAACTCCATGATGAAGATCCACGCCGCGAACAGCACGGCGTAGGTGGCCCCCTGCGGGAACACGCCCGTGACCCCGAGGATCCACAGCACCACGCCGGTGCTCACGGCGATGATGAGGCACACCAGGGTCTGCGCCTTGATGTATTCCACGAGCGTGCGCTCGGTGCGCACCAGGAACTGCGAGGCCGAGGGGCCGCCGAGGCGCCGGGCGGCGCGGGCGATCTGCGGGGCGTCGAGCAGCATGTACACGGCGGCGACGAAGATGATGATGATGATCACCAGCGCGCCGAGTGCCGAGAGCGAGTACGACACCGCGTTGCCCGAGAGGTCGTTGGCCCACCCCTTGATCGCGGCGAAGGCCGCGGCCGCGCGCTCCTGCACGTCGACGTCGATGCTGTTGCGGTCGAAGAAGCCCTGCAGCGTCTGCACCTGGCGCTGCGCCTGGTCAGTGTAGAGCGGCAGGTTGGCGCGGATGGTGTTGATCTGCTCCTGGATCGGGGGGATCAGCAGCACGATTGCCGCGGCCACCACGCCGAGGAACGAAAGGAACACCGTGGCCACCGCGAGCCCGCGCGGCACGTGCATGCGCCGCACCATGCGCACGAGGGGGTTGAGCAGCAGCGCGATGACCACCGACACGAGGAACACGAACAGCACGCGGCCGAGCGTCTGCCCCGCGATCCACAGCATCACGACGATGGCCGCTGCCGCGCCGATCCACGCCCACGGCGGCACTGTGGCCTGGCGGCTGCTCATGCGCGGCATGGTATCGCGGCCCCCCGGGGCAGGAGCCACGGGGGCTCTGGTCTACCCTTCCGGTGCCCATGCCGCCCCTTACCCGAGATGAGCTCCGGTCGCGGCGCGCCGTTCGGCGCCAGGCGGACCGGCACAGGAGCAACCGCGTGCTGCTCACCGTGGTGGCGCCCGCGCTGCTCGTGGCCGTGGTCATCGCGGCCATCGTGCTGGCCTTCTACGACACCGCATCGAGCGGTGGCGACGTGGCATCGAGCGGCCAGTTGGCCTCGCCCGTGCCGCCCTCGGCCGTGGTGGACGCCCCGGCGCCGCAGCGCGTGGTGCTGGCCCGCGCCGGGCAGGTGGAGGTGGTGCTGCCGGTGGCCGACAAGCAGGTCACCGCCGTGCTCTTCCACTCGGTGGCAGAGCCGGGCGCGGTGAACATGGCGCCGGCGTCGGCGGTGTCGCACAACGTGGCGTCGGATGAGGGCGGGGACCCCGGCACGTCCGGCGTGGATGTCGGCGCGCCGGCGGGCACCACGGTGTACAGCCCGGTGGACGGCGTGATCACCGCGGTGATCCCCCACCGCATCGCCGGTCGCCCCGAGGGCCTCGAGATGGTCATCACGCCGGCCGGGGTACCGGATGTCGCGGTGCGCGTGAGCCACATCGAGCCCGGCCCCGACGGCGTGGTGCCGCGGGTGGGCACGGCAGTGGGCGCAGGGCGCACCGTGCTCGGGCGCGTGCGCGACCTCTCGCGCGTGGCCCGCTTCGACATCGCCCGCTACACGAATGATGCGGGCAACAACGTGCAGGTGGAGCTGCTGCGCCAGCCGACGGGTCCGGGCGTCTAGGTGGCCTTCGGGTTCACGGCCCTCGTGGTGGGTGACGTGTTCGGGGGGGCCGGAATGCGCATCGCCGAGGATGCCCTGCCCCGCCTGCGCGAGGAGCACCAGCCCGACATCGTGGTGGTGAACGCCGAGAACGCCGCCCACGGGTCGGGCACCACGCCCAAGCAGGCGGCCGCGCTGCTCGCGGCCGGTGCCGACGTGCTCACGGGCGGCAACCACACGTTCCGCCGGCCCGAGTTCTTCAAGACCCTCGAGGAGGACTCCCGCGTGCTGCGGCCCGCGAACCTCAGCACGCGCGGCCCGGGGTCGGGCACGGTGGTGGTGGACGCCCGCGGGGGCTTCCGGGTGGGCGTGATCAACCTCATCGGGTCGGTGTTCATCGACTGCGCCCAGAGCCCGTTCGCCGTGGCCGACGACCTCGTGGACCGCATGCGCCGCGAGACGCCGCTGATCATCGTGGACTTCCATGCCGAGGCCACCAGCGAGAAGATCGCCCTCGCCCGCCACCTCGACGGCCGCGTGACCGCCGTGCTGGGCACGCACACGCATGTGCCGACGGCCGACGAGAAGGTGCTCGCGGGCGGCACCGCCTACATCAGCGACATCGGCATGACCGGCCCGCACGACTCGGTGATCGGCGTGCGCGAGGAGCCGGTGCTCCGGAGGTTCCTCACGGGGATGCCGGCGAAGTGGGAGCCCGCCACGGGCGACGTGCGCCTGCAGGCGGTGCTGGTGCGGGCCGGCGCCGACGGCCGCGCCACCGGCATCGAGCGCATCGACCTCACCGCCTAGCCCCCGCCCGCCTCGCCCCCGCCAACCGCTCCGTCAGCCCGCGTCGGGCCGGGGGGCGTACTCCTCGATGCGCCGGAGCCAGGGGATGCGGCGCACCCCGAGCAGCGCGGCGATGCCCACGACGACCACCACGGCGATGAGCACCCACTGCCCGCCGGTGGGGATGCCCACCTCGAAGAAGTCGCGCAGGAACGGCACGTAGAGGCCGATCGTGAGCAGCACGAGGAACCCGGCCACCATGCCCCACACCCAGCGGCGCACCGGGCGGCGCTCGGGGCCGCGCTCGAGCTCCACCACCACGGCGAGCCCGAGCAGCGTCGCCGTGAGCACCGAGGCGGTGCGGGCCTCGGACACCCCGGCATCGAACACCTGGCGCGAGAGCAGGTACGCGGCGGTGATGGCAAGGGCGATCACCACGCCCGCGGGTATCGCGAACGCCCCGAGGCTCCGCATGAACCCCTCCCGGTGCACCGGCCCCTCGCTCTTGGCCAGGGCCAGGAAGAAGGCCGGGATGCCGATGGTGAGGGACGACGTGATGGACAGCTGGCGGGGCAGGAAGGGGAAGGCCAGGGGGATGAGCGCGAATGCCAGCAGGATGATCGCCGAGTAGACCGACTTCGTGATGAAGAGCTTGGCCACCCGGTGGGTGTTGCGGATGATCTGCCGGCCGGCCTCGATGGCCCGCGGCAGCGTGGAGAACGCATTGGTGAGCAGCACGAGGTCGGCCACGCCCTTGGCCATCTGGCTGCCGTTGCCCATGGCCACCGCGAGGCGCGCCTCCTTGAGGGCCAGCACGTCGTTCACGCCGTCGCCGATCATGGCCACGTAGCGCCCATTGGCCGTCATGGCCTGCACGAGCGCGCGCTTCTGCTCGGGCGTGATGCGGCCGAACACCGCCGTGGTGGTGACGATCTCGCGCAGCGCCTCAGGGTCGTCGGGGAGGTCGGGCCCCTGCATCGCGTGCTCGGCGCCGGTCACCCCGCAGGCCACGGCCACCGCCTGCACCGTGCCCACGCCGTCGCCCGAGATCACCTTCACCTGCACGCCCTCGTCCTCGAGGAACCTCACGGTGTCGGCGGCGTCCGGCCGCAGGGCCTCCGACAGCACCACGGCCCCGGCGGCATCCATGGGGGGCACGTGCCCCATGCCGTCCTGCTGCTCATCGAGTGGCGCGTCCCCGGTGGCCACCAGCAGCACGCGCCGCCTCTGGGCCTGGGCGTCGGCGATGGCCGCCTGCAGGTCGGGCGGCACGGTGACCCCCACGCGCTCGAGGATCTCCGGCGCCCCCATCACGATGGTGCCGATGCCATCGAGTGTGACGCCGCTCCACTTGCGCGACGAGGCGAAGGGCACCTCCGCGGCGGGCACCGCGGCATCGGCGGGCATGGCGGCCAGGATCGCCTCGGCGGTGGAGTTGCGCGAGGCGGCGCTCGCGGCCAGCAGCCCGGCGGCCCTGCGCACCTCGGCCTCGTCGCGCCCGGGCGCGGCCAGCACGCCCGACACCTCGAGCCGGTTCTCGGTGAGCGTGCCGGTCTTGTCCACGCATACCGTGTCGACGCTCGCGAGGCTCTCGATGGCGTTCAGTTGCTGGGCCAGGGTGCCGAGGCGCGCCAGGCGCACGGCGGCCACCGCGAAGGTGAGGCTGGCCAGCAGCACGAGGCCCTCGGGCACCAGCGGCACGAGGGCCGCCACCACGCGCTGCACTGACGCCGCGGCACCGCCGAAGTCGAGCCAGATCGTCGAGAGGATCATGAGCACCGCGAGCGGCACCAGCACCACGATGATGAACCGCAGGATGCGGTTGATATCGAGCTGCAGCGGCGAGAGCTGCGTGCGCGTGCCCTTGGCCTCGGCGGCGAGCCGCTCGGCGAATGAGTCGGCCCCCACGGCTGTCACGCGGTACGCACCGCTTCCCACCACGCAGAACGCGCCCGACAGCACCGGGTCGCCGGCCTCCTTCCCCACGGCATCCGACTCGCCGGTGAGCACCGATTCGTCCAGGCTCAGTGCGGTCGCCGCCACCAGCTCGCCATCGGCCACCACCTGGTCGCCGGGCTCCAGCAGCACGACGTCCCCCGGCACGATCTCGGCGATCGGCAGGTCCACCGGATGGCCGTCGCGCAGCACGCGGCCCTGCGGTGCCACCAGCAGCGCGAGGCGGTCGAGCGCGCGCTTGGCGCGGGTCTCCTGGATGATGCCGATGGCCATGTTGGCCACGAGCACCCCGCCGAAGAGCATGTCCCCCCACAGCCCGAACATCGCGAGCGGGATCAGCAGCACGATCAGGATCAGGTTGAACAGCGTGAAGGTGTTCGACCAGACGATGTCGGCGAACGACCTGCTGCCGCGCGGACCGGCGCGGTAGGGGTGCTCGGCGAGGATCGCCGCGGCCTCGGAGGAGGTGAGGCCGAGGGAGGTGGGGGTCGCCGTGCTCACGGCGCGAGCCTAGCCTGATGCCGGGGTCGCCCCCGGCACGGCATCAGTCGTCGGCGAACATCCGCGGCGCGGCCGCGAGCGCGAAGAGGATCCACAGGATGCCCAGCGCGAACGGCAGGTACCCGACCTCGCCGCGGTCGATCCAGCCCATCCACGTGGTGAGGATGCCCAGGGCCAGCAGCACGGTGATGATCCAGATCGGGAGCTTCTTCACTGCAACCTCTCGCGCATAGGGAACGGGGCCCTCAGGCCCGGCGGCACATTACCGGCCCGGAAGGGTAATGTCCCCGCCCGCCATGTCGGAACCCAGCAACGCACAGGTCACGGTAAGTACGGACGAACGCCCCTCGGGCATCGTCGTCACGGTCGCGGGCGTCGTGGACGCCAGCACGCTTCCGGATGTTTCGTCGGCGCTCACCGATGCCCAGCGTGATGGCCGCATGGTCTACGTGGATCTCTCCGCGGTCTCCTTCATGGACAGCCGAGGCCTCGGCGCGCTCATCGCCGCCAACGAGCGCTCGCGCGAGGGCGCGGCGGCCATCCGCCTGCATGCGCCGTCCGACGCCGTGCGCCGCCTGCTCACCATCTCCGGCGTCACCGCCGTGCTGGTGGAGGCGGAGGAGCTGCCCGCCGCCTGACCCACTTGACGCCGGTGTTACCGTCGGCGGAAAAGGAGGTCCCGGGTGAGCCGTACGTACGAGGTCACGGGAATGACCTGCGACCACTGCCGCATGGCGGTGGAGAACGAGGTCGGCGCGGTGCCGGGCGTGACGGCCGTGGCGGTGGACGTGGCCACGGGCACCGTGCTCGTGGAGGGCGATGCCGACGACCGGATGGTGCGCGACGCCATCGTGGAGGCCGGGTACGAGGTTGCCTGAGCACGACCTGCAGATCGAGGGCATGACCTGCGCGGCCTGCGTGGCGCGCGTGGAGAAGGCGCTCAACAAGGTTGACGGGGTCACCGCGTCGGTGAGCCTCGCGACAGAGCGCGCCCACGTGGAGGCGCCTGCGGGAGTGGATGACGCCGTGCTCGTG
>JAGWYY010000152.1 GCA_018969105.1 Acidobacteriota bacterium | reverse complement strand
CACCTATTCGGCGATGCCGCGCGGGGGCGCGGTGCACGCGCGCTGCCTGGCCGAGTCGCTCGCCGCCCGGGGGCACGACGTCGAGCTCTGGGTGCTGACCATCGAGGGGTCCGGGCTCGCGGTCGGCCCGGGCGTGGCCACGCACCAGGTGCCGCTGCGCCCGGTGGCGGGGGAGTCGCCGGCCGACCGCGTGGACCGCGCCGCCGCCACGCTTGCCGACGCCCTGCGCGGCGCGCCGGCGGGGGACGTGAACCACGCGCAGGACCTCCTCTCGGCGCGCGCGCTGCTCGCGCTCCGCGCCGACGGCGCGGTGCCCCACGTGGTGCGCACCGTCCATCACGTGGAGGCATTCGAGGATCGCTTCCTCGAGGAGTGCCAGCGGGCGTCCATCCAGGACGTCGATCGCTGCATCGCGGTGTCGGCGTTCTGGGCCGACCGCCTGCAGGACGAGTTCGGGGTGCAGGCCGACGTGGTGCCCAACGGCGTGGAGGCCGGGCGGTTCGGCGGATGCGCCCTCGGGCGCGACGAGGCCGCCGCGCGCATGGGCTGGCCCGGTCGCACGGTGGTGCTGGCGGTTGGGGGGGTGCAGCCGCGCAAGGGCAGCCGCGTGCTGCTGGAGGCCTTCGCCCGCGCGCGCGGGCGCCTGCCCGGGAATCCCCTGCTGGTCGTGGCGGGCGGCGACGGCTTCTTCGCCGACCCGGCCGTCGTGCGCGCGTGGGAGGACGACGCCGTGCGCCTCGGCCTCGTGGTGCATCACGGCCCCGGCGCGCCGGCCGACGCCGACGTGGCGCGCATCGGCGTGGTGGACGACGACGACATGCCGGTGCTCTACCGCGCGGCCGACGTGCTGGCGTTCCCGTCCACGCGGGAGGGCTTCGGGCTCGTGGTGGTGGAGGCCATGGCGGCCGGCCTGCCCGTGGTGACCAGCGACATCCCGGTGCTCGCGGAGTTCCTGCGTGATGGGGATGACTGCCTCATGACCCCGGTGGGCGACTCCGGACCCCTGGCGCAGGCCATCGTGCGCCTGGCGAATGACGACGACCTGCGCGGCCGCCTCACCGCGAGCGCCCGGGATACCGTGCGCCGGCACACGTGGGACGAGGCGGCCCGCCGCGCCGAGGATGTCTACGCGGGGGTGCTCGACGCATGAGCGTGGCGGCGGCCTCCGGCCTGGTGGAGCACGGAGCGCTGCGCGTGGTGGCCGCGCGCGGCTGGCCGGGGTCGGCCCTCGCGGTATCCCCCGACGGCGCATGGGCCGCCGTTGCGCTGCCCGGGCGGGTGGTGGTGGCGCGCCTGCCGGGGCTGGACGACCTGCGCGAGATCGCGGTCTCGGACGTCCGCTCGATGGGCGCGCTCGGCCCCGACCGGCTGGCGCTGGCCCCCCGGCGCGGGCTCCTGGTGATCGACGATCCGCTGGGCGCGGCGCGCGTGGGGATGCGCTCGCGCGCGCCGGGTCGGCTCGCTCTCGCCGTGGGCCCCGATGGACGGCTGGCGGCCGTGGGCGACCGCGCGGCGCTGCCGCGCGCCACGGTGGTGGCGCGGTCGGACCTCGCGCGGCGACGCGACTGGACCGCCGCGGTGGAGGGGGCCACCGCCGCGGCGTGGCTGGACGGCGGCGACCTCGCGGTGGCCACGGAGGCCGACCTCGTGCTGGTGCGCGGCGGCGAGGAGCACGCCCGCGCCCCCGCGCCGCTGGGCGAGCGCATCACCGCCCTGGCGTCCATCCCTGGCGGCGTTGCCGTGGCCGGCCAGGGCGACCGGGTGGTGCTGCACGGCGTGCTGCCCGGATCCGCGCGGCCATCGCTCGAGGTGCATCCCGGCACGGGCCGGGCGCTGGCCGCCTCGCAGGGCGTGCTGGTGGTCGCCTCGCGATCGCTCGGCGAGCGCGTGACCGTGCACGACCTCGTCACGGGCGAGCGCACGGCGTCGCTCCGCGGCGTGGCGCTGGGCGCGAGCGCCCCGGGCTGCGTGGTTGCGACCGGCCGCGAGGGCACGGTCGTGCTGGCACCCTGAGGGGGATTCCGGGAGGACGCGGGGAATAGGGTCGAACCAGTCCCCGTCCGTCTCATCCCGGAGGTCCCTGAAGCATGAAGCTCAACACCAAGTTCCGGCGCCCCAGCGCGTCGATGGTCGTCGCCACCGCCGCGCTGGTCGTGGCCGCCGGCGGCGCGGGCGCGTTCGCCCAGGCCACCCTCAACGGCAAGAACCTCACCAACAAGTCGGTGACCAACATCAAGATCGCCAACCAGGCGATCAACAACCGCACGCTGGCATCGAACAGCGTGCTCGCCAGCACGCTGGCGCCGGGCGCCATCAGCACGGTGCTCCGCTACCAGGTGGCGAACATCCCGACCGGCACGCAGGGCAACGTGTTCGCCAAGTGCAACTCGGGCGAGGACGTCGTGGGTGGCGGCTTCGGCGGCATCAACCCCACCACGTGGGTGGGCCAGGGCAACCCGCAGGCCCACACGACCTTCTCGCGTCCGGCCACGGCCGATGGCCAGGCCCCGACCAACGGCCGCATTCCGGTGGGCTGGAACGTGGGCGTGGTGAACGAGAGCAACCAGGTGGTGCAGGCCTCGGCGTACGTGGTCTGCCTGCGCGCGTAGCGCGGCCTTCCGGTAGGTGGCCCCGCCCGCTCCGCGCGGGCGGGGCCGTCAGCCCCCTTCGAGCTCGCGCGTGACGCGCGCGAGGCCCGCCACCTCGACGGGATCGTCATCGAGCGCGGGCACCGTGGTGATCGGCGGATCGCCGAGCGCGCCCGCGATGGAGCGGATCTCGTGCCGATCGGCCGCCGAGCGCGCCCGCGCCGCGGTGAGCGCGTCCGACGCCCGCGTGGCCAGGCCCTCCGGGTCGGGTGCGCCCGCCTCGCGCAGCAGGTGGGCGAGGCCGGATGGCGGGGCACCTGCGCCGCCGGGCTCGGGGTGCACGCGGTTCACCACCACGACGCCCAGCGGGTAGCGGTCGTCGCGCAGGCGCCGCCAGAGCGAGATGGCCTCGCCGGCCGGCTCGGGGCGCGGCCCGGTGACCACCACGAAGCGCGTGGAGTCGGACGCCAGCAGCACCCTCACGGCCGATGCCCGGTCGCTGAAGCCCTGGTACATGCCGTCGAACGACTGCAGGAACTCCGAGATGTCGGTGAGCAGCTGGGCGCCGGTGAGGCGCTCCACCACGGACATCACCATGTGGCCCCCGGCCTGCAGCGCGCGCCAGCCCGTGCGACCGGCACCCCCGCGGGGGCCGAGGAGCAGCCGGAGGCCCCGGCCCTCGACGAAGCGCGTCATGCGCTCAGGCGCGTCGAGGAAGTCGAGGGCGTTGCGCGCGGGCGGGGTGTCGAGCACCACCACGTCGTAGTTGCCCGAGTCCAC
>JAGWYY010000021.1 GCA_018969105.1 Acidobacteriota bacterium | reverse complement strand
ACCGGCCGCAGGCCCGCCATGGCGGCGCCGATGCCGAGCCCCGTGAAGCCCGCCTCGGTGATGGGCGTGTCCACCACGCGGCCCTCGCCGAACTCCGCGAGCAGCCCCTTGGTCACCTTGAAGGCACCCTCGAAGTGCCCGATGTCCTCGCCCATGAGGAACACCGAGTCGTCGCGCAGCATCTCCTCGCGCAGCGCCTGGTTGAGCGCCTCGCGGTAGGTGATGTCATTCGCCCCGGTGCTCATGGCCGCACCAGCGCGCTTCCATGGGGGTCGTCGTTCCAGGGCTGGGCGTACACATAGTCCGCCAGCTCGGAGATGGGCACCTCGGGGCTCTCCTGCGCGAACGCGGTGGCGTCATCCACCACTTGATCCACGTCGGCCTGCATGGCCGCGATGGCCCCGGCATCGACGATGCCCTCGCCGAGCAGCACGCGCTCGAAGGTGACGAGGGGGTCGCGGGCCTTCCAGCGCTCCTTCTCCTCGGCGGCCCGCACGGTGTCGGGATCGCTCATCGAGTGGCCGCGGTAGCGGTAGGCCAGTAGCTCCACGCAGGCCGGGCGGCGCTCGTCGCGCGCCAGGCGCGCGGCCTCCGATACCGCCGCCCGCACGGCCAGCACGTCCATGCCGTCCACCTTCCACGACTCGATGTCGTAGGCGGCGGCCCGGGGGTAGAAGTCCTCCATCGCGGCAGCGCGCTCCACCGGCGTGCCCATGCCGTACTGGTTGTTGAGGATGAGGAAGACGATCGGCAGGTCCCAGAGGCCGGCCATGTTGAAGCACTCCGACACCACGCCTTGGTTGGCAGCGCCCTCCCCGAACATGGTCACCGACACCTGCTCGGTCTCGCGGTAGCGGGCGGCCCACGCCAGGCCGAGTGCCAGGGGAACGGCGCCGCCGACGATGCCGTAGCCGCCGTAGAAGGCGCGCTGCACGTCCATGAGGTGCATCGATCCGCCGCGTCCCCTGCACAACCCCGTGGCCCTGCCGAGCAGCTCGGCCATGATCGCCCGGGGGTCGGCGCCGCGGGCGAGCGCCTGCCCGTGCTCGCGGTACGTGGAGGTGAGTGGGTCGTCGGGGCGCAGCGCCGACACGGTGCCGACGATCGCCGCCTCCTCGCCGATGGCCAGGTGCAGGAACCCGCCGATGCGGCCTGCCATGTACTCCTCTGCCGCCCGCTCCTCGAAGCGCCGGATGAGGGTCATGGTGCGGAGGATCTCCGGCATCCCCTCGGGCGGCGGCACCGGCGGCGGCGAGGTGCTCACGACGCCTGCTCCAGGTGGAGCTCCACCACGGTCACGTCGCGCCAGGCGCCCGATACGTGGCCGTGCGCGTGGTGGGTGCCCACCTCGCGGAATCCCCGGCCGCGGGCAAGGGCGAGCCCGGCGTCGTTGCCCTCGAGGATCATCCCGACCAGCTTCCAGTAGCCGCTGGACGGGGCCTCGGCGATGAGGTGGTCGAGCATGCGCCCGCCTACGCCCGCGCCCTGCGCCGCAGCGGCCACGTACACCGTGTACTCCGCCACGCCGTCGTACCACTCGCGGTGCGAGAACGGCGCGAGCGCGGCCCAGGCGATCACCTGGCCGTCCTCGTCGAGCACCCACACCGGGGCCCGCTCGCCACGTGCGGCCAGCCACGATGCCCGCTCGCCGGCGTCATGCGGCCCCGCGGCGAAGGTGGCCACCCCGGTGGCGATCGCCTCGTCGTAGATCGCGCCGATCGCACCGGCGTCGCCGGCCTCGGCCCTGCGGATAAGGCGCTCGCGCGTCGGCACGGGGCTCAGCATAGAACGGCCGGGCCCCCTGCCGACGCCGCGCATCAGCCGCGCCCGATGCTCGCGGGCCGGTCCTCCAGCCGCAGCGTCACCGTCTTCTCCTGTCCGTCGCGCAGCACGGTGACGGTGATGGAGTCGCCCACCTGCCGTCCGGCGACCGCGCGGCTGACATCGGCCATGTCCTGGACGGGGCGTCCGTTGATCGCCACGATGAGGTCCCCGCCACGGGGCACCGTGGCGTCGGCATCGTCGGCCGCCTCGAGGCCGGCCTTCGCGGCGGGGCCGTCCTTCACGAGCTCGGCGATCACCACGCCGCGCCGGCCGGTGAGGTCGAGCTGCTTCGCCATCGCGGGCGTGAGCTCACGCCCGCTGATGCCGATCCATGCGTGCTCGGCCCGGCCACCCGTGATGACCGCCTGGGCGATGGGCCTGATGGTGTCGATGGGAACCGCGAACCCGAGGCCCACGTTGCCGCCGTTCTGGCTGGCCATCTGGGAGTTCATCCCCACCACGCGGCCGGCGCGGTCGAACAGCGGCCCGCCGGAGTTGCCCTGGTTGATCGCCGCGTCGGTCTGGATGGCGTTCTGGATGGCGAAGCCGTTCGGCGACTCGATGGTGCGCTCGAGGGCCGAGACGATGCCGGTGGTGGCGGTGCGCTCGAGCCCGTACGGATTGCCGATGGCCACGACCTCCTGGCCCACCACCAGCCCGCTGCTCGAGCCGAGCGGCACCGGCCGGATTCCCGCGGGCACGGTGGCGATCTTGATCACCGCCAGGTCGGTCGACTTGTCGACGCCCAGGATGCGCGCCTTCTCCACGGTGCCGTCGGAGAAGGTGACCGTGGTGTCATCGCTGCCGTCCACCACGTGGGCGTTCGTGAGGATGTGCCCGTCGCGGTCGATGAGGAAGCCCGACCCGAGGCCGCCGTCGCCGGAGTCGGACTTCGCCTCGATCAGCACCACGGCGGGCGACTCGCGCCGCACGATCTCGGCCACGGAGAGGGCCCCGCCACGCTGCACGGCGTCCTCGGCCACCGCCGCGGCGTCGGATGGCGACGACGCGGTCGTGGCCATCGGGGCGCTCTCGCGGATCACCGTGACGTCGCCGCCGCCGAGCTGGCCGGTGACGGCCAGCACGCCCAGCGCCGCCGCGGCGCCGACGAGGGCGGGGATCGCCATTCCCAGCAGGCGACGGCCCGTGGATGGCGTGCGGGACGGGTTCTCAGGCGCAGGAGGTTCGTGCATGCAGGGGTTGTACCGCGTGTTCGTTAGGGCCGCGTTAGGACCGGTAGCATCGCGGCATGGCCGAACGGGTGCTGGTGGTGGACGATGAGAAGTCCATCCGCAAGGTGGTGGAGTACGCCCTGAAGGAGGGCGGGTTCGAGGTGCTGTCCGCCGGCCGCGGCGACGATGCCCTCGAGATCATCGAGAAGGAGCCCGTCGACCTCGTGGTGCTCGACCTCATGCTGCCGGGGCTCGACGGCATCGAGGTATGCCGTCGCATCCGGGCCACGCGCAACGTGCCCATCATCATGCTGTCGGCGCGCGACGACGAGGTCGACAAGGTGCTCGGCCTCGAGATGGGCGCCGACGACTACGTCACGAAGCCCTTCTCGCCCCGCGAACTCGTGTCGCGCGTGAAGGCCAACCTGCGCAGGGCGCGCGTGGTGCCGGTGCAGGAGGACCCCATCCGCGTGGGCGACGTCGAGGTGGACCCCGCGGCGCGCACCGTCATGCGCGACGGCGAGGACATCCCCCTGACCTTCTCGGAGTTCGAGATCCTGCTCAAGCTCATGAAGTCGCCGCGCCGGGTGTTCACGCGCGAGGAGCTCATGGACCACCTGTGGGACGGATCGTTCTACGGAGATCTCCGCAGCGTGGACGTGCACGTGCGCCACCTGCGCCAGAAGATCGAGCGCGACCCCGCGAACCCTGTGATCATCCGCACGGTCCGCGGCGTGGGCTACGCACTCGGGCGGGAGGACGGGTCGCCGGAGTGAGCCGGCCCCGGGGACGCACGGGGCTGCAGACCTGGCTCATCGGGTCCTTCATCACGCTGGGCGTCGCGGCGAGCCTGCTGATGTTCCTCGTGCTGCTTCCCACCCTCGAGGGCAGCGTGGTGTCGGGCGCCACCGAGCGCACGTCGCAGTCCACCATCCGGGTGCTGGAAGACCTCTCCGAGGTGCCGGGCGATGGCTACGGGCTCACCGACCAGCAGGCCGATGCCTACGTGCTGCGGCTGGCGTCCGAGGTGCGCGGCGCGGCCCGGTACTACGACATCGCCACCGGGTGGCACGGCGCCAACCTCTCGGCCGCGCCCGGGGCCTTTCCGGCGGACGCGCTCACGCAGGAGGGCGACCTCGCCGACAAGTCGGTGTCGCCGTCGCCGATCCGCGCGCGGGTGGCCGAGGGCGGCGGCGATTCCCGCACCGTCTTCTCGGCCGTGCGCGTCACCCAGGGCGGGAGCGTGGTGGGCATCGCCGAGGTCGCCGTGCCCGTGCCGCCACCCACCGCCGAGATCGGCGCGCTGCAGCGCCGCGTGCTCTTCGCGATCATCGCGGTGCTGCTGCTCGCCACCATCGCAGGCGTGGTGCTGGCCCGGGTGCTCGGCCGGCGCATCGGGCGAGTAGCCGACACCGCTGCGGCGTTCTCGGCGGGCGACCTCTCCGCGCGCGCGCCCGAGTCGGCGCCCCGTGAGGTGGCCACCCTCGCCGGCGGCCTCAACCGAATGGCCGATCGCGTGGAGGACCTCATCGCCACCGTCACCGGCGAGCGCGACCGCGCCCGCAGCCTGGTGGCGGGCCTCGCCGAGGGGGTGCTCATGATCGACCCCGACGACGAGCTGGTGGTCACCAACGACGCCGCCGTGCGCATGCTCGCCCTCGCCGCCGGCCGGGAGGCCCGCGCCACCGACCTCGACCCCGGGCTCATGGAACTCGTCGCCCGTGCGCGCGCAGAGGCGCGCCCGGTGGAGGGCCCCGAGCTGGTCACGGCCGAGGGCGGCGCCCTCGCCGTGGAGGCCGTGCCGCTGTCGGAGCCCTCGGGCACCGTCATCGTCACGCTGCGCGACGTCACGCAGGAGCGCGCGCTCGAGCGCACGCGCCGCGAGCTGGTGGCGAACGTGTCGCACGAGCTCAAGACGCCCGTGGCCGCCATCCGCGGGCTGCTCGAGCTGATGGAGGACGACTCCATGCCGGCGGAGGACCGCCGCGAGTTCGTGCGGCTCATGAGCGCCGAGTCGGCGCGCCTGCAGCGCCTCGTGGAGGAGCAGCTCCAGCTCGCGCGCCTCGATGCGGGCGGGCTGCCGCTCGCTCGCGAGCCCATGGACCTCGCCGCAATCCTCCGTGCCGCGGCACGCCCGCGCGCGGTGCTTGCCGAGCGCGAGGGGGTCGCCCTCGTGGTCGAGGCGTCATCTCCCGTGCCCATGGAGGGCGATCCCGCGCGGCTCGAGCAGGTGCTGCTGATCCTGCTCGACAACGCCGCGCGCCATACGCCGGCCGGCGGCACGATCACGGTGCAGGCCCATGTGCAGGGCGGCGACGCCGTGATGTCGGTGTCGGACACCGGCGAAGGCATCGCCCCGGACGCCATCGGGAGCGTGTTCGACCGCTTCTACCGGGCCGATGCCTCGCGCGAGCGCGTGGACCAGCAGGGGGCCGGCCTCGGCCTGGCCATCGCGCGCGGCATCGTGCGGGCCCACGGCGGCGAGATCTCCGTGCGGTCCGAGCCCGGGCGCGGCAGCGTCTTCACCGTGCGGCTGCCACGTGACGCCCGGGTAGGCTCCTCGGCATGAGCACTCCCGTCGCACTGGTGACCGGCGCCGGCCGCGGCGTGGGGCGCGCCACTGCCGAGCGCCTGGCGCGCGGCGGCTACATCGTGGTGGCGGGCGTGCGCGACCTCGCCCGCGCGCAGGAGGAGTACGACGACCCTTCGGCGCTCACGCTGGTGGAACTCGACGTCACCCGCCCCGAGCAGATCACCGCGGCCGCGGCCGTGGCCACCGACCTGGCGGGCGGCGGCGCCATCGACGTGCTGGTGAACAACGCGGCCTACGCCATGATGGGCCCGCAGGAGAGCGGCGACCTCGACGTGGCCCGCGAGATGTTCGAGACCAACGTCTGGGGCGCGGCGGCGGTGGTGCAGGCGGTGGCCCCTGCAATGCGCGAGGCCCGCCGGGGCACCATCGTGAGCGTGTCGTCCATCGGCGCGCGGCTCACCAATCCCCTCGTGGGCTTCTACCACGCCTCGAAGTACGCCCTCAACGCGCTGTCCGAGGCGCTCTCGGTGGAGCTCGGGCCCTTCGGCGTGCGCGTGATCATGATCGAGCCGGGAATGATCGACACCGACTTCCCGAGCGCCACGCGCATCAGCGGAGGCGTCACCGACCCCGACTCGCCGTATGCGCCGCTCTTCGGCGATCTCCGTGCCGGATTCGGCAAGTGGCGCGAGCGCCCCGACTCCAGCACGGCCGCCTCGTGCGCCGAGGCCATCTGGGACGCCATCCACGCCGACCCGCCGCCCATCCGCGTGGTGGTGGGCCACGACGCCGAGGAGCTCGACCGGGCCATCCGCACGTCGGCCGACGACGTCGAGTTCCAGGAGCGCCTGCGCGGGTTCCTCGACCTCGACTGGGCCCCGCAGCCGCCCGCGCCCCGGGACTGATGCGGGTCGTCGCCGCGCCCGCGCCCTTCAAGGCGGCGCTGGGGCCGGCAGATGCCGCCGCGGCCATCGCCATGGGCGCGCGGCTGGCGGGGGCCGAGGTGATGGAGGTGCCGGTGGCCGACGGGGGAGAGGGCACGCTCGACGCCCTGGTGACGGCGGGCGGCGGGCGCATCGTCGAGGCCCCGGCGCGCGACCCCCTGGCCCGCCCCATCACCGCCGCATTCGGGATGCTCCCGGATGGCACCGCCGTGGTGGAGCTCGCGCAGGCGTCGGGCTACGAGCGCCTGGCCGACCACGAGCGCGACCCCGAGGCCACCACCACCGCGGGCACGGGCGACCTCATGCGCGCAGCGCTCGACACGGGATGCACCCGCATCATCGTGGGGGTGGGCGGCAGCGCCACCACCGACGGCGGCCTCGGCCTGGCCATCGCGCTGGGCGCCGTGGCGCTCGATGACAACGACGAGCCCCTCGCGGGAATCGGCGGGGCGCTGCTGCGCGTGCGGCGGGTGGACCTGTCGGGGCTCGACCCGCGCCTGACCGCGGTGCCGATCGACGTGGCCTGCGATGTGACCAGCCCCCTCACCGGGCCCGAGGGCTCGGCCGCGGTGTTCGGTCCCCAGAAGGGGGCCACGCCTGATGCCGTGGAGCGCCTGGACGAGGGCTTGGCGAACCTCGCCGCCGTGCTCGCGGGGCAGGGGCTCCCGGACGTGGCCCACGTGCCGCGCGCGGGCGCCGCCGGCGGCGCGGCGGGCGGAATGATGGCCATGCTCGGCGCCGCGCTCACCGATGGCGGCGCGCTGGTGACGCGGGCCGCGGGACTGCCCGCGGCGCTCGTGGGCGCCGACCTGTGCATCACGGGCGAGGGTCGCCTCGATGAGCAGACGCTCACGGGCAAGGCCCCCGCAGCCGTGGCTGCGGCATGCGCGGAGGCCGGCGTTCCCTGCGTGGGGCTGTTCGGGCAGGTGGACGTGCCGCCGGGGATCGCGCGCCGCATGGGGCTGGCCGCCGCCCTGCCCATCGGCCGTGCCGTCCTCCCGCTGCCCGAGGCCCTCGCCGCCACCGCCGACGACCTCGCCGCCGCCGCGGCCTCCGTGGTGGCGCTGCGCGCCTAGGCCCCGGGCGTCGCCCCCGTGGCCTTCGAAATCGCCCCCGCTGCTAGGGTCGCGCGCTGTGAGCAGGGAACTCAAGGGACTCGTGCTGTCGGGCGGCGCGGGCACGCGCCTCCGGCCCATCACGCACACCTCGGCCAAGCAGCTGGTGCCCGTGGCCAACAAGCCCGTGCTCTTCTACGGGCTCGAGGCACTGCGCGACGCCGGCATCACCGATATCGGCATCATCATCGGCGACACCGGGGATGAGATCCGCGAGGCCATCGGCGACGGCTCCGCGCTGGGAATCCGCGCCACGTTCATCCCGCAGTCCGCGCCGCTGGGCCTGGCGCACGCGGTGCTCACGGCCGAGGACTTCCTGGGGGACAGCCCCTTCGTGATGTACCTGGGCGACAACCTGCTGCGCGACGGCATCACCCCGCTGGTGGAGGAGTTCCGCGCCTCGGACCCCGACGCCATGATCCTCCTGCAGCACGTGCCCAACCCGTCGTCCTACGGCGTGGCGGTGCTGGACGGCGACCGCGTGGTGAACCTCGAGGAGAAGCCGGCCGAGCCGAAGAGCGACCTGGCGCTGGTGGGCGTGTACATGTTCACGCCGTCCATCCTCGACGCTGCGAAGGCCATCGCGCCCTCGCCGCGGGGCGAGCTGGAGATCACCGACGCCATCCAGTACCTCATCGACCAGGGCCGCAGGGTGGAGCCCCACGTGGTGACCGGCTGGTGGAAGGACACCGGCCAGGTGGAGGACATGCTCGAGGCCAACCGGCTGATCCTCGACGTGATCGAGCCCCGCGTGGACGGCGAGATCATCGACAGCGACATCGAGGGCCGCGTGGTGATCGAGCCCGGGGCGCGCCTCGTGAACAGCCACGTGCGCGGGCCCGCCGTGATCGGCCGCGACGCCGTGGTGGAGAACGCCTACATCGGCCCGTACTCATCCATCTCCACCGGGTGCGTCGTGCGCCGCGCGGAGATCGAGCACTCGATCCTGCTCGAGCGCGTGCACGTGGAGGACCTCGACGCCCGGGTGGAGAGCAGCCTCATCGGCCGCGACGTCACGATCACCCGCACCGACGCCAAGCCGCGCGCCTACCGGTTCGTGCTGGGCGACTCGTCGGTGATCGGCCTCACCTAGGCGGCACGCGTGCGGGCGCTGGTCATCGGCCACCGGGGGATGCTCGGCACCGACCTCATGCACCACCTGGCGGCGCAGGGCCACGACGCCGTGGGCCTCGACCTGCCCGAGCTCGACATCACCGACCGGCGGCGCGTGACCCGCGCGGTTTCCGAGGCGGCACCCGACGCGGTGTTCCATCTGGCGGCCTGGACCGACGTGGATGGCGCCGAGGAGAACGAGGAGGCCGCGCTGCTGGTGAACGGCGAGGGCACGCGCAACGTGGCCATCGGCGCGCGCGAGGCCGGCGCCGCGCTGGTGGCGGTGAGCACCGACTACGTGTTCCCGGGCACGGGCGGGCCGTACGCCGAGGACGACCCCACCGACCCCATCCAGGCCTATGGCCGCACCAAGCTGGCGGGCGAGCGACTGGCCGAGCTGGAGTACCCGGAGGGCACGCGCATCGGCCGCACGGCCTGGCTCTACGGCGCCCACGGCCGCAACTTCGTGGACACCATGATCGGCCTGGGGTCCGACCCCGCGCGCGACCACGTGGATGTGGTGGCCGACCAGGTGGGGTGCCCCACGTGGACGCGTGACCTCTGCCCGGCGCTCGTGGCGCTGGTCGACCAGCCGCCCGGCATCTACCACGTGGCCGGTGGCGGCAGCACCACGTGGGCCGACCTGGCGCGCGAGGCCTACCGCCTGGCCGAGGTGGAGTGCGAGGTGCGCGACACCACCACCGAGGCCTTCGCGCGCCCCGCGCCGCGACCCGCGGTGAGCGTGCTCGAGGTGACCCACGAGGGCGCTCCGCGCCTGCGCGCGTGGGAGGATGCCCTCGCCGACTACATCAGGGAGCGTTCGTGAAGGTCCTCATCACCGGCGGGTGCGGGTTCATCGGCTCGGAGGTCATCCGGGTCGCCATCGAGCAGGGCCACGAGGTGGTCAACCTCGACAAGCTCACCTATGCGGGCAACCCCGCGAACGTGGCCGAGCTCATGGGCAACCCGCTCTACTCGTTCATCCACGGCGACATCGCCGACCCCGACGTGGCGGCCACCGCGGTGGACGGCTGCGAGGTGGTCATCAACCTGGCGGCCGAGAGCCACGTGGATCGCTCCCTGCACAACCCCACGGAGTTCATCGAGACCGACGTCGTGGGCACGGCCACGCTCATCATGGCCGCGCGCGCGGCCGGGGTGCGCCGGTTCGTGCAGGTGAGCACCGACGAGGTGTACGGCTCCATCCCCACCGGCGCCTTCCGCGAGACCGACCCCATCCAGCCCTCGTCGCCCTACTCCGCGAGCAAGGCGGGCGGCGACCTCCAGGCGCTGGCCATCCACCACACCTTCGGCTACGACATCGTCATCACGCGCGGGTCGAATACCTACGGCCCGCGGCAGTACCCCGAGAAGCTCGTGCCCCTGTTCATCACCAACGCGCTCGACGGCCTGCCGCTGCCGGTATACGGCGACGGCCAGCAGGTGCGCGACTGGATCCACGTGCGCGACCACGCCGAGGGCATCTGGTTCGCCATGGAGAACGGCGAGGCCGGGCAGATATACAACGTGGGCGGCGGCAACGAGTGGCCCAACCTGGACATCACCCAGCGCATCCTCGCCCACACCGGCGCCTCGGATGAGCTGATCACCTACGTGGAGGACCGCCCCGGCCACGACCGACGCTACGCCCTCGACACCTCGAAGATGAGGGCGATGGGCTGGGCTCCCCAGGTGGACTTCGACGAGGGGCTCGCGGCCACCGTGGAGTGGTACCGCGACGGCCGCCCGTGGTGGGAGCCCATCAAGAGCGGGGAGTACGCCGAGTGGTACGCGAAGAACTACGCGGAGCGCATCGCGTGAGGCGCACGGCGGCGTGAGGCGGGCCGTACTGGGCGCCCTTTCCGGCGCCGGCGTCAGGTGATGCGCACCCGCACCGGGTAGGTGCTCCAGTAGCGCATGCCCGTGGTGGCATCGCGCACGTCGGCAAACACCGTGAGCACCTGCCCCTTCCGGTGCGCATGGCGGTGCTGCACCGACCACTGGCCGCACCGCGTGCGCATGGTGCGCGCGGTGGACCGGGTGTAGTGCCATGCCTCGCCTGCGTGCGCCACGCGGAAGCGCGTGATGATGCGGTGCCCGATGCCCCCCGACTGGCACCAGCGCATCGTCAGCTGGGTCCAGCGCGTGCCCCGCACCTGGCGTGCGTTGATGGTGTTCACCTCGGGAAGGCTCACGCGCGCGCTGCCCCCGGACCGCACCCAGTCGACCCACGTGCTGTAGGTGCCTACGTGGGTATATGCGGTAGGCGAGGTGTTGTCGCAGCCCTCGGGCCCGAACGAGACGATGCCGATGAGGATGCCCTCGTGCTCGAGCGGGCCGCCGCTGTCGCCCCAGCATGCCGCCGCCTCGGTGGTGAAGGGCATGGTGCCGCAGATGGTCCCCCAGGGCGCGCCCAGCGCGTAGCACTGCGCCGGGGTGGACACCGAGATCTGCCCCGTGAGCAGCTGGTCGCTGCCGGTGGGCGCATCCACCGTGGCGCCCCAGCCCGACACCCAGCCGTTCGCCGCGTACGCGGCCCGCGGTCCACGCTGGTAGCGCTCGGTGGCCGGGCTGATGGAGGCCGGCACGGGCTGCGCCAGGTGCACCAGCGCGATGTCATGGCCCCAGCGCCGCGGGTCGTACATCGGGTACGTCGCGATCACGTCCACGGCGAAGCGGTTCCCGGCCGCCACGAGCGAGAGCACGGGCTGGCCCGCGGCCACCACCACCTGCTCCGGGCGCAGGTCCTGGGTGCAGTGCGCGGCGGTCACCACCCACTGCGGGTCGAGCAGCGTTCCGGTGCAGAACTGGCCGGAACGGGTGGTGGGCTGGGAGGGGTCGATGAGCGCCACCACGTGATCCCCCGTGCCGGGGTCGGCGGGCGTGCCGCCCACCACCCCGAGCGCGACGGGTGCGCCCCACAGCGCCAGCATCGCCGTGATGATCGCCAGCGCCCGTCCCATGTGGCCGAACGTATCAACGGCGCGCGCCACGACGGACGCCCCCGGGTGGGATCCATCCCTCCGGGGAGCGCGAACCACCCGGATGGACAGGCCCCCTACTGGTTCTCGAGCAGCTCCTCGTCGGGCACGTCGCGCCACACACGCGCCGGCAGCCCGGCCACCAGCTTGCCCGCGGGGATGTCCTTGGTCACCAGCGCCCCGGCTGCCACGAAGGCCTCCTCGCCGATCTCGATGCCGGGGAGGATCACCACGCCGCCGCCGATGCGCGCGGCGCGCCGGATGGTGGCGCCCTTCAGCAGCTCATGCCGTGCCTCGGTGCGCCCCATGAAGTTGTCGTTCGTGGTGGTGACGCACGGCGCGATGAAGACGTCGTCCTCGAGCACGCACAGGCGCGTGATGTAGGAGTTGCTCTGGATGTTGCAGCGGTTGCCGATGACCGTCTGGTTCTCCACGCACACCGACCGGCCGATGCCGCAGTCCTCTCCGATCTGCACGTTCTCGCGCACGAAGGCCTGGTCTCCGATGACGGTGTTGTCGCCCACGCTGCTCCCGGCGAAGATCACCGCGCCCGAGCAGATGGACACGCCCGATCCGATGACCAGCGGTGGCAGCGGCTCGCGCTTGCTCGTGGACTTGCGGGCGAGCTTGGGCTGCTTGCCCAGCACCACGTTGTCCTGGATCACGCAGCCCGCGCCGATGACCGTGCCCGCGTGGATCACCACGTTGGCGCCGATCTCCACGTCGTCGGCGATCTGCACGCCCTCTCCCAGCACGAGGTTCTCGCGGCTCATCGGGATGCCCCCTCCAGGGTGATCGGCCGGCCGCCCTCGGCCAGCGAAGTATCCATGGCCTCGAGCACCTCGACGGTGGCCAGTCCCGCCCATCCGTCGGCCACGGGGGCGGTGCCCGCGCGGATGCTGTCGAGGAAGTGCTGGCACACCAGGCGCAGCGGCTCGGCGCTGTCGATCTTCGGGCTGAAGATGTCGCCGGAGCGCACCTGGATGTACTCGCCGTAGTCGCCCGTGCGCGGCACGGGGCCCTTGTCGTACACGGTGATCTTGCGCTCGCTCTCCATGTCGTCGAACACCACCATGCGCTCGGATCCGATGACGGTCATGCGGCGCATCTTGTGCGGGTCGAGCCACGAGAGATGCAGGTGGCCGATGACGCCGCTCTCGAAGAGGATGCGCCCGAATACGACGTCCTCCACGCCGTCCTGCAGGTAGCAGGCGCCCGTGGCCGACACCTCCACGGCGGGCTCGCCCACCAGGTGCAGCATCACGCTGATGTCGTGCGGGCCGAGGCTCCAGAGGGCGTTCTCGTCTTTTCGCACGATGCCGAGGTTGAGCCGGTTGCCGTAGAGGTAATGGACGTCGCCAAGGTGCCCGCTCTCCACGAGCTCCTTCACCTTGGTGACGCCCGGGTGCAGCACCAGCAGGTGGTCCACCATGCAGGTGACCCCCGCGGCCTCGGCGGCCTCGGCCACGGCGCGGGCATCGGCCGTGGTGAGCGCCAGCGGCTTCTCCACGAACACGTGCTTCCCGGCCGCGATGGCCTTGAGCGCCAGCGCCGCGTGCGTGGGCACCGGCGTGGCGATCACCACGGCGTCGGTATCCGGGTCGGCCAGCACCTCATCGAGGTCGGTGGTGAAGGCCGTGCGCGGGAAGGCCGCGCGGTGGCGGTCGAGCAGCGACTCGTCGAGGTCGCAGGCCCAGGCAAGCTCCGACCCCTCGATGCGGTCGAAGTTGCGCGCCAGGTTGGGTCCCCAGTACGACATGCCCACCACCGCCACGCGAAGCGGCGTCACAGCGTCCACACGTTCTCCCCTCGCGGTACCGCGTTGCGGAAGTCCACCACCAGCGGGCTCACCTCGGCCACCCGCTGCCAGTCGACGCCGGAGTGCGCGGTGACCACCACCACGGCGTCGGCCCCGGCCAGTGCCTCGTCGGTGAGCGCCACGCTGGACATGGCCCGGTCGAGCCCATGGCCGGGCTCGAGCTCGGGCACGTGCGGGTCGTGGTAGCTCACGTCGGCCCCGCGCTCGAGCAGCAGCGAGATGACCTTGAGCGCGGGGCTCTCGCGCATGTCGTTCACGTCGGCCTTGTAGGCCACGCCGATCACCAGCACCTTCGCGCCCTTCAGCGCCTTCTCGTGGTCGTTCAGCGCCCGGGCCAGCTTGCTCACGCAGAAGTAGGGCATCTGCGAGTTGATCTTCCCGGCCAGCTCGATGAACTCGGTGTGGAAGTCGTACTCGCGGGCCTTCCACGTGAGGTAGAAGGGGTCGATCGGGATGCAGTGGCCGCCGAGGCCCGGGCCGGGGCGGAACGGCATGTAGCCGAACGGCTTGGTGGCCGCGGCGTCGATGACCTCCCACACGTCCACGCCCATGCGGTCGCAGAGCAGCGCGGTCTCGTTGACCAGCGCGATGTTCACGCTGCGGAAGACGTTCTCGAGGATCTTGGTCATCTCGGCCACCTCGGGGGTGGACACCGGCACGAGGGTGTCGAACGCCTGCCCGTACACCTCGAGCGCCTTGGCCGTGCAGGCCGGCGTGAGGCCGCCCACCACCTTGGGCGTGCTGCGGGTGGTCCAGTCCTCGCGGCCGGGGTCCACGCGCTCGGGGCTGAAGGCGAGGTGGAAGTCCTCGCCGGCCGTCAGGCCGTACTCCTCGAGCAGCGGCGCGAGCTCCTCGCGGGTGGTTCCCGGGTACGTGGTGCTCTCGAGCACCACCAGCTGGCCCCTCTGCAGGCGCGGCGCGATGTCGCGGGCGGCGCCCAGCACTGCGCCGAGGTCGGGCTCGCGGTGCTCATCGAGCGGCGTGGGCAGGCAGATGACGATGGCCTCCAGCGCCGGCAGCTCATCGAGGTCGGTGCTCGCGCGCAGCATCCCCGACTCGGCGAGGGGCGCCAGGCGCTCCGAGGGGACGTCCTCGATGTGCGAGATGCCGCGGTTGATGGCCGCCACCTTCTCGTCCACCACGTCGAGCCCGACCACGGGCACGCCCGCCTCGGCGAACACGACGGCCAGCGGCAGGCCGACGTAGCCGAGTCCGATCACGCCGATGCGCGGCGATGGGGCGCTCACGAGGCGTCCTTGGGGTTGTTGGTTCTCGGCACAGGCAGCGGCGGTATCGTAGTCACCATGGCCGATGCGGCGCTCGCGGGGCTCCCGCGCATCGTGCGGGCCGATGATGAGATCCGGTGGCGGGGGCAGGTGCTCACGTCGCTCGGCCTCGCGTCGCTCTCGTACTGGATCATCCTCTGGCTCGTCGACGGACCCGTGGAGCCGGTGTTCGCCGGCATCGTGTTCGGGGCCGCGCTGCTGCTCGCGCTCGTGCTCGGTGGCATCACGAGCCGCCGCCGCTTCGCCCACGCCATGCTCACGCTGCGGCCCCCCCGCTCGGTGGTGCACGAGACCGCGGCCGACGCCCGCGAGCGCCGCGTGCGCGCCGCCACGGTGATGTTCCTGGGGGTGGGCATCCTGCTGCTGCTCGACACCCTCGTGAGCGAGGTCGGGGCCACCGCCGCGCTCGTCGCCGGCGCCGGCATCGGCGCGGGCATCATCGACCGGCTCGAGGCCCGGCGCTGGGCGCTGGCCGAGGACGAGCACGACTCGCGCATCTTCCTCGTGCTCCGCCCGAATGCGCTCATCGCCCGCATGGGCATCCAGGACGCCTACGAGCTGCCGCGCGGGCGGCGTGGCGACGACGACGAGCCACCGGAGTTCCCGGGCACGTACCTCTAGCCGAGCTCGGCCACCACGGCGCGCGCGATGGCGTCGGCCGCATGGCCGTCGCCGTAGTACGGCGGGCGCTCGGCGGGCATCGTCGCTCCTGCGAGGGCGCCCTGCACGGCGCTCGCGTTCATGCCCGTGAGGGTGTTGAAGCCGCCCTCCACGGTCTCCACCCACTCCGTGGTGTCGCGCAGGGTGATGCAGGGCACGCCGTGGAAGTAGGCCTCCTTCTGCACGCCCCCCGAGTCGGTGACCACCGCGCGGGCGCCCATGAGCAGGCTGGTGAAGTCGAGGTAGCCGGCCGGTGCGGCGAGCACCAGGCCGGGCACCTGCTTGAGGGCATCCCACCGTCCGGCGGCCTGCAGCTTGCCCCGGGTGCGCGGGTGCACCGGGAAGATCGCGGGCTCGCCGAGCGACGACAGCACCTCCACCATGGCGTCGAGGGCCTCCGGGGTGTCGGTGGCGGCGGCGCGGTGGATGGTGACCAGCAGGTAGTTGCCCGGCTCGAGCCCATGCGCGGCCGCGGCCGCCCGCTGCTCGGCGAGGGGCGCGAACATGCGGCTGGCGTCGAACATCACGTCGCCCACCAGGTGCACCCCCTGGGCGATCCCCTCGGCGGCGAGGTTGTCCACGGCCTGCCGGGTGGGGCAGAGCAGCACGTCGGAGAGGTGGTCGGTGACCACCCGGTTCTGCTCCTCGGGCATCGACCGGTCGAACGAGCGCAGCCCGGCCTCCACGTGCGCGAGGGGGACGCCGCACTTGGCGGCGGTGAGCGCCCCGGCCAGCGTGGTGGTGGTGTCGCCGTACACCAGCACCGCATCGGGCTGCTCATCGCGCAGCACGCCCTCGAAGCGCTCCATGATGGTGGCGATCTGGTGCACGGGAGTTCCGGGGCCCACCTCGAGCGCATGGTCGGGGCTCGGGATGCCCAGCTCGTCGAAGAAGAGGTCCGCGAGCTCGGGGTCGTAATGCTGGCCCGAGTGCACGAGCACCTCATCGCCCTGGGCGCGGAGGGCGATGCAGAGGGGCGCGGCCTTCACGAACTGGGGCCGGTTCCCGACGAGGGACACGATGCGCACGAGGACTCCTAGAGGCCGGCGAAGCCGATGGTGGCGAGGCGCTGGGTGATGCGCTCGAGGTTACCGGTGAGGATCATGATGCCCAGCACGATCATCAGCGCGCCGCCGATGGCATTCACGGCGTACCAGCGATCACGGAGCCACTTCGATGCCGAGAGCGTCTGCGTCATGAAGATGCCGGCGAGCAGGAACGGGATTCCCAGCCCGAGCGAGTACACGAACAGCAGCAGCGCGCCCGCGGCCGGCGAGCCCGTGGGCGCGGCGTAGGTGAGGATGCTGCCGAGGATCGGCCCGATGCAGGGGGTCCAGCCCGCGGCGAAGGCCGCGCCCACGAGCCCGGCGCCGATGAGGGTCTCGGGGCGCCGCGACAGGCGCACGTGCCGATCGGCCTGGAACCACCCGAGGCGCGGCAGCACGATCATCGCCACGCCGAACACCACGAGGATGATCCCGGCCACGAGGTTGAGCACCTCGCGGTCGCGCGCCAGGGAGCGGCCGATCAGCCCCGCGCTCGCGCCGAACAGCGCGAACATGATCCCGAAGCCCAGCACGAACGCGGCGGTGGGGCGGATGACCGCCTTCCAGCGCTTGTCCACCTGGTCGGCCGGCACGCCCGAGATGAACGACAGGTAGCCGGGCACGAGCGCCAGCACGCATGGCGACACGAATGACACGAAGCCGGCCGCGAAGGCGACGGCGAGGGATACGACGGAGAGCTGGTCCACCGCGGGCCATGGTATCCCCGTGCCGGCTCACCCCCGCCGAACGGCGACCGGCGCGGGACCTGTGTCAGGCCGGGCGCGGCGGCTTCGTCTTGAACCAGCTGTAGAGGATGCTGGTGCCGAGCACCCCCACGATCACGGCGAGCGACAGCCAGATGGGCGGGTGCCAGAAGTCCTTCACGATCATCTTGGCGCCGACGAACGCCAGCACCACGGCGAGGCCGTAGGTGAGGTACGGGAAGCGGTCCACGAGTCCCTCGAGCACGAAGAAGAGCGACCGCAGGCCCATGAGTGCGAAGGCGTTCACGGCGAACACCAGGAAGGGCTCGCGGGTGACGCCGAAGGCCGCCGGGATGCTGTCGAGCGCGAACACCAGGTCGGTGCCCGCGAGCATCACGAGCACCAGCGTGAGCGTGGTGTACATCCACTTCTCGCCCACCCTCACCCGGAACTTCTGGCCCTCGTACGTGCCGGTGAGCGGCAGGCGCTTCTTGAGGAACTTCAGGATGCGCGAGTGCTCGGGGTCGGCGGGCTCGTCGGCGTGCTTGATGAGCTTCCACGCGGTGTAGAGCAGGAACGCCCCGAAGATGTAGAGCACCCATTCGGCCTTCGCGATGAGCACGCCGCCCACGAGGATCGCGATGAGCCTGAGGCCGAGCGCGATGAGGATGCCGATGGTGAGCACCCGCAGCTTCGCCGCCGGCGGCACCACGAAGAACGCGAAGAGCACGATGAACACGAACACGTTGTCCATCGACAGCGAGTACTCGAGCAGGAAGCCCGACAGGTACTCGGTTGCGTACTTGGCGTCGAACGCGATGCCCACGACCAGCGCGAACAGCAGCCCCAGCCCGAGCCATACGCCGGTCCAGGCCAGCGCGCTGCGAAGGCTCATCTCCTTGTCGCCCTTCGAGATGAAGAGCAGGTCGACGGCGATCACGAGGACCGTGCCGACGACGAGGGCGATCCATGCCCAGAGAGGGACGTTCACGGGGCGGCAGTCTGACCGAGACCGCCGCCCCGTGCCCGCCCTACGGCGCTAGCGCTGGGCGCAGTACCCGAACTTCGCCGGCGATGCGGACGACGCCGTGGGGTTCCACGCCGCCCCGCGCACCGTCACCGTGCCCGACGAGCCGGGCGTGGTGGCGTCCCAGATGCTGGTGATCCGGCCGCCCACCCGCAGCTCGGCCGACCACGTGACGGGCACCACCGAGGCGGGTCGCACGGTCACGTCGGCGCAGAAGCCGCTGCCCCAGTCCGTCGTGATCGTGCGCGTCACCGTGGTGGCGCCGGGCGCGGGCGTCGGCGTCGGCGTGGGTGCAGGTGCCGGGCTCGGCGCAGGCGTGGGTGCCGGCGTGGGTGCCGGCGCGGGCGTCGGCGTGGGTGCAGGTGCCGGGGCCGGCTGCGGCGCGCTGGCCTCGCGGCCGGCGCAGTAGCCGAACGTCACCTTCTGCCCGGCCTCCAGGCGGGCGTTCCAGAACTCACCGCTCACGCGGATCGTCCCCGTGGTCGCGCCACCGGCTGCCCTGCCGTTCCAGAGCGACGAGATGCGTCCGTCCACGGTGACCGGCACGTCCCAGTCGACGGCCGCCGTGCCCGGGTTCATCACCTCGACGTCACGGCAGTACCCGATTCCCCAGTCCGAGGTGATCGTGCCCGTGACGCGCAGGCCGCTCGGAGCCGGCGCCGGCGCCGGGGTCGGCTGCGGTGCCGGAGTGGGTGCCGGCGTGGGCGTCGGGGTCGGCACCGGCGTCGGCGCAGGCGTGGGTGCCGGAGTGGGAGCGGGCGTTGGCGTGGGGCTCGGAGCCGGCGTGGGCGCAGGCGTGGGTGCCGGCGCAGGCGTCGGCTGCGGAGCCGGCGCGCCACCCAGTCCGTCGTTCACGGCGTTGAGCAGTGCCCTGCCCGACGTGTCGGCCGAGAGCTCCCAGATCATCACGCCGCCCAGGCCGCGCGCGCGGGCCCATGCCGCCTTGGTGCGAAGCGACTCGGCGTCGTCGTACGAGATGAAGGTGCGGGTGCCGGCGTTCCAGAGGTACGGCGACTTCGCCACGTCATCCCAGAGGCGGGTCCATCCCGGCTTGCCCACGTAGTTGGCCGCGAGGTCCTTGTAGTCGAGCATGCCCGGCTCCCAGGTGCCGGCCGAGGCACCCGTGGCGGGCTGGAACCTGCCGTTGTCGGCCGTGCCCACGCCCACCCAGCCGCGTCCGTAGAACGGCAGGCCGAGGGTCACCTTCGACGCCGGCGCGCCACCGTCGAGGAACGCCGCGATGGCGTCCGTCTGGTCGTACCGGGAGTCTCCGGGCGACCCCTGCGGCGACACCAGCGGGGCGTTGTGCCCGGTCACGTTGTCCCATGCGCCGTGGAAGTCGTAGGTCATCACGTTGATGAAGTCGAGCGGGGCCGCGAGGGCACTCACCTCGAGGTTGGCGATCTTGTCCACTCCGGCCGGCGCGGCGATGCTCAGCTCGTACTTCCGGTTCACGCCGTCCGACGCCTCGAGGGCGTTCAGCTGGCGGCGGAACTCCTCCATCAGCAGCGTGTAGTTGTGCTTGTCCTCCGGTCGGTTGACCATGCCCGAGTCGCCGCCCGACACCGGGTACTCCCAGTCGATGTCGATGCCGTCGAACACGTCGCCGTAGCCGTCGCGCACGCCATCACCGTTGGAGTCGGTGCGCAGGTACAGGTTCACGCACGACGACACGAACTCACGACGCGACGCGTCGGTGAGCGCGGCGTCCGAGAAGCCCTTCGACCACGTCCAGCCGCCCACGCTGATCATCGCGCGCAGGCCGGGGTGCGCGGCCTTGAGCTTGCGCAGCTGGTTGAACGAGCCGCGCATGCTGCCGGCGTCCCAGGAGTCGCCGGGGTAGAAGCGGTCGATGTCGGCGTAGGGGTCGCCGAGCACGCAGCGGCCGTTCGCGACATTCGAGAACGCGTAGTTCACGTGGGTGAGCCCGTCCGCCGGGATGTCGGCCACGTGGTAGTTGCGGCCGTACACGCCCCAGGCCGGGAAGTAGGCGATCACCTTCTGCGATCCCGGTGCGGGGGTCGGCGCGGGAGCCGGCGAGGGAGCGGGGCTGGGCGTGGGCGACGGAGCCGGGGTCGGCGCCGGGGGAGGCGCGGGGGTAGGCGAGGGGGCCGGAGCAGGGGCCGGG
>JAGWYY010000020.1 GCA_018969105.1 Acidobacteriota bacterium | reverse complement strand
TTCCGGGAAGCGAATTTGTGAGGTCTGGGTGACCGTCCCCCGGCGCTAGCTGCGCTTTGGCCGCTGGTCGGTGATCTCCAGGTTGAAGTACCGCCACTCCATGGCGATGTCGCTCACGCCGAACAGCTCGGCCGCTGCGTCGACGTCCATGCCCCGGTTCGCGGCGTCACGCACCCGGCCCTCGGGCATGAGCAGCGATGCGGCGAAGTTGTTGGCCTCGCGCTCCAGCGCGGTGTCCACCTTGGCCGACATGTCGGCCGGGCGGCACATGATGGGCTCGGGGCTCTCGGACCGGCCCTCGTCGCACTGGCACACCCAGTGGCCGATCTCATGGGCCAGGGTGAAGCGCCTGCGCCCGGCGCTCTCGCGGGCCTCGCGGGCGTTGAGGTAGACGTAGCGGGTGTCGGGCACCAGCAGCCCCGACACCTCGATGTCGTCGCTCTCGATCACGAAGAGGCCCAGAAGGTCGGTGGCCAGGGCGTCGACGGGCACGGGGCCGTCCACCGCGCCGAAGCGGCTGGTGAAGCGCATGAGGAGTGCCTCGGCGCGCGGATCCGACTCGCGGCGCCCGGCGGGGGTCATCCCGGCCCGCCCGTGAAGAGGTCGTCCACCGCGTCGCGCTCGCCGGGCGGCTCGGCCAGCATCGCGAAACCCACCTCCACGCCGGGCTCGGCCCGCGCGTACACCACCTGCGGAGCGCCCGCGCCGCGGCCCTCCGGCCCCTGCAGCAGCAGTGATGCCCGCGCCACGCCCATCACCTTGGCCACGGCCTCGAACACCCGGTCGCGTATCCCCGCGAGCGGCAGCTGGCCGGTCTCGAGCTCGTGGTAGTACTCGGCCACGCGCTGTTCGTCGGCGGGCTCGAGCCCGAGCTCCTCGCGCAGGTCGCTCACCACCTGGTCGCGCGTCATGCCCTTCGCCGTGCGCAGCTCCAGCAGTGGAGGCTCTCCGCGCAGCATGGCCTGCACCATGAGAAGGGTCTCGGGCGCAGGGTCGGGTGGTGGCTCATCGGCCAGCACCAGGCGCATGCGCCGGCCGAGCTCCTCGCGGTCGGCTTCGGGCGCGCGGTCGAGGAACTCCGCGGCGTCGGGATGCTCGCCCGCCACGTACGCGCGGCGGAACTCCTCGGCCAGGGCGTCGATGCCGCTCATGCGTCCCCCTCCACGAGCCACGCGTGGATGCGCTGCTTCGCGCGGAAGTGGATCTGGTGCGCGTTGTTCGACGTGATGTCCATGGCCGCCGCCACCTCGGCCAGGTCGAGTCCCTGCAGGTAGTGCAGGGTCATGAGCGTGCCCTCGCGGTCGCCGAGGCGGGCGAAGAGCTCCTCCACGAGCTCGTCCTGCCCCACCTGGTCGATCTCCGCCTCGGCGCCGAAGTCGAAGGGCTCGTCGCCCGGGTGCTCGCCGAAGGGCTGCTCGCGCTCGCGCCTGCCCGCCGCCCCCGACACGTACCCGCGGATCGTCCAGTTGGTGATCTGGAAGATCGCCGCGCCCAAGGGGAGCCGGTAGCGCTTGCCCGCGCGGATCTCCTTGGTGACGCGCAGGAAGACCTCCTGCCGCACCTCGTCGGCTTCACCGCCACGCACCTTTCCCGTGGCCCGGATCCACTGCAGCACCGGGTCCCAGTACGACGCCACGACGGTGTCGAGGTCGTATTCATCATCTGAGAGACGTCCGGGGGCTGGCGCTTCCTTACGCACGCGAAAGAGAATACGCAAACGCGCGGAACGAGCATGCTTTTTCGTGGCAGGCGATTCGGGAGAACCCGATCGGCTCCGGGGGGTGGCCGAAGCCGCGCGTAGATTTCGTACCGACCGGTCAATTGCTCAGGTGGTGCTGCATGTGCCCGTCCTGGAAGCGCGTGGCGGACGAGATCGAGGCCCTGGCCTCGGACCGGCTTCTGGCGGCCCAATGCGAGCCCGACCCCGGCGAGCGCGGCCTCCTCGCGCGGGAGGCGCACCTGCTGCACCTGGCGGCCGATGCCGCGCTCACGCGCCCCACCGATGCCTGGCTGGTGCACTCGGCGTGCGAGGGCGTGGTGCTGCACTGCGACCGGTTCGCGATGTGGGGCATCAGCACGCAGGCCGAGGACGCCCTGCGCGCGATTGCCTGCGACGCCCTGGCCCGCGACGCCCTGGAGGAAGCCGACGCGCCTGACGCGCTCGAGGTGCTGCGCGTGGTGCTGGGGGTTCCGCTGCAGCCCACCGGTGCTTGCGACGCCGGAGGGCCCCACGTCCCCGGTCCCGGCTGCGCGCCCGCGCTGCTCTAGACCCGCTCGATCCCTGCTGGCCAGAAAGCCCGCGCCGGCGCGGGTCAGTCGTCGTCCTGATCGTGGGCGCCGTCGTGCTCCTCATCGGGCGCGCCGCCGGCGACATCCATGCTCTCGCCGCCCGGGGCCCCTGCGTTCGGCATGCCCTGCTCGGGGCGCGCGGACGTCGGCGGTGCCTGCGGCGTGGATGCCAGCGACCCCGCGCTCAGGGTGCCGAGCCGCGTGTCGTCGCCCGACGATCCCAGCACGGCGAGGTTGGCCGCCACTCCCGCCCCGGCCACGCCGAGCACGAGCACCGCGGCCAGTGCCCAGCGGGCCCAGGGCGGGATGCTCACTCGCCGACCCCCGCGGAGGGCGCGCCCCCGGCCCGCTGCGCGTCGCCCGTTGCCCTGCGGCGCTTGAGCGGCGCGTTGGGCCCGGCGATGAGCCTGCGGGCGGCCACGCCGGCCACCAGCGCGGTGGACGCCACGTAGATGCCCAGCATCCAGGGCTGGTTGCTGTCGGTGCCTGCCATGAGCCCATGCACGGTAGCGGTGATGAACACCCCGTAGCTCGCCAGGTGGATGGCCTTCCAGGCCTTCGCGCCCAGGTGCTTCCTCCACATCGCCGTGAGCGACACGATGAGCATGAGCCACATGGCCAGCACGCCGAACGACACCCAGAGCGGGCGGTACTCGGTGCCTGCCGGCACGAAGAGGTCGGCCCAGGTGACCGTCACGTAGTTGTCCATCACGAGCGCCACCCCGTGCAGCGCCACCAGCGCCAGGCCGAGCAGGGCGAGGATCCTGTGCCACTCCATGCGCGCCATCGGCGACGCCAGCTTCTGCACCAGGCGGGTGTGCAGCACCACGCCCGACACCATGCTGCCCACGATGAGCAGGTAGCCGACGATGCCCGAGACCCGGGCGAGCATCCACCAGAACGGCACGTCGGTGATTCCCGTGATCAGGTTCATGCCTCACCGTCCGCGAGCGATCCGGTGGTGACCACCCTGCCGTCGCGCGTCACCAGCACCGCGGCCAGGCCGCGGGAGATGGCCTCGCGGGCACCCTGCTCGCTGCCCGACACCAGCAGTGCGGTGGCCCATGCCTCGGCCGTGGCGGCGTCGTCGGCCACGACCGTCACGCGAAGCAGGTCGGTGTCGCTGGGGAGGCCCGTGATGGGGTCGATCACGTGGTGCATCTGCACGCCGTCGCGCGTCCAGCGCCGCCGGTCGGTGCCGGAGGTGGCCATGCCGCCACGGCGCAGGCCGATCACCCGCGGGTCGGCGGCGTGCATCACCTCCACGGGCCACGGCTCGCCGGTCATCAGCCCGCGCACGGCGATGTCGCCGCCCAGGCTCACCAGGCAGGGGCCGTGCATTCCGAGGTCGTCGGCCAGGCGGTCGGCGGTCCAGCCCTTGGCGATGCCGCCGAGGTCGAGGCAGGTGCCCTGCGACAGCGTCACGCGGCCCGTGCGCAGGTCAACCTGCACGTCGCCGCCCGCCGGCATGGCCGGGCCGGCGGCACCGGCGTCGGCCGGCAGGCGGTCGAGCGAGCGGTCGTAGCCGGCCGACACCACGGCCTCGTGCACCGTGGGGTCGAAGCGCCCGCCGGTGGCGTCGCGCATGGCCAGCGCCAGGGTGATGAGCCGCAGCAGGTCGGCCGACACCTCGGCCTCGCCCGCGGCGTTCAGCAGCGAGAGCTCCGATGACGGGTTGAAGCGGCTGGCCACGGCCTCGATGCGGCGCATCTCGGCCTCGGCGTCGCGCAGCGCCTGACGCGAGGCGTGGTCGTCTGCGGCGTCGAGCACCAACAGCACATCGGTGCCCATCGCGCGGAACGCGTGGCGCAGCAGGGCGTGGTCGGTGCGCGCCGCCCCGGCCGCCCCGGTTGCCCCTGCCGCGATGCCCTCGGTGGCCGTGCTCATGACGACCCCGAGCTCGCCACCGGCGCGGCAGGCACGTAGGTGGCCGCGGGCGCTGACGCGTAACCGCCCGAGGATCCGCCCGACGATCCGCCCGACGAGTAGCCGCCGTACGACGCCGTCGAGGCTGAGGCCAGCGCCTGGGCGTTGGCGGCGCGCACTGCCGCGATCTCCTTGTTGCGCGACGCCAGCTGCACCCTGTACGACGCCCATCGCTCGGCGTTCAGCGCGTTCACGCGCGTGGCCTCGGTGGCCAGCGCCTTCTCGCGCTTCTCGAGCGCCACCACGTCGGCGTCCTTCGGGCGGTCGCTGTGCGGGAACGGGTTGGCGCCGATGGCCACGGCCGCGCCCACGCCCATGAGGGCGGTGCCGCCGATGGCGGTCCAGCGCACCCGGCGCTTGCTGCGGTCAGTCGTCTTCATTGTCGCCCCCGTATCCGCGGTCATCGCCGCGCGCGCTCTCGTAGTCGTTGCCGTCGTCCCCGTACTCCTCGCCCTCGTCGTAGTACTCGCCGCCACGCGCCTGCGTGGTGGGCGGGGTCGCCTGCACGGGCGTTGCGGCTGCGACGCCGTTCGACGTGGCGCCGCTGTTCGAGGCGCCGGGGGTGGACGCCGACACCTGCACCCGGTCAGGCACGGCCGGCAGGGCCGGCGGCGTGTTGGCCCGCGCCATGGCGATCTTCTTCTCGAGCTGGTTGGCCGCCACGGTGCGTGCGGCGAGCTGTGCCTGGTCGGGCCGTGCCGGATCGGGGCCCAGCGTGAGGGCACGCACTCCGAGCACCCCGAAGCTGAGGGCGAATAGGCCGAAGAGCGTGCTGAGGATGATGACTCCGCGCTTGTTCATGCCGCCACCCTAAGTCGCCCGTATGTGGCGACCTGTGATGCACGAGCGGGGGTGCTTCAAGACTTTGGTAAGGAAATGTCAAAGGCGGTCATTCGGGTGCGTGCACCGCGATACTGCGCCCATGAGGCTCCTGGTAGTGGAGGATGAGGACTCCATCGCGATCCCCCTGGCCGACGGCCTGCGCCGCGAGGGGTTCGACGTGGAGCGGGTGGCCACTGGCGCGGATGCCCTGGCGGCGCCCGAGCCCGACCTCGTGCTGCTCGACCTGCGCCTCCCCGACATGGACGGCTACGACGTCGCGCGCCAGATGCGCGCGCGCAGCCGCGTGCCCATCATCATGGTGACGGCCCGCGGCGAGGAGGTGGACCGCGTGGTGGGGCTGGAGATCGGCGCCGACGACTACGTGGTGAAGCCCTTCGGGCTGCGTGAGCTCATCGCGCGCATCAACGCCGTGATGCGCCGGATCGGCGACGCCGCGGTGGACGGCGACGAGCCCGACGAGCTCACGGCCGGGCCCCTCGTGATGAGCATGCGCACCCGGCGCGTGACCATGGGCGACGACGAGCTGCACCTCACGCCGCGTGAGTTCGACATCCTCTCGATGCTCATGCACGACCCCGGGGCGGTGGTGAGCCGCGACGACCTGCTCCGGCGCCTGTGGGGCACCACGTGGGCGGTGCAGACCAAGGCCATCGACGTGCACGTGTCATCGCTGCGGCGCAAGCTCGGTGACCCCTCGTGGGTGGAGACCGTGCGCGGCGTGGGCTTCCGGCTCGGGGTTCCCGCGGCGTGACCCGGCGCATCGTCGCCGGCTACATCATCCTCACCATCGTCGTGCTGGTGGTGCTGATGGTGCCGCTGGGCATCACGCACGAGCACAACCTCGAGCAGGACCTCCTGCTGAGGATGGAGCGCGACGCCGGGGTGGTGGCCTCCCTGGTGACCGACGACGTGCGCCAGCCCACCGTGGCGGGGCAGGCCGACGTGGCGCGGGTGACTGAGGGCTACTCCGCCGAGACCGGTGCGCGCGTGGCGGTGACCGACTCCGCGGGCACGGTCATCTCCGACACCGACCCGCCGGCGCCGGGCGGGCGCACCCTGCGCACGCGCCCCGAGGTGCGCACGGCGCTCGGTGGCACCGTGGCCACCGGCAGCCGGTACTCCGACACCCTCGGCACCCAGTTGCTCTACGTGGCGGTGCCCGTGGCGGCCGGCGGCACCGTGTACGGGGCCGTGCGCATCACCTATCCGGCGTCGGAGGTGAGCGAGGGCGCCACGAAGTACTGGCTGCTGCTGGCGGCCGTGGGCGTGGTGACCCTGCTGGCCGTGGCGCTGGTGGGGTGGCTGATCGCGCGGTGGGTGGCGCGTCCGCTCAGCAGGCTCGAGCAGACGGCGGATGCCGTGGGGGCGGGCGACCTCGCCGCGCGGGCGCCGGAGGACGAGGGCCCGCCCGAGGTGCGCGCGCTGGCGCACCGCTTCAACGCCATGGTGGCGCAGGTGGAAGACCTCGTGGGCTCGCAGGAGGCCTTCGTGGCGGACGCCTCGCACCAGTTGCGCACGCCGCTCACCGCCATGCGGCTGCGCATCGAGAACCTGGGGGCCGAGGCCGGCCCCGCCGGTGACGCCGACGCCCAGGCCGCCATCGCAGAGGTGGACCGCCTCGCGCAGATGGTGGACAGCCTGCTGGTGCTGGCGCGCGCAGAGCGCGGGGAGGCCCCGGCGGTGCGCGTGGACGTGTCCGCCCTGGTTGCCGAGCGCGCGGACGCCTGGGTCGACCTGGCGGCCGAGTCGGGCGTGCAGGTGCTGCCCCGCGTGGCCCCGGGCCTGCACGCCCGGGTGGCCGACGGCGTGCTGGAGCAGGTGGTGGACAACCTCATCGACAACGCGGTGGCTGCCGTGGCGACGGTCGCAGCGGCGGGACAGTCACCCGTGGGGCCGTCCGGGGACAGCGCGGTGGTCACGGTCGGCGTGGCCGACGCCGGGGAGGTCGTCGAGATCTCCGTCACCGACACGGGCCCGGGGCTCGACGCCGATGGCAAGGCGCACGCGTTCGACCGCTTCTGGCGGGCACCCACCTCGCGGGCCGGGGCCGGGTCGGGCCTGGGGCTGCCGATCGTGCGGCGTCTGGTGGAGGGCGCCGGGGGAACGGTGGCGCTGGAGGACGGCCCCGGGGGCCGGGGCCTCAGGGCCGTCGTGAGGCTGCCGGCTTCCTGACCGGTGATGGCGGTGCGATGACGCGCCTGATCACCATGCCGCCCACCAGCGCGATGGCCGCCACGTATACGAGCAGCATGGGCAGGCGGCCGGAGTCGGTGCCCATCATCACGCCGTGGGCCGTGACCGCGATGAACACCGCGTAGGCCGCCCGGTGGATCCAGTGCCAGGCACCGGGGCCGAGGCGCGACCGCATGGGGCCCGTGATGGCGATGGCGATGAGCGCCCAGAAGCCCACCACGCCAAGCGCCGCCCAGAACGGCCGGTAGGGCATGGCGCCCGGCACCAGCAACTCGATTGGCGAGAAGTCGCGGGCGCTCCCGAGCAGCGTGAGCACATGCGCCACCGCCAGCACCAGGCCCGCCACCGACAGCGCCTTGTGCCACTCGAGCCTGCCCAGCGGCGACGTGATGCGCTGCCCCGTGCGGGTGCGCGACGCCAGGCCCGCCAGCATGCTGCCGGTGAGCGCCAGGTAGGCCACGATTCCCGTGGCCCGCGAGGTGAGCCACCAGGCGAGGCCATCCCTCACGACTGGCCCGACCAGTCGTCGTAGCGGGCCCCGGCATCGGCCGGTGCCGTGGTCCATGCCTGCGCCTGCACCGACGCCGACGCCGGGGCGGGCGGCGGATCGGGATAGGGGTCGGCGCCGAGCGCCACGCCCACGCCAAGTGCCGCCAGCAGCGACCCCAGCAGCGCGTAGAGGCGGATGGTGCGACGGGTCACGTCGGCGGGCCTCATGCACTGCCTCCGCCGCCGCGTGGTGCGCCGCCGCGTGGTCCGGTGCCTCGCCGGTCGTCACGCGCCGCCTGCTGGCGGCCGTCGCGGTCATGGCACCGGCCCCGCTGATCATCCGGCCCGGGCACGGCGGCAGCCGCGACGGGATCCACCGCGAGCGGGGCGGGCTCCGGCGCGGACGCGGCCGTGGGCCGTTCGACCGCGCGCCGTTCAGGGGAGGCGTCGGGTCCCAGCGGCAGCGCTCCCAGGCCGATGACGGCGATGAGGGCGATGACCAGCGCGCCGAGAACGCTCGTGGCGATTACGTGGCGGGGTTTCACGGGCGGGCACCCTACGAAGCGTTTTGGCGAATCGTGCGAGCCCCGCGTTCGGGAAAGCGTCGGGAAATGTAAGAACCGCGCGCCCCGCGGCTACACGCAGAGGTTGGCCCCCATCACGCCCACGCAGACCTGGAAGGGATCGAGCTGCAGGCTGGCGTCAACGTTGAAGCCGTAGGTGTGCCAGCTGCCCCAGCTCCATCGCCACGGCGCGTACCAGGGCGAGGCATCCCAGGTCTGCACCTGGATGTCCGCGCCGGCGCTGGCCGACACCGCCCCGTATGGCGCCACGCTGCCGAGGAACAGGTTGAGCGAGTAGTCGAAGCAGGCCTGCGCCTGGATGAACACCAGGTCGATCGTGCCCGAGCACAGGTTGCCGCCCGTGGTGCCCGTGGCCTGGAACTCGCCTGTGGTGGACATGTTGATGGACGTGTTGAACCAGAAGCCCGAGGTTCCGATGCTGCCGTTCAGCACGAAGTCCACGGGTGCGGGCTGGGTGCAGTTGTTGGTGCAGTCACCGAATTGCACGGAGCCGTTCACCGATGCGCCGAGCGAGGGGATGCCCATCGAGCCGTCGAGCGACGCGAAGAACAGCGGCGAGTTGGGCGTGGCGAAGTTCTCGACGAACGAGATCTGGCCCTGTGCCTGGATCTGCCCCCAGGACGGGTTGCCCACCTGCATGGCAACGGCCGCGGCCACGCCCATCTCCACGGGCGACTGCGTGAGCGTGATGCTCGCGTTGCCCACGTCGTAGCCGCCCAGCGAGAGCGCGGGTATCGCCCCGGTGAGCGTGGTGCTGGGGGCGCCGTCGATCTCGCTGAAGCTGCCGGCGATGTCCACCTGGGTGCCGGCGATCGAGAGCTGGGCGCTGCCCGCCACCGACACGTTGCCGTTCTGGTTCGACGCGCTGACATCGGTCTTCAGGTTGAAGCCGGCGAGGTCGAGGGTGGCGCTGCCGTTGAAGGCGAAGTTGCCGTTGCTCTGGAAGTTGCCGAAGAGCGACACCTCGTTGTTGGTGCTCTGTGGCGAGAGCTGCACCGTGGTGGAGACGGTGGCGTACGCCACCCCGCCCACATCACCCAGCGACACGCTGCCCTGGGCGTCGAAGGGCCCGAGCGAGAGCGTGACGTCGTCAGCCGCGAACGAGAAGTCGCCGGCGGCGGGGGTGACCATCTGGCCCTGGGCGTTCTGCACCTGCTCCTTGCAGCCGTCCTGGTAGGCGATGGTGCCCTCGAGCACGGCCGTGAACACGGGGTTGAACGCGAGCGGGCCCTCGAAGCTGGTGCACTGCGGCGAGATGTCGAGGGTGGCGGGGTTCTGCGCGGTGCCGATGGAGAAGCCCGCCGCCGTGGTGAGCACCACCGAGGCGTTGAGGTCGAAGATGCCCGACGACTCCGAGTACTGCATGAAGAAGTTGCCGTTGGCGGTGAAGGCATCGGCGATGCCCACCGAGGTGGTGATGTTGAACTCGACGTCCTCGACGACGCCGTTGTCCTCCTGCACCTGGAAGTCCTGGACGTCGACGATCTGCCCGAGGATGTTCAACTTGCCCGAGGCCGAGACGTCCACGTCGTTCACGCCGGGCCCGAAGGTGACCTGCGCGCTCACCTTCATGTCCTGCAGCGAGAAGCCGTCCACCTTCCACTGCCCGAGTTCCGACACCGTGAGCGACGCCGTGGTGGTGGCCTTGTTCTGGTCGAGGCTGCCGGACACCGACACGCCGTTGCCGAACACCGTGAAGCCGCCCGCGAACGAGACGTCGTTCACCTGGGTGGCCTCGTCGATGCTCACGCCGATCTTCGTCTGCTGGAACTGCAGGCCGCCGAGCCCGAACGCCCCGATATCCACGTTGGCGGTGAAGCTGGTGTTGGGCTCGAGGAACACCGCGGCCGAGACGTCCACCGTGGCGCCCAGCAGGCTGCCGTCGAAGGCCATCTGGAAGCCGGCCGGGATCGGCTGGCTCTGCGGCGAGAGCTGGCAGCCGGTGGGGGCGAGGATGAACTCGAAGTAGTTCGCGGTGGCCACGCCCCCGCCCACCTGCAGCACCTCCTGCGTGCCCTTGGTGTTGCCCACCTGGAACTCCACGCAGGGGTTGGTATCGCTGAGCTCCGCGCCCACGGTGATGGGGATCTGGCTCTGGTTGGGCACCGAGAACGGCCCGGTGATGCTCTCGGGCAGAGCGCCCGAGGCCAGCAGCGACAGGCCCGGGATCATGGTGTCGAGGTTCAGCGAGAGCGTGAACGAGGCCTCATTGACCGTGAGGCCCTGCACGTCGAAGGCGTTGTTCCACCCCGCGGGGTCGAGGAAGGTCAGGGACGCCTGCACGGTCTGGGTGGTCACGTCGAAGCCCATGTCCAGGTCGAGCTGCGGCGCGCTCGTCATCGATCCGCCGCTCATGCCCTTCACGGAGAGGTTCACCGTGGCGCCGGCGATCACCGTGAGGCCCGCCGAGTTGTTCTGGAGCTCGAACGACAGCCCCACGGCGTTCATCTTCGACCCGCCGCCCGGCAGGTTGAAGGCCCCGGGCAGCGCGATGCTCGCGGTGAAGAACCCGTTGGACGGGTTGAACTGGATGGTGCCGAGGGCCGGCGGGGGGTTGCCGCCGGTCATCTTCGAGAACCACGAGGGCGCCACGTAGCCGCCGGTCACGGCGATGCTGCCGGGGATCAGGTTGAGCACCTGCGTCCCGAAGCCCGGCACGTCGGCGGTCATGGTGGCCGCGAACGAGCTCCACCCGAAGTAGGTGCTGCTCTGGCTGCCGTTGCCGCCCGCCAGCGATACGCCATCGGGATCGAAGCCGCCCAGGCTCCACCCCTTCGAGGTGATGTTGGCCATGATCTGGTTGAACGACCCGAGGCCCGGCACGTTGAGCCCGCCGGTGGCGCTGATGGCGAAGCCGCCCTCGGAGGCGTTGCTGAAGCTGGGCATGCCCGTGCCGCTGGGCACCGACCCGGCCGGCATGTTCCACGCCACGTTCAGGGCCGGAGCCGTGAGGCTGATGCCGGGGGCGATGTTGATGGTGCCGAGGCTGGCGCTCATCGAGAAGCCGCCGCCCGATCCCAGGCCGATGATGGCGTCGGCCTGCGCCGTGATGGGCGAGATCAGCGGCGGGTCGAGCACGGCCGTCACGTCGATGCCGAAGAACATCGACCCATTGGGGCACGGGGGCGAGTTGCCCGAGCACTGGTTCGTCAGGTCGAGCTGGATGTTGTTGAGCGTGAGCACGCTGGTCACGTTCCACTGGCTCACCTTGCCCGTGATGTTCCACTGCCAGGCGCTGTTGCTCATGCCGACGCTGCCCGAGAGGTCACTCGGCGTGATGGTGAGCCCCGCCACGGGCGACCACGACGCGTTGCCCGACCCCGTGAGCGTGAGGTTCCACGTGGCCGAGCTGGTGAACGCCACGGCGGCGTTCACCTGGATGCTCGTGCCACCGCTGATGATCTGCACCGCGCCGCTGCCGGTGACCACCGGGGCGCCCTTGGCGCCCGGCGACCACGTGGCGGTGAGCGATGGCACGTTCACGCCCGGCGCGAGCTCCACGGGCTGGGCCAGGGTGCCGGTGATGCTCGACTGCACCGATCCGGTGGCGTTGCTGATCTGCCCCGACACGTCGATGGTGGCCGACGCGATGTGCAGCAGGTTGTCGCCCTGCACCTGCAGGGTGTAGGTGCCGCTCTGCGAGAGGGTGCCGGACATGCTCACGGTGCCGTCGCCGTCGCCCACGGCGCTGGCATCCACGCTCCAGCTGCTGCTGCCGAAGGTGATGGTGGTGTTGCCCGACCAGCCGCCGGGCAGGGGCAGCAGTGCGAACGAGTTGGTGTCGATCACCTGGCCCACGAGCGTGGCGGGCTGGTCACCCGACGCCAGGGTGAGCAGCAGCGGCGAGCTCGGGCTCACCGCGATGGGCCCGATGCCCAGGCTCGACGGCAGGGCCACCTGGCCGGCGGTGATCTGCATGCCGGCGAGGTTGAGCGTGCCGCTCGCGCCCGTGATCTTCACCGCGCCGATCGAGAACGTGCTGCCGCTGAAGGTGTAGGAGGTGGCGCTGCCCGTCTGGTTGGACGACGCCGCGGTGGACGACGACCCGCTGGACGTCTTGACCCTGGCGAGCGTGCCCGTGATTCCGCTGCCGAGGTTCACCTGCATGGGCCCGCCCGTGCGGGCCGACTGCGCGGCCTTGCTCGACAGCGCGCCGTATTGCGGCGAGGGCTGGAGGTCGACCGCCACCGCCACTTCGGCCGACGCGCTGAGCCCGCTGGGGTCGCGGGCGGTCACGCGGAACACGAGGATCTCGCTCACATCGGGGGTGGTGATGCGCGCGTCGGGACGGCGGGCATCGTCGATGGCCGCGTGCGTGCCCGACACCTGGGTCCACTCATACGTGGCCGCCGAGGTGATGCGCCCGCTCCCCTTCGCCGTGAGCGCCACCGACTCGCCCTTGCCGGCCGTGATCACCGGCCCGCGCTCCACGGTGACGCGCGGGGCGTCCTTGGCGTTCTCGTTGCGGGCGTTGGTGGCGTTGCTCGAGTAGTTGCGCTGCCGCGTGGTTTGCTGGTTGGCGTTGCTGCTCGCGCGCTGCGTGGCCGCCGCCTTCTGCGCCGCGGCCACCCGGGCGCGCTCGGCCGCGGCGTCGGGCGAGCTGCCCGACGCCTTCGGTGCCGCGCCCTTGACGTTCTGCGGGATCGCCTGGGTCACCGAGACCAGCTGGCTCTTCACGGCGCTGCCATCGGTGATCTGCAGCTCGAACACGAAGACGGTGCGCTTCGACACCCTGGGCAGCACGGCGTGCGTGGACGCCACGTGGGGCCGGCCGATCACCGCGCGCGGCGCCGTCCTGCCCTTGCAGGCGGCCAGGGCCGCGGCGTCGGCGGGCGTGGTGCAGCGCTGGCGCCAGATGTAGTCGAGCGAGATGCCGCTGCCCACGCTCTTGCTGCCGTTCAGGCCGATGCGCCGCCGGGTGGCCGAGGCATCACGCGAGGCGCTCACCACGGTGGGCGTGGCCACGGCGTTGATGGAGATGGGCCCGCGGATGGGCACCGGGCCCTTGCGCATGCCGCGCTGGTGGATGCCGTCGGGCGCCACCGCCGTGGCGTCCCACTGCATCTCAGGGCGGGTGGCGGCCTTGCCGCGGGCGGTCATGCGCATGCTGAGCGCCGCCGACCGCTTGCCCGGCGGAACCGCGCCGGCGTACGTGCAGGAGAGCTTCCTGCCCGCGTTGGCGCAGCTCCACGCGCCGCCCGTGGCCTGGGTGATGGTGATGTCCGCCGGCACGGTGCCCGTCACCTGCAGGCCGGTGGCCTGCTGGGCGGCCTCGTTCTGCACGGCCATCACCATGGCGCCCACGCCGCCCGAGGTGGGCGACTGCGTCACCTTCATCGACGGGCGCAGGGAGTTGGGGTTGTCGGTGATGCGCAGCTTCATGGGCAGGGAGTTCACCCCGGGGATGCCCGCCACGCGTGTCTCCACCGGGCCGATGGCCGCGCGCTCAGCCGTGGCCACGGGCCGGATGGTCACCTGCACGGTGGCGAAGGTGGTGCCGGGCTGCACCGGCGACGTGGGGGTGACGGTGCAGCGCACCCCGCCGCCCTTGGCGCATGTGACCCCGGGCCCGGGCGTGATCTGCTGCACGGGGATCCCCCCGCCGATCTTCTGCGCGATCGACACCTTCGTGCCCGGCGTCAGGGCGTCACCGCCGTCGTTCACCACCGCAAGCCGGTAGGTGAAGGAGTCGCGCGTGGCGGTCTTGGTGTAGCCGCCGTGGCGCCACTGCACGAACGCGCCCGCCTTGTCCTTGAACCAGATCTGCGGCGTGGCCTGGGGATCACCCGGGTCGAGCACGCGCAGGGGGATCTCGAACTGCTTGCCGCGCACGCGCATCTTGCGCCCGAGCGGCTCGAGGTTGAGCTTGCTGCTCACGGCCTTCTCGGTGTTCGCGGCCGAGAGCGCGATGTCGAAGTTGCTGCCCTGTCCGGGGCTCAGGTGCACCGAGGGCGACGAGCAGGTGAAGGTGGGGGTCGTGCCGGTGCACGACCAGCCCTTGGTGGGCACGGTGGCCGTCACGCCCTGCGCCGTGCGAATGCGCACGCCCACCACCGGGGCGTAGGTGGTGCCCACGTTCTCCACGCGCGCGCGCACCGAGCTGGCGGCCCGCCCGGCGATCACCTCGATGCCCTTCGGCGCGGTGGCGCCCACGGCCAGGGTGGCCAGCGTGCTGCTGCCGCGCACCAGCACCGACGCGGTGAAGGAGATCGCCCCGGTCGCGAGCTCCTGCTCCGTGGCGGTGGGCGCCCCGGACGGCGGCACGGGCTCGGGCTGCGGCGCGAAGCCCGCGGTGCCGTTCACCTGCCAGTTGTTCGAGAGGCCGGCGGCGTCGAGGCGCGACGTCCAGCGGATCTTCAGCGGCTCCGCACCGGCGCCCACGGCCACGGTGCCCTTGAACGTGCACGTGATGTCCTGCGGGGGCGAGCACTTCCAGGCGCGTCCGCTCAGGCTCAGGCCTCGCACGCCGAGGTTCTTCGCGATGGAACTCATCTGGATGGCCGGGCGCACGGAGTTGCTCGTGGCGGGCAGGCCGCCGACGTTGCGCACCAGCAGGTCGAAGCCGTCCTGCGTACTGCCGGTCTGGGGGTTGGGGGTGTTGTAGGCGGTCTGGGTGAGCACGATGCGCGGGGGCAGCGGCCCGGCCACGGCCTGGGCCGGGATGGTCGCGTTCGCGGTGAGGTCGCCCGAGGGGGTGATCGAGTGGAGCTCGGCGGTCACGTTGCCCGCCTCCACGGGGGCTGCCCCCTCGGCCACTACCGGCACCGGCGAGGTGCCCTTCACCACCAGCATGAGCTCCGCGCTCTGGGAGTCGGGGAGCAGGTAGGGGCCATTGCCCTGGCTGTTGAGCAGCGTGCACTCGAGCGTGGGCAGGGGGCCCGTGCACTGCCACTTCGCGGGCGGCGTGGGGCCGACGGCCGGGATCGTGGTGGACGTGCGCACCAGCAGCACGCCGGGGGGCAGGGTGACCTTCAGCACCGTCGGCCCCGTCGAGGTGCCCGCGTAGTCGTGGCGCGCCCCGATGGTCACCGTGGAGAGCCCGCCATTCACCAGGGTCACGGCGGGGTTGGCGTTGCCCTCGGTATGCGGGCCCGCGAACATGAACTGCACGCCCGCGTTCGGGCCGTCGGCGGCTGCCGTGGCGGGCAGGGCGAGGACGAGCGCCGACAGGAGGACGATCGCCACACGGAAGATGCGGCGCAGCGAGGGGTTCACGCCGGGAACGTTACCGCCTCGGCCGCTCACGCGCCGCCCCGCCGCCGCCCCGCGTGCGGGTTGGTCCCGGCGATGCGGCCGCAGTAGGACCATGGCATCGGCGTCATGTGGCCCTAGGTGGATGGCAGCAGTGCAGGTGAGTGCCAGCGGCTCACATCAGTGGGTCATTTTGCAGGGATTTCGCATAGGGGACCGTTCCCGCTGGACAAGCGCGCCGCAGTGCCCTACCTTGCCCGCTGGCACTCAGGCGGGGCGAGTGCCACGAGGATCGCCCCGCAGTCGCAGATATTCGACATGGAGGACAGATGAGCATCACGCCGCTTGGTGACCGCGTCATCGTGACCGCGGGCGAGTCCGAGGAAGTCACGGCCAGTGGGATCGTGCTTCCCGACACGGCCAAGGAGAAGCCGCAGCGCGGAACCGTCGTGGCCGTTGGCCCGGGTCGCGTCGTGGATGGTGAGCGCGTGGCGCCGGATGTCGAGGTGGGTGACGTGGTCATCTACTCGAAGTACGGCGGCACCGACCTGAACATCGATGGCGAGGACGTGGTCGTGCTGAGCGAGCACGACATCCTCGCGAAGCTCGACGCGCCCAAGAAGGCCGCGAAGGGCAAGAAGTAAGGCACCTCGGGAAACGCGAAAGGACGCTTAGAGAATGGCCAAGGAGATCAAGTTCCACGAGGAGGCCCGGCGCGCGCTCGAGAGCGGCGTCAACATCCTCGCCGACGCCGTCAAGGTGACGCTCGGCCCGAAGGGCCGCTACGTCGTGATCGACAAGATGTTCGGCGCGCCGACCATCACGAACGATGGCGTGACCATCGCCCGCGAGATCGACATCGAGGACCCCTTCGAGAACCAGGGTGCCCAGCTGGTGCGCGAGGTGGCCACGGCCACCAACGACGTCGCCGGTGATGGCACCACCACCGCCACCCTTCTTGCCCAGGCCATCGTGCGCGAGGGCCTCAAGAACGTGGCCGCCGGCGCGAACCCCATGGGTCTGAAGCGCGGCATCGAGAGCGCCGTCGACACCGTCGTCGCCGAGATCCACAAGCAGAGCCGCGAGATCTCCAGCAAGGAGGAGATCGCCCGCGTCGCCACCATTTCCGCCCGTGATCGTGAGATCGGCGACGTGATCGCCGACGCCATCGAGAAGGTCGGCAAGGACGGCGTGGTGAACGTCGAGGAGGGCCAGACCTTCGGGATGGAGCTCGAGTTCACCGAGGGCATGCAGTTCGACCGCGGTTACATGTCGCCCTACATGGTCACCGACCAGGAGCGCATGGAGGCCGTGCTGGAGGACTGCTACGTGCTCGCGCACGGCGGCAAGATCCAGAACGTCAAGGACATCCTGCCGCTGCTCGAGAAGGTGATCCAGACCGGCAAGCCGCTCCTGATCATCGCCGAGGACGTCGAGGGCGAGGCCCTGGCCACCCTCATCGTCAACAAGCTGCGTGGCTCCTTCACCGGCATCGCCGTGAAGGCCCCGGGCTTCGGCGACCGCCGCAAGCGCATGCTCGAGGACATCGCGATCCTCACCGGCGGCGAGCAGATCTCCGAGGAGATGGGCCTCAAGCTCGAGAACACCGAGCTGTCGCAGCTCGGCCGCGCCCGCAAGGTCGTGGTGAGCAAGGACACCACCACCATCATCGACGGTGCCGGTGACCCCGAGGAGATCAAGGGCCGGATCAAGCAGATCCGCGTCGAGATCGAGAACAGCGACTCGGACTTCGACCGCGAGAAGCTCCAGGAGCGCCTCGCCAAGATGGCCGGTGGCGTGGCGGTCGTGAAGGTCGGCGCCGCCACCGAGACCGAGATGAAGGAGAAGAAGCACCGCGTCGAGGACGCCCTGCAGGCCACCCGCGCCGCCCTCGAGGAGGGCATCGTGCCGGGCGGTGGCGTGGCGCTCGTCAACGCCGAGCCGGCTCTCCAGAAGTCGAAGGTGAAGGGTGACGAGGCCACGGGCGTGGAGATCGTGCGTCGCGCGCTCGAGGAGCCGCTCCGCCAGCTGGCTGACAACGCCGGGCTCGAGGGCTCGATCGTGGTCGGCAAGGTGCGCGAGCTGCCCGCCGGCCAGGGGCTGAACGTCGACACGGGCGAGTACATCGACCTCGTCGACGCCGGCATCATCGACCCGGCGATGGTCACGCGCTCGGCGCTGCAGAACGCCGCGTCGATCGCCAAGAACATCATCACCACGGAGTGCGTGGTGGTGAACAAGCCGGACGACATGGGCCCGATGGGTGCCGCGCCGCAGAACATGGGCGGCATGGGTGCCATGGGCGGGATGATGTAGGCCGAGCCACCTGGCTCATCCGAGCCGTGAGGCTCAGCAGTACCGCTTCAAGGGGGCGGGCCTTCGGGTCCGCCCCCTGTCGTTTCGCTGCAGGCGACGGTCACCCGCAGGCGACCGTCACTTGGAAGCGGCCGTACCCCGCGAGTGACTGTTCCCGAGGGAGCGGTCGATCGACCACGTGGCCAGATGCCGCACGCCCACGATCACGGCCACCGTGGCGATGGTGCTCCAGGTAGTCGCCACGGCCAGCGTGAGCAGGCCTGCCGCCAGCCAGAAGTCGAGCCCCAGGCCCATGCCGGTGCGCCACTGGCCGCGCAGGGTGCAGATGCCGGCGGCCACCACCCCGATGGCCACGAGCACGGGCACCGCTCCGTAGGTGACGAGGTCGGTGAACCAGTCGGGCACGGAGGGCCCCTAGTGCCGGGGGCTGGGGAGGGGCGGCATGTCCTCGCCGCGATCGGCGAGCTCCGCCTTCTCGGCCGCCATCTCCTTCGTGAGGAAGTAGTTGAGCAGCGTCCTGATGGCCGCGATGGCGGCGAGCTGGCCGATCTCGCTGAAGCTCGGCGCCACGGCCGTCTTCAGAACGTCGGCGGCGAGCTGGAATTCCAGGCCAAGCACCAGGTACGAGCCCAGCACCAGGCGCACCCGGGTGAACGATCCGGGGTCGGTGGGGCGCGCGAGGGCGCGCACCAGCAGCACGAGCGCGATCACCACGCCGATGGCGATGATCAGCGCGCCGAGGGATTCGATGACGAGGACGATCCAGTCGACCGCCTCGCGCACGGTGTCTTGCGCGGTATCCACCTGACGCGAGCCTAGCCCCCCGGGTGGCGTAACATGCCCGCCCGGCCTTGGGGAATTACCCCAAATGCACTAGGTTATTTCGGCATTTGCCGACCACGCATATCACCACGCAGGAGAATCGAGCCGCATGAGCGACCACCACCGCGAGACCATCGCCCTCCACGGAGGGCAGGTGCCGGACCCGACCACCAACGCCCGGGCCGTGCCGATCTACCAGACGACCTCGTTCGTCTTCAACGACGCCCAGCACGCCGCGAACCTCTTCGCGCTGGCCGAGCCGGGCAACATCTACACGCGCATCATGAACCCCACGTGGGATGTCCTTGAGCAGCGCGTGGCGCAGCTCGAGGGTGGCATCGCCGCGTGCTGCCTCGCCTCGGGCCAGGCCGCGGTGGCCTACTCGCTCATGAACGTCTGCCGCGCCGGTGACAACGTCATCACCGAGCCGCAGCTCTACGGCGGCACCTACAACCTGTTCGCGCACACCCTGCCGCAGTTCGGCATCGAGGTGCGCTTCGCCGACCAGGACGACCCCGCCTCGGTGGCCCGCCTGGCCGACGAGAACACCCGCGCGGTGTTCGTGGAGTCGCTCGGCAACCCGAGCCTCGACGTGATCGACCTCCAGGCCTGGGCCGACGCCGCCCACGCCGTGGGCGTCCCGCTCATCGTGGACAACACGGTGGCCACGCCGATCCTCTGCCGTCCCTTCGAGCAGGGCGCCGACATCGTGGTGCACTCGCTCACGAAGTTCATCGGCGGCCACGGCACGTCGATCGGCGGCATCATCGTGGACAGCGGCAACTTCGACTGGGTGGGCAACACCGACCGCTTCCCGGGCCTCACGAAGCCCGACCCCAGCTACCACGGGGTGGTGTGGAGCGACGCCCTCGGGCCGGCCGCGTACATCGGTCGCATCCGCACGGTGCTGCTGCGCAACATCGGCGCGGCGCTGTCGCCGTTCAACGCGTTCCTGATCCTGCAGGGCATCGAGACGCTGCCGCTGCGCATGGAGCGCCACTGCAGCAACGCGATGGCCATCGCGCAGCACCTCGAGGCGCACCCCGAGGTGGAGTGGGTGGAGTACCCGGGCCTGCCGTCGTCGAAGTACCACGCGCTGGCCGACAAGGTGCTGAGCGGCGGCTACGGCGCCATCCTCACCTTCGGCATCCGCGGCGGCCGCGACGCCGGCCAGGCGTTCATCTCCAACCTGGAGCTGTTCAGCCACCTCGCCAACATCGGCGATGCCAAGTCGCTGGCGATCCACCCGTCCACCACCACCCACTCGCAGCTCAACGAGGAGGAGCTCTCGCTCGCCGGCGTGACGCCCGAGATGGTGCGCCTGTCGGTGGGCATCGAGAACGTCGAGGACCTCATCGCGGACCTCGACCAGGCCATCGCGAAGGCGACGGCCGGGGTGGGGGCACCCGCCTGACCACCAGCACGCCAGCCGAGGGGCTCGGGCTCACCGAGACCCAGCGGGTCGTCCTGTTCGCGCAGGACGACCCGCTCGTGCTGGAGTCGGGGGCCACGCTCGGCCCGGTGGAGGTGGCGTACGAGACGTACGGCACCCTCAACGCCGATCGCAGCAATGCGATCTACGTGTGTCACGCGCTCACGGGCGATGCCCATGCGGCGGGGCATCACGGCGACCCCGATCGCCCGGGGTGGTGGGACAACATCATCGGCCCGGGGCGGCCGGTGGACACCGACCGGTTCTTCGTCATCTGCTCCAACCTGCTGGGCGGGTGCCAGGGCACCACGGGGCCGGGGTCGGAGAACCCGGCGACGGGGCGCCCCTACGGGCTGTCGTTCCCGCTGTTCACGGTGCGCGATCTGGTCACGGTGCACCGGGCGCT
>JAGWYY010000151.1 GCA_018969105.1 Acidobacteriota bacterium | reverse complement strand
CAGGCGGATCGTGCACCGGTAGGTGCGCTTGGTCACCTTCTTGGTCTTCTTGTTGCGCACCACCGTGATGGCGCACGACCCCGTGGCGGCCTTGCCCGCGGAGTCTTTCGCCGACTGACTCAGGGTGGTGGCCCCGGTGGGCACGGTGCCGCGCAGCGTGCCGGTGGTCTTCTTGAGCGACCACGATCCGGCGAGTGCCGCAGCGCTGGCCGTGGCCCCCGCCCCACCGCCACTCGATGGCGCGGCCCCACCTGATGCGGATGCACCGGACGCGGGCGGCACGGCATAGGTGACCGGCGCCGTGGCGCTCGATGCCGGCCCGCTGCCGAACTCGTTGGCCGCTTGAATGGTGAACGTGTACGCCGTGCCGTTGGTGAGCCCGGTGACCGTGCACGACGTCGCTGCGGTGGTGCACGTCTGGCCCCCGGGGCTGCTGGTGACGGTGTACGAGGCGATGTCGCCGGGCACGGCCGTCCACGACACCGTGGCCTGGCCGTTGCCAGCCGTTGCCGTGGGGGAGGTCGGGGCGCCTGCGGGCGGGGCGCCGTAGAGGCGGGCGATGCCCCGGCGCGCGAAGCCACTGACAAATCCGCCGACCTGGGTGAACCCGCCACCGATCAGGATCTTGCCGTCGGGCTGGATGGCGACCGCTGACACGTCGTTGTTGTCGACGTCCGGGTTGAAGGTGGGGTCGAGGCTGCCATCGGTGGTGAACCGCGCGACGCGGTTGCGAACCGTCTCCCCGGCATCCGTGCAGTCGCCATCGCCATTCCAGCCAGCGCAGGTGAAGGCGCCGGTGGCGATCACCTTGCCATCGGCCTGAAGCGCGAGCGCATCGACCCGTGAATTGAGGCCGGGGTCGGCGAAGCCAGTATCAAGCGAACCATTGGCGTTGAGCCGGACGAGGCCCTTGCGCGCCTGCCCCCCGCCGGCAGTGTCGAAGCTGCCCCCGACCAGCACCTTGCCGTCTGGCTGCACGAGCACGGCGTAGGCGAAGGTCGCCCCCTCGGGGCCGGGGCCGTCAAGCTGTGCGTTGAAGCCGCTGTCGAGGGTGCCATCGGCATTGAACCGCGCCACGAATGCGCGGGTGGAGCCGGGGGAGGCGGCACCGGCGTTGAGGAAGCCTCCCGCCACGAGGGTCTTTCCGTCCGACTGCGTCGCGACTGCGCGGACGTCGTAGCTGAGGTATGGGGCGAATGCGGCCAGCGTGCCGTCCGAGTTCAACTGGGCGATCCTGTACCGGGTGGTGCCACCGACGGCGCCGAAGGTTCCCCCGACCAGCATCTTGCCACTCGCCTGCGGCACGATCGACCACACGCTGCTGCCCGCATTCGGGTTGAAGGCACCGTCGAGCGTGCCGTCGCTGGCTGTGCGGGCGATGCGGTTGCGGGTCGTGCCGTTGACGTCGGTGAAGGCGCCGCCGATCAGCACCTTCCCGTCATCCTGCGCGGCGATCGCATAGCCAAGGCCGTTCAGGCCGGTCCCGGGATCGAAGCCCGTGTCGAGCGAGCCACTCGCGGCGAGACGCGCGACATTGCTGCGCGCGACGCCTCCGGACCCCCCGACCTTGGCGAAGTCACCCGTGATGAGGATCTTGGCGTCGGGCTGCACGGCCAGGCCGTTGACCAGCACAACACCTGACACCTTGTAGAGGCCCGGGTTGAACCCCGTGTCGACATCGCCGGGATTCGCCGCCCACGCACCGGGCGCGGCGATGGCCAGCGCGGCCAGCGCGGCGAGGGGGAGAGTCAGCGTACGGCGGGGGACCGTCTTCATGGAACGATTCTATACAGCATGGTGCCGGTAACCACGAAAGCGTGTTGCAGCGGCTGGAGCCCTACCTCACCACCACGCGCCGGGTGCCCTCGGCCACCACGCCCGCCTTGCCGCGCGCGGTGGTGGTGATCGTCCAGGTGCCCTTGCGCAGGTGGGCCGTGCACGAATAAGTGCGCCTGGTCACCTTCTTGGTCTTCTTGTTGCGCACGGTGGTGATTCGGCACGTGCCCTTCGTCGCTTTCGCCATCTCGACGAAGCCCTCGGTGGCAATGCTGGTAACGCCACCCGTGATGCCCCCGCCGCTCCCGATGGTCTGCACCACGGCCGTGGCGCCCGGGGGCACGGCCCCCGTGGTGGTGCCCACGCGCGTCTTCTTGTTGAGGTGGAAGGTGCCGGCGAGGTTCTTGGGCTTCACCACGGGCGCGGGTGCCGGTGGGCCGGCGAACGTGGCCGTGACGGCGCGCGCCTGCGTGGTGGTGACCGTGCAGGCGCCGGTGCCCGAGCACGCGCCGCCCCAGCCAGCGAACGTCGAGCCCGCGGCGGGCGTGGCCGTGAGCGTCACAGCCTGGCCGTAGTCAAAGGCCGCCGAGCAGGTGGCGCCGCAGTCGATGCCCGCGGGCGCCGAGCTCACCGTGCCCGACCCGGTGCCCGCCTTGGTCACGGTGACCGCCGGCCGCGCTCCGCTGAGCATGCGGCCCACGCGGTTGGTGTTGGCCTCGGTGAACCAGATGTTGCCGTCGCTGCCGACGGCGATGCCGGAGGTGCCGGTCACGTCGTTCGCGCCCGCGCGGAAGTTGGTCACCACACCCTGCGGGGTGATGCGCCCTATCGCGTTGGCGCCGCTCTGGGTGAACCACAGGTTGCCGTCGGGCCCGAGGACGATGTTGGTGGGCTTCGACCCCGCGGTGATACCTGCGGAGAACTCGGTCACCGCGCCCTCGGGCGTGATGCGCCCGATGCGACCACCCTCGAACTCGGTGAACCACATGGCGCCGTCGGGCCCCGCGGTGATGCCGTGCATTCCCGCCCCCGCCGTGATGCCCTGCCGGAACACCGTGAGCTGGCCCCCCGTGGTGATGCGGCCGATGGCAGGCGGGCCCTCACCGGGCGTGAACCACACGGCGCCGTCCACCCCCCGGGCGATGGTCTCGATGGGGAGCTCCGGCGAGGTCGGCAGGCCGGTGGTCCAGCTGGAGATCTGCCCCTGCGGCGTGGTGCGGTTCATCGTGCCATCGGTGGTGTCTATGCCCTGCCCGAACCAGAGGTTGCCGTCGGGCCCGGCGGTGATGGCGGAGGGGGAGGGCACGGGGATGCCGCCCGAGCCCATGGGGAAGTCCCCGGTGGTCGTCACCTGCATGATGCGACCGGCGTTCACCTCGGTCACCCAGAGGCTGCCCAGGGGGCCGCTCGTGATGTCCCTCACCCCGCTGTTGCCCCCCGGCAGGGTGAACGTCGTCGCCTGCCCCTGCGGCGTCATGCGCACCACGGCGTCGGGCACGAAGAGCGTGCGCTTCGAGAGGGTGAACCACAGGTTGCCGTCCGGCCCGCTGGTGATGTTGCCCGGGCGGAAGCCCGCGTCGGCGTCGGCCACGAACTCGGTCACCTCGCCCACGGGCGTGGTGGCGGCACTGGCCGTGGCCGCGGCAAGTCCG
>JAGWYY010000150.1 GCA_018969105.1 Acidobacteriota bacterium | reverse complement strand
GGCGCCCCCGCGGGCAGCGTCGCCGCCTGCGCCGCCGGTGAGCGCGAAGCGCATCCACCTGGTGGGGGCGGGCGGTGCCGGCATGAGCGCCCTCGGCGTGCTGGCCCTGGCCCAGGGCTGGGCCGTGTCGGGCACCGATCGCGAGGATGGCCCCGGCCTGCAGGCCCTGCGCGCGGCCGGCGCCTCGGTGCGCGCCGGGCACGGCGCCGATGCGCTTCCCGAAGGGATCGACGCCGTGGTGGCGTCCACGGCGATCCCCGATGACAACCCCGAGATCGCCGCGGCGCGCGAGCGCGGGCTGCCGGTGCTGCACCGGTCGGATCTGCTGGCCATGCTCATGCAGGGCCACCGCGGCCTGGCCGTGGCCGGGGCGCACGGCAAGTCGACCACCACCGCGATGCTGTCGCTGGCCCTGGGGGGAGCCACGCTGTGCGTGGGTGCCGAGGTGCCATGGGGTCACGGCACCGGCGCCGCGTGGGGTGAGGGGCCATGGTTCTGCGCCGAGGCCGACGAGAGCGACCGCTCGCTGCTGCGCCTCGCGCCCGAGGCGGCGATCCTGCTGAACGTCGACCACGACCACCACTCCACCTATGCATCCATCGAGGACGTCGAGGACGTGTTCCGGCAGTTCGTGGCCGCCCTGCCGCCCGATGGCCTGCTGGTGACCGGCCCCGACGCCCGAGCGCGGGCCGTTGCCGACGCCGCCTCGTGCCCGGTGCGCATGGTGGGCGACGCCGACGGCGCGTGGGGCCGCGTGCAGGGGTCGGAGCTCGTGCTGGCCGATGGCCGCTCGCTGGCCCTCGACATCGCCGCGCCGGGTGCGCACAACCGCGCCAACGCGGCGTGTGCCGTGGCGCTGGCCGACTGGTGCGGCGTGCCCCCCGCGGACGCCATCGCCCGCATCGCGCCCTTCACGGGCGTGGGGCGTCGCTTCGAGCACAAGGGCACGGCCGCCGGCGTGCAGGTGGTGGACGACTACGCGCACCACCCGGCGGAGGTCACGGCCACGCTTCGCGCCGCGCGCGACCAGCACCCGGGCCGCGTGGTGGCGGTGTTCCAGCCCCACCTCTACTCGCGCACCCGCGCGCTCGCCGACCAGTTCGGCCACGCGCTGTCGTCGGCCGACGTGGTGGTGGTCACCGACGTCTACGCCGCGCGGGAGGACCCCGAGCCGGGCGTGGACGGCCAACTGGTGCTGCAGGCCGTGCGCGGCCCGGGCGAGGTGCTCTACGTGCCGCTGCTCTCCGACGTGCCCGCGGTGATCGTGCCCGACCTGCGCGAGGGCGATCTGGTGATCACCATGGGCGCGGGCGACATCACCACCCTCGGCCCGGCCCTGCTCGCCGCCCTGGGGGGCGCGGATGGCTGACCTGCGCGCCCCGGTGCAGCGTGACGCCCCGCTCGCGCCCCTCACCAGCATCCGCGTGGGAGGCCCCGCCGACGCCCTCGCCACGTGCACGTCGTTCGCCGCGGTCACCGGCGCCCTGGCCTGGGCGGCCGACGCCGACGCGCCCGTGGCCGTGGTGGGCAAGGGGTCCAACCTCATCGTCGACGACGCCGGCTTCCGCGGGCTGGTCATCCGCCTCGCCGGGCGCCTGTCATCCATCTCGGTGCGCGGCGCGCGCACCCTGTGGTGCGGGGGAGGGGCGTCGTTGCCGCGCGCGGTGCAGCGCGCCGCAGCGGCGGGCCTGGAGGGCCTGGAGTTCGGCGCGAGCATTCCCGGCACCGTGGGCGGGGCCGTGGCCATGAACGCCGGCGCCTACTCGTCGGACCTCTCGCAGGTGCTCGACTGGGCCGTGGTGTGCGACGCCACCGGACGCCGCAAGGTGGGCCGTGACGACCTCGCCATGGGCTACCGCACCACATCGGTGCAGGGTGACCAGGTGGTGGCCGCCGTGGGATTCCTGCTGGGGCCGGGCGATGCGGACGCCATCCGCGCGCGCCTCGCCGACCTGCGGTCGCATCGACGGTCCACCCAGCCGCAGGGCGTGCGCACGTTCGGCAGCGTGTTCACCAATCCGGACGGCGACTCCGCGGGCAGGCTCATCGAGGCCACCGGGCTCAAGGGCCATGTCATCGGCGGCGCGCGCATCTCGCCGGTGCACGCCAACTTCATCGAGGCCGGGCCCGACGCCACGGCGCGCGACGTGATCGCCCTCATGGATGAGGCGCGGCGACGCGTGCGCGATGCCGGCGGCCCGGTGCTGCACGCCGAGGTGCGCTACCTGCACCCCGAGTGGGGCATCGGCGCCCCGCCGCTGGCGGAGCTGGCCTAGGTGTCCACGGGCGGGCCGCGCAGGCCGGGGGGGTCGGACGGGTCGCGACGGCCCCGGAAGCCGCGCCCGCCCAGTGCGGGGGAGCGCGCGTCGGCCGTGGTGAACAACCGCGCGGTGCGCGGCATCACCTACTGGGTGGTGGTGGCCGTGGGCGTGCTGCTGCTCGCGCTGTGGGTGGTGAGCGGGCCGGTGTGCGGCATCTCGAACGTCACGGTGGAGGGCTACACGGGCCGCGACACCGCCGCGGTGCAGGAGACCGCCGAACTGGTGGCCGCCACGGGCAGCATGGTGCGGCTGCCCGTGGGCGACATGCGACGGGCCCTCACGAGGTTCCCCGGCATCGTCGACGTGCGGGTGGAGCGCGACTGGCCGAGGTCGATCACCGTGGCGGTCACCATGGGCGAACCCGTGGCGATCCTCGCCGTGGACTCCGGCGGGCGCTACCTGCTCTCGCCGTCAGGCCAGGTGATGGGCGCGGCCGACGGCGCCGTGGGCCTGCCGGTGATCCGCGTGAAGGCCTTCCCGCCGGGCGGCGTGCTCACGGCCCCGGGCGATCGCGCCGCGCTCCTCTTCATCGGCTGGCTGCCGCCCGAGGTGGCCGCACGCCTGCGCAACCTGCGGTACGCCGACGGCAGGCTCTACGCAGACCTCGCCAACGGGCTCGAGCTGCGCATCGGCGCGCCCGAGCAGCTGGCGGAGAAGGCCCAGGCCCTCGCGGCAGTGCTCTCTCAGGCCGACCCCAAGGCCCTCGCCACCGCGGCCTACCTCGACATCTCGAATCCGCGCCGGCCCATGCTGGGCTCCAAGGTGGTGCCGATCATCGCCGGCGCCGACGGCACGTCCACCACCGGGACCACCGACACCACCGGGGCCACCGGAGACGGCACCGACACCACCGGAGACGGCACCGACACCACCGGCGATGGCACCGGCGGGGCATCAGGCGATGGCACGGACGCCACGGGCGACGGCACGGGATCGGCCGATGGCACCGCCACCACCGGCGATTCGGGCTCGGGGGGCGGCGCGACGGGGTAAACCCTCAATCTGTGGTGGAGGGTTGGGGCCGGGTGGCCCACCTGCCTCAACCCGTGGTTGACCCCATCTGCAGGGAGGATTAGGGTCGCAACGGACGAAACGTGTGCAAGCCCCCTGCAATGCGCGTTGG
>JAGWYY010000019.1 GCA_018969105.1 Acidobacteriota bacterium | reverse complement strand
CGGGCACCACGGCATGGATGAGATCGAGGCCGCGGTGGGCAAGAAGATCGGCATGACCGAGGCGCAGATCGACGAGCAGGAGGCCCAGGGCAAGACCCTCGCCCAGATCGCCGAGGCCAAGGGCATGAGCCGTGACGACCTCGTCGCGACGATCGCCGCCGCCATCAAGGCATCGGAGCGCGGCCAGGGGATCACCGACGCGCAGGCCACGCAGATGGCAGGCGACATCGCCGACGGCAAGAAGGGCCCGCGCGGCGACCACCGCGGTGGCCCCGGCCGCGAGGCCGTGGAGCAGGCCATCACGAAGTCGCTGGGCATCACCGAGGACGCCTGGCACCAGGCACGCGAGCAGGGCAAGTCGCCCGCAGACGTGGCGAAGGAGAAGGGCGTGGACGTGGCCACGGTGGTGGACGCCGTGACCGCGGCCCTCAAGAAGCAGGGCACGCCGCCGGGCGCCCCGGCCATGGATGACGCCCAGGTGAAGAAGATGGCCACGGCCATCGTCAACGGCCAGGGCCCTGGCGGGCACGGTCACGGCGACCACGGGCCCGGCCCGGGCGGTCCGCAGGGCGGCTGGGGCCCGTGAGCATGGACCCCTCCAGCAAGCGCGAGCAGGACGAGCGCCGGCTGACGGGGCTCAAGGTGGGGGCGGTGGCGCTCACCGTCGCGGGGCTCGGCGCATTCGCCGGCCTCGCGGCGGCGGGCACCGACGACCCGGCGCCGGCCACGCCCGGCGCCACCGCCGGCACCTCCGCGACGCCGTCCTCTTCCGCATCCGATGCCGCCCGCGCCGCCGAGGACGACTCGTTCTTCGATGACCAGGCGCAGGGTGGCGCGGTTGGCGGGTACGGCGATCAGGGCGCAGGCACCTCGGGCGCGGCGCCACAGGGAGGCACGGCCCCGGGTGGCGGCTACGGCTCCTCGCAGGGATCCACGGGAGGATCCTGAGCATGGCCACCGCCGCCGGCCTCATCGCGCTGCGCGAGACGTCCTTCGGTGCCATGGGCACCGACGTGCGCGTGGTCGTGCCGCACGACGTGCCGGTGACCGTCACCGATCGGGTGCGCACGCTGTTCGCCACCTGGGAGGGCGTGCTCAGCCGCTTCCGCGACGATTCCGAGCTCTCGCGCATGAACGCGGCGGCGGGCGAGCCCTTCGAGGCATCGCCGCTGCTCTTCGGGGTGGCGCACGCCGCCCTGCGGGCCGCGCGCGCCACCGGCGGCCTGTACGACCCGTTCATGGGTGGCCAGATGCGCGCCCTGGGCTACGACCGCTCCTTCGACCAGCTGGGCCGTGCCGGCGGCGCGCCCGTGGCGCCGTCGCCGGGCGGCGACTGGCGCCGGGCGTCCGTCGACCCGGACAGGCGCTGCGTCGTGGTGCCGCGTGGCTGCGAGATGGACCTCGGCGGCATCGCCAAGGGCATGGCGGTGGACGCCTCCGTGGCAACCCTGCGCGATGCGGGGGTGGGCAGCGCGCTGGTGTGCGCAGGCGGCGACCTGCGGGTGATCGGCCGACCGCCCGCGCACCCGCACTGGGGAATCGAGGTGGAGGAGCACGAAGGCCGCGTGATCGCCCTTCACCGCGGCGCGCTCGCGACGTCATCCACCACCCGCAGGCGCTGGGGCACGGGAGATCTCGCGCGCCACCACCTGCTCGACCCCTCCACGGGCCTGCCGGCGCAGCGGGGGCTGCGCGCCGTCACCGTGGCGGCGCGCACCTGCGCGCAGGCCGAGGTGGCCGCCAAGGCCGCCCTCGTTGCCGGGCCGCTCGCGGGCGCCGACATGCTGCGGCGCCTCGGGCTCGACGCCCTCGTGGTGCCCGAGATGGGGCCGCCGGTGGCCATCGGCGCATGGCCCGACGAGGATGACGCGTGAACCTCGACACCATCCTCTGGATCATCGGCCGGTCCACCGGAATGGTCGGCGTCATCCTCCTCACCGTCGCCGCCGCCATGGGCCTGGCGCTCTCGATGAAGGCGTCGTCCCCGCGGTTCCCGCGCTGGCTCACCACCGACCTGCATCGCTACGTGACGATCCTCGCGGTGGTGGTGTCGGTCGTGCACCTCGTGGTGCTGTGGCTCGACACGCAGTCGGGTCTTTCGCTGATCTCGCTGGTGGTGCCGTTCACCAGCGGATGGGAGCCCGTGGCCGTGGGGATCGGCGTGCTGGGCCTGGAGATCACGCTGATCGTGTGGCTCACCACCCGCCTTCGCGACCGCATCGGCTACCGCTCGTGGCAGGTGATCCACCGCGCGGCGAGCGTGGGCTGGGCACTGGTGATCGCCCACGGGCTGATGTCCGGCACCGACACCGGATCGGCCTGGGCGGTCATCACCTACGCCGCCTGCGCCGCCCTGGTGGTGGGACTGCTGATCCCCCGCATGATCATCGGGCGGTCGTCCGGCGAGGCCCCCGCCGATTCACGCCCGGCCGACGCGCAGCCGGCGGGTTCGGCACACTCGTGACGTGAGGATCCTCGTTGCCGACGATGAGGAGGCCGTGCGCACCGCGGTGCGCCGGGCCCTGACGCTGGCCGGATACGAGGTGGAGCTCGCCGCCGACGGCGATGAGGCCCTGGCATCGCTGGCCGAGCGCGCGCCCGATGCCGTGCTGCTCGACGTGATGATGCCGGGGGTGGATGGCATCGAGGTGTGCCGCCGGCTTCGTGCCGCGGGCGACGCCACGCCGGTGCTCATGCTCACCGCCCGCGACGCCGTGGGCGATCGCGTGGCGGGGCTCGACGCCGGCGCCGACGACTACATGGTGAAGCCCTTCGCGCTGCAGGAGCTGCTTGCCCGCCTGCGGGCGCTCCTTCGCCGCACGGGCGCGCAGGCCGGGGACGACGCCGGCGTGCTGCGCTTCGATGACCTCTCGCTCGATCTCGCGGGCCACGCGGCCGAGCGCGGCGGGCGGCAGATCGACCTCACGCGCACGGAGTTCCAGCTGCTCGAGCTCTTCATGCGCAACCCGCGCGTGGTGCTCACGCGCACGGTCATCCACGAGCGCGTGTGGGGGTACGACTTCGGCCCCACCTCGAACTCGCTCGGCGTGTACGTGGGCTACCTGCGGCGCAAGCTCGAGGAGGGCGGCGGCTCCCGCCTCATCCACACCGTGCGCGGCGTGGGCTACGTGCTGCGCGAATCATGACGATCCGCCGCAGGCTCGCGCTGGCCGCTGCCGTCACCGTGGCGCTCGCGGTGGCCGCGGCCTCGCTGGCGAGCTACCTCGCGGTGCGCGCCCGCCTTCTCGGTGAGGTGGACGACTCCCTGCGCCAGCAGGTGGAGCGCGTGATGCGCGAGGGCGCCCGGGCCCTGCCCGAGCCCGGCATCTTCCAGCGCGGCGAGCGCTTCGGCGGACCGCAGGTGTACTCGCAGGTGGTCACCCCCGGCACGGGCCTCACCGAGGGCTCGGCCGACGCCCACGACGGCAGCCGGGGGCCCGGCGACCCGCGCGACCACGCCGACCGCGGGGTGCGCCTCGACGCCGTCACCCTGCCCGTGACCGACCGCGACCGCGAGGTGGCATCGGGCACCTCGCCCACCTACTACTGGGACGCCGACGTGCAGGGCGTGCCCCTTCGCGGGGTCACCGCACCGGTGGCCGCGGGGGTGGCCATCGAGTTCGCACGGCCGGTTGACGAGGTGCAGTCGGTGCTGCAGGGGCTCGGCGTGATCCTGCTGGTGGTCACCGGAGCCGGAATCGCCGTGGGGGCCGGCCTCGGGTGGTTCCTCACGGGGCGGGCCCTTCGGCCGGTCACCGACTTCACCGCTGAGACCGAGGCACTGGCCGGGGCCGGCGACCTCGCGCGTCGCCTGCCCGTGAATGGCGACGACGAGGTGGCGCGCCTGGCCCGGGTGTTCAACGGCACGCTCGACCAGCTGGAGTCATCCGCCGAGGCCCAGCGCCGGCTGGTGGCCGACGCCTCGCACGAGCTCCGCACCCCGCTGGCGTCCCTGCGCGCCAACATCGAGGTGCTGCAGCAGCCGGGCACGCTGCCGCCCGAGGAGCACGCCGCCCTTCTGCGCGACGTGGTGGAGCAGACCGACGAGCTCGCCGCGCTGGTCACCGACATCGTCCGTGCCGGTGAGACCACCGTGCGCGAGGACGAGGCACAGGACGTCCGCCTCGACGAAATCACGTCGGCGGCCATCGAGCGCATCCGCCGCCTGCACCCCGGGGTCACCGTGCTCGAGGACCTCTCCCCCACGGTCATCGACGGCGTGCCCGAGCGACTCAACCGCCTCGTGGCGAACCTGCTCGACAACGCCGTGAAGTGGAACGACCCGGGCGAGCCCATCGAGGTCACCCTGGCGGGCGGCGTGCTCACCGTGCGCGATCACGGCCCGGGCTTCTCGGAGGACGACCTCCCCCACGTGTTCGACCGCTTCTACCGATCGGCGGAGGCCCGCGGCAAGCCCGGATCAGGCCTGGGCCTATCGATCGTGCAGCAGGTGGCCGAGATGCACGGCGCCACGGTCACGGCCGCCAACGCCCCGGGCGGCGGCGCGCTGATGACCGTGGACTTCCACGCCGCCTAGGCCCGCGCGCTCACGCTCGTGCTCGTGCTCACCCGCGCGCTCACCCGCGTGCGCTGCCGGGCGGCCGATCTCACGCCGTGCAGACGCGGGCGGCCTGCCGGCCGTTGGGGCAGGTGGCATCGGTCCACGTGACCCCCGTGAGCGTGGCGCCCGCAAGGTGGGCCTGGTACATGAACGCCCTGGTGAAGTTGGCGCTGGTGAGGTTGGCGCTCGTGAGATCGGCCAGGTGCATCTTCGCGCCGGTGAAGTTGGCCTTGCTCAGGGCCGCCCCATGCAGCACCGCGCTCGTCAGCGTGGCGCCTGTCAACGTGGCGCCGGACAGCGTCGCGCCGCTCAGGGACACCCCGGCGGCCTCGGCGAAGGTCAGGTCGGCACCCGACGCGTGAATGTGCCCCATGTGCGCATGGTGCAGGGTCGATCCGATCAGCCGTGCGGATGTGAGGGTCGCGGATGTGAGGGTCGCAGACGTCAGGATCGCCCCGTTGAGGTTCGCCTTGGTCAGCGTGGCGCCCGTGAGGTGCGCGCCGGTGAGCGTCGCGTGAGCCAGGGTGGCACCGGTCAGGTCGGCGCCGGTCAGGTCTGCGTGGGAGAGGTTGGCGTACGCCAGATTGGCGCCACGCAGGTTGTGGTGCGCGAGCGAGGCGTGGGCGCACACCGCATGGGGCTGGATGACGCACGCGGTGGCGGTCGCGGGGGCCGACATCACCGCGACGAGCGCGATCGCCACGGGGGCGATGGCCACGAGGACGCGGATGCTGGGGCGGCGAAACGACATCGGTGCACTCCTGGGGCGCAGCGGAGGGACTCGCGAGGGGATGCTACGCCGTGCGCCCCGCGAAGCCGGAGGCCGGATTCGAACCGGCGACCCCCTGTTTACAAGACAGGTGCTCTGACCAACTGAGCTACTCCGGCGCGCCCCCGGAATCTAGGGGGCCTGCCCGGCGCGTGCGCCGCCACACCCCGAACATCAGCAGCGCGGCCAGCAGGTCGACGGACATGGCGATGATGCCCGCGGTGGCGTAGGCCCGGTCCTTGCCCTCCAGCATCACCGGGCCCTGGCTGTGCAGCACCTCGCGCAACCGGGTGGATGAGATGCCCGCGACGTCGGGGAGATCCGCCACCCGCAGCCCATCCTGCAGCGCGGCGCCCACCACATCGGCCTGCGCCTGCGGAACGCCGCGTGCCTGGAGCGACGACGACACCGACGTACCGAGGGCCGCGAACACCAGCAGCGATACCACGGCGCCCCCCAGCGTCACGCCGACGGCTGACACCGCCTTGCGGGTGGATGATGCCGCGCCCTTGCCGCCCGCGGGGGCGAACCCCATGAAGGCGGCCGTCACCGGCACCACCGCGGCGACGGCCAGGAGCTCCCACACGGCCAGCGACGTCACCACGACCGGGACGGCGGTGGACCGGTTCACCACGATGGGGAAAGCCCCGGCCAGCCCGGCAGGCACGAGCAGCATCACGGCGGCCAGCGGGGCGCCGATGCGGCGCATGAGCCACCCGCCCAGCCAGCCACCCAGCACGCCCGACAACTGCACGGGCACGAGCACCAGCGCGATGGACAGGTCGTCGAGCTGGTACGTGCGACTGAGGATGACCGCCGTGAAGTACCAGAGCGTCGTGGCGGTCTGCGCGAGGAGGATCGCCATCATCACCAGCACCGCCCCACGGCCGCGCAGCACCCGCAGGTCGAGCGGCGGCACGCGACCCACCGAGCGCAGCCGCAGCACCACGAGCGCCAGCAACGCGGCCACGGCCGCCGCCGCGCAGGGCGCCCACGTGCGCGCGCCGTCGTCAGACGTGCTCACCGCGGTGACGGCCCCAGCCAGGACCGCGCCCGCCAGCAGCGGGGCGACGAGCCGTACGCCGAGACCGGAGCGGCTCGCGCCGGCGCCCCCGCCTGAGAGGCGCGCCACGGCGACTGCCATGGTCACTCCCACCAGGGCCCACAGCAGCGGCACGGCACGCCAGCTCCAGGCCAGGGCGATCCAGGAAGCCGCGATCGGGAACACCAGGTACACCGTCGACCCCACCGCCGCCCACAGCCCGAATGCCCAGGCACGCTCGGGCCCCTCGAAGGCCTCCCCGATGATCGCCAGCCCGCCGATGCCGAGCACCACGCCACCGATGCCGACGAGCGACTGGCCGAGCACGATCATGGGGAACCCGCCTGCTGCGGACACCGCGGCGGCGCCCAGCAAGAACACCCCGGCGGCGCCCAGCAGCGTGCGTCGCCATGGCAGTGCGTCCAGGAAGATGCCGGCGGCGAAGACCACCAGGAGCGACGCGATGCGCGGGACGAGCGTGAGCAGCACCATGTCGGTGTTCGGCATCGCGAACCCGGCCTGGATGCGGTTCCTCATGTAGTCGAAGCTGCTCTCGGCCACGCTGGGCGCGGCAGCGGCCAGCAGGGCGACGGTGAGGACGCGCCACTGGGCCGGGCTGAATCCCGCGAACCTCCTGGTGGCCGGGTTCATCGCAGGCGGGGGGAGCCCGGTCCGATGCCTAGTCGACCACCTCGACGGGACAGCCGGCGTGCTTCTCGACCTCTTCCGAGACGTCCGCGCCGAAGACCTTCCCGAGGAACCCATGATGGGTGTGGCCCACCACGATGAGCTGGGCCTTGTAGTCCTGTGCCGTCTCCACGATCAGCGCGGCCGGCTCGCCGATGGCCCAGGCGTAGTCGGCCTTCGCCACGGCGCCGTCCTCCACCAGGTCGCGGGCCTCCTCGAGCGCCTCATGCACGTCGGGGAGCTCGGGGAAGGGGCCCTGGATGGGGCTGCCATCGCCCATCGTGCCGAAGGCCCGCGGGCCCGTGGGGTCGAGGACGGCCTCGTGGATGGCCACCACGAGCAGCGGGGCGTGCTTCTCGTTGCAGCGCTCGATGGCGCGCTGCAGGGCGCGCTTGGACGAATCGCTGCGGTCGTAGCCGACCAGGATGGGTGCGCTCATGGGGTCCCCCGGGTTGCTCAGGGCCCCTCGGGGCCGCGGACGCCCGGAAACGTACCCCGAAACGCGTGATGCCGCCTGAAATGGCGGCATCACGTCAAAGTCTCACCCTCTACTTGAGGGTCTGCATGAGGCTCTACCCGAGGTCGAGAACCTCGCGCTCCTTGAGGTGCACCTCGACCTTGCGCTTCACGCGCTGCAGGGCGTTGTCGACGCTCTTGGGGTTGCACTCGAGCCGCTCGGCGACCTCCTCGTAGGAGCGTCCCTCGAGGTACATCGCGAGTACCTGGCTCTCGAGCGGGCTCAGCACCTTGCCGAGGCACTCCACGAGGCTCTGGAGCTCCTCCGTCGAGATGGCCTGGTTCACCGGGTCGGTCACCGGGTCGTCGGGAAGCACGTCCGCGAGGGTGGTCTCCTGCTCGCTGCCCGCGCGGGTGTTGCTGAACGACACATAGGTGTTGAGGGGGGTGTGCTTGTTGCGGGCGGCGGTCTTGATGGCCGTGATGATCTGGCGGGTGACGCACAGCTCGGCGAACGAGCGGAACGAGGCCTCGCGCTCCGGGCGGTAGTCGCGCACGGCCTTGAACAGGCCGATGAGGCCCTCCTGGATGAGGTCCTCCGAGTCGCCGCCGGCCAGGAAGTACGCGCTTGCCTTGAGGCGCACGAAGCCCCGGTACCGGGCGATGATCTGGTCCATCGCCTGCTGGTCGCCGGCCCGTGCGCGGCGCACCAGGCCCTCGTCCACGATGTCGACATGACCCTGCTGGTCCAGGTCGGTCAGCCTGCGGGCGGCGGCTCCCATTTTCACTCCAGGTCGGCGTTTCGGCGGGCTGTGCCCGATCCCTCAACCTTCACCTGAGACACACCCTGAATGTGCACTTGAAGGTAAGAGATGCGGGATTGATACCGATCGCACAAGACGCTGTCAACCTCTGGGGCGAAATCAGTCCCCCGCGACCGCCCTGAAGGCCAGCACCGAAGCCGCCGTGGAGAGGTTCAGGGACCCCACGCTCCCCCGCATGGGAATGCGCACGAGGCGGTCGCACACCTCGCGCACCTTCGGCCTGAGCCCGGCGCCCTCGGCGCCCAGGACGATCACCACGGAGGGGTCCCAGTCAAGCTCCCGGTAGTCAGTGCCCTGGTCGGCGTCGGCGCCGGCCGCCCAGCGCCCGGAACCCGCCAGATCATTGATGAATGCGACAATCGAGCCCACCCGGGCGATGTGCAGGTGCTCCACGGCACCCGCCGATGCCTTGCACGCGACGGGCGTGATGCCGGGGCTCCCCCGGGTGGGGATGACCAGCCCGGCGAACCCGGCGGCGTCGGCCACGCGGGCCACCGCCCCGAGGTTGCGGGGGTCCTGCACCTCGTCGAGCACCATGATCGGCCCCGAACCCTCAAGTACTGCTTGAGGGTCGGCATACGGGTACTCCCCGGTAATCGCCACCATGCCCTGGTGGTCACCCGTGCCCGCGAGGCGTGCGAGGGCGTCGCGGCTCTTCACCACCACGGCCACGCCCTCGAGGGCAGGGTCATCGGCGGCCTGCTCGAGCACCCACACCTCGCTCACGGGCCTGCGGCCTGCCCGGATGAGCTCGCGCACGGGGTTGCGGCCGTACACCAGCACGGGTGCGTCCCCCTCGGGCGCGCGCGAACGCCGGCCCGGGCGCCGCGTGCTCATGACGCCGGGACGACCTCGGCGCCGTCGGGGCCGTCACGCACCTCGAAGCCCTGCGCCGCGATGGCGTCGCGCAGGGCGTCGGCCTCGGCGAAGTCGCGCGCGGCGCGGGCATCCTCGCGACGCCTCAGCAGGTCGAGCACCTCGGCGGGCACCTCGGAATCGCCGCCCGCCTCCGCCAGCCCCGCGAGGCCGAGCATGTCGAGCAGGCCCACGAGCTCGAGGCGCACCTCCTGCAGCTGGCCCTCCGACGGCCGCCCGCGCTCGAACGCCTGGTTGATGGCGCGTACGAGGTCGAAGATCGCCGCCATGGCGCCCGGCGTGCCGAAGTCGTCGTCCATGGCATCGAAGAACCGCGTGCGGGCAGTGACCACGGCTGCGGCCAGCTCGGCGTCGTTCCCCTCGCCGGGGTCGTCCAGCGCCCTGTCGAGGGCGCGCACGGCGTTGCGGATGCGCCGGCAGGCCGCTTGGGCGTCCTGCATGCGCTCATCCGAGAACGGCAGCCGCGAGCGGTAGTGGCTCTGCATGAAGTAGGCGATCACCGTGTCGGCGCCCCACTCCTGCACCACGTCGGCCAGCAGCGCGATGTTGCCGATGCTCTTGCTCATCTTGCTGTCGCTGAGCTCGAGCATCTCGTTGTGCATCCAGATGCGCGCGAAGGGCGCGCCATGCGCCCCCTCGCTCTGGGCGATCTCGTTCTCGTGGTGCGGGAACACCAGGTCGATTCCGCCGCCGTGCACCGCGAAGCCCGTGCCGAGTTCCCGTTCGGCCATTGCCGAGCACTCGATGTGCCAGCCCGGGCGGCCGGGGCCCCAGGGGGAGTCCCACGAGGCGTCCTCGCCCTCCTTCAGCCCCTTCCAGAGGGCGAAGTCGAGCGGATCCTCCTTGAGCTCACCGGGGTCGGTGTCGGTCATGTCGTCGGGGCTCCGCCCCGACAGCTGCCCGTACTGCGGGAACGCCCGCACGCGGAAGTACACGTCGCCGCCGGCCGCGTAGGCCAGGTCGCGCGCCACGAGGTCGGCGATGAGCGCGATGATGTCGTCCATGCAGCCGGTGACCAGCGGCTCGGCGTCGGGGCGCCCGAGGCCGAGCAGGTCGGTGTCGGCGAAGTACTGCTGCGTGCAGCGCTCGGCCAGCTCGGTGGACGGGATGCCCTCGGCCCGCGCGGCGTCGTAGATCTTGTCGTTCACGTCGGTGACGTTGATGACCAGCCGCGCGCGCATACCCCGTCGCTCGAGGTAGCGCTTGAGCACCGAGAACACCACGAACGGCCGCGCGTTGCCGATGTGGATGCGCGAGTACACCGTGGGCCCGCAGGCGTAGATGCCGATGACGCCATCGTCGTCCGGCACCAGCGGCTCGTCGCGACCCGTGAGGGTCGAGTGGAGCCTCACGGTCAACCGCTCACCTCGACCAACGCCACGGCCTGGCACGAGATGCCCTCGCCACGCCCCGTGAAGCCCATCTGGTCGGTGGTGGTGGCATGCACCGACACCGGCGCGCCCACCGCGCGCGTGAGGGCCTCCTGCATGGCGGCGCGGTGCGGGCCGATGCGCGGGCTCTCGCACACGATCACCGCGTGCACGTTGACGGGCTCGGCCCCCTCGCCCGCCATCCACTCGAGCACGTGGGCGATCATCGCGGCGCCGGTGACGCCCTTCCATTCGTCGGCGCCCGACGGGAACAGCACGCCGATGTCCGGGCCGCCCGAGGCCGCCAGCAGGGCGTCGCACACCGCGTGCGCCACCACGTCGCCGTCGGAGTGGCCGGCCAGGCCCGTGGGGTGCTCGAGGGCGGTGAGGCCCAGCACCAGCGGCACGCCCGGCTCAAGCCGGTGGGCGTCTACGCCAAGACCAACCCTCATGCCCATCGGATCTCCACCTGCTCGGGTTCACGCGCGCGGAACCGCGTGATCGTCTCATAGCCCGCGCCGCGCAGCGCCGCGACCGCCGTGGGGTAGTCGCGCGCGACGTCCTCCGGCCGGTGCGCATCGCTGCTCAGCGTCACGGGCACGCCGGCCTCGCGGAAGGCGGCGAGCCAGTCGGGGTCGGGATACAGCGCCGTGCAGGGCTTCCTGAGGCCCGCGGACGAGCACTCCACGGCCACGCCGGAGCCGGCGATGGCCGCGATGGCCTCATCGCGCCGCCCCGCGAGCGATGCGGGCATGGGCGTGCCGAACACCTTGGGCAGGTCGGGGTGCGCCAGCACGTCGAACAGCCCGCTGCCCGCAGCGGCGGCGAGCTCGTCGAGGTAGCGCCCCCAGGTCTCCTCGGGGCCCAGGGAGTCCCAGCACGGGTAGTCGGGGTGGTCCACGGCGAGATCGCCCAGCCAGTGCACCGATCCCAGCACGATGTCGAAGGGCTGCGACGCCAGCAGCGCGCGGATGTCGTCCTCGCGCCCGGGGATCCAGTCCATCTCGATGCCGATGAGCACGGGCAGGCCCTCGTCGCGCGCGGCGGCCAGCGCCGCGCAGTGCGCGGTGAGGTCCTCCGTGGCCTCGGCCTGCCACCACGGGTTCGGGTGCCAGTCACGCACCTCGGCGAACCGGTGCACGTGCTCGGTGATGGCGATCTCGTCCACGGCCCGCGCGCGCGCGGCGTCCACGTAGCGGCCGATCCATGCGGGCGTGCGCGGGCCGCCATCGGCATCCCAGCGGTGGCGGTCGGCCTCCCGGGCCTCGGGGCCGTCGGGCTGCAGGTGGAGGTGATAGTCGGTGAGCACCGGCGCGGGACGTTACGTGATCACGTGATGCGGCCGGTACCCAGCAGCACCTCGGCCAGCCGCAGGTCGGCCGGCGTGGTGACCTTGAGGTTGGGTGACCCGGGGTCGTGCAGCACCACCTGCACGTCGCGGCGCTCGGCCATGCCGGCGCAGTCGGTGGCGGTGCCGAGCTCGGCGTCGTCGGCGTCGGCGAACACCCAGCGGAGTGTCTCGGCGCGGAAGGCCTGCGGCGTCTGGGCGCCCCACAGGCCGGCGCGATCAACCGTGGCCTCCACGGTGCCCGACTCCCCCGCGCGCTTGAGCGTGTCGGCCACGGGGGCCGCCGCGATCACCGCGGGGGCCGACTTCAGCCGTGCCACCAGGCGGGAGACGAGACCGGGCGTGATGAGGGGGCGGGCGGCGTCGTGCACGAGGATCGCCTCGACGTCGTCCGGCACAGCGGCCAGCGCCGCGGCCACGGATCGCTGGCGGCTGGTGCCGCCGGGCACGATCGCGTGCACCTGCGCATGCCCGGCGATGGCCTCGGCCATGTCGTCCTCGCGGCCCGGGGGGCAGGCGATGACGATGCACTCCACCTCGGGGGCCTCGGCGAACGCCCGCGCCGACCACGTGACCATGGGCAGCCCTGCAACCCGCACCAGCGCCTTCGGAAGCCCCGCGCCGAGCCTGTCACCCGACCCGGCGGCCACGATGACGGCCGCCGTCCTCACCGGCCGAGGGCCGGGATGCGGGCGAAGATCATCTTTCCGGAGGGGTTCTGGATGGCGCTGGTCACCTCGACGTCGGCGACGTCGCCACCCACGAGGGCGCGGCCGCCCTCCACCACCACCATCGTGCCGTCGTCGAGGTAGCCCACGCCCTGGTCGTACTCGCGCCCCTCCCGGATGATGCGCACGCTCAGCACCTCTCCGGGCAGCGCCACGGGCTTGAGCGCGATGGCGAGCTCGTTGATGTTGAGCACCTCGATGCCCTGGATGCGCGCCACCTTGTTGAGCCCGTAGTCGGTGGTGACGATGCTCGCGTGCATGTCGCGCGCGAGGTTGACGAGCTTGGCGTCAACGCCCTCGCCGGCCACCTCGCCGGTGCGGATCTGCACGCGCTGGTCACCCACCTCGCGGATGCGCTCCACGAGGTCGAGGCCCCTGCGACCGCGCTGGCGCTTCTCGGGGTCGGCGGAGTCGGCGAGGCGCTGGAGCTCCTCCAGCACGAAGGCGGGGATCACGATCTGGCCCGGCATGAACCGGGCGTCCATGACGTCGATGATGCGCCCGTCGATGATGGCGCTGGAGTCGATGAGGCGCGGCGCCACTGACGACGCGCTGCGCGAGCGGATGCCCACGAGGCGCAGGATGTCCGCATGCTTGCGGGCCGCGATGCGCGTGAAGACGTAGGCCACCAGCAGCACCACGGGAAGCAGCAGGTACGGCCCCACCACGGGAAGGCGCGCCACCGCCACGCCGGCGAGGGCAGCCGCCACCAGGCCCACCACCAGGCCGAGCGCGCCCACGATGAGCTCGCCGGCGGAGCGCTTGTCGGCCGCCCGGTCGATCGCGCGCATGCGCGAGGGCAGCCAGCGCGCGATGAGGCTGCCAACGCCCCACCCGACGATCGCGCCCAGGGCGATGACGCCCACGTAGGCGAGGTAGTGCCACGGCTCGCCCACGGCGGCGCCGAGGTCGATGCTGCGGCCGATCTGGTACGCGCCGAGGGCGCCCAGCAGCATGAGCACGGCCTGGGTGACGAGGGCGACGATGCCGCGCGACTGCCGCGGAGCATCGGGGGCCGGGTACGGCAGGCCGCCTCCCGCGGCCGCGGAGCCCGTGGGGTCCGCCTGCGCGGACCGTTCCTTGTCGGTCGACGTCGTCATCACCCCCTCGCCTCCGTCGGTATTTCCACCCGCGATCCCCGGCTTCCTGCGCCGGTCGCGCGCGCGAGCACCCGAGGATTGCACGCGGGAGGCCCGGCCGCCACACGACGGGCGCTCCGACGGGCGCTGGCACACCCGCTGCGGCACGCCGACGGCACGACGTCGTCGGCCGCGGGGATGCCCCCGCGGCCGACGCGCGCGCTACTCGGAATCGCCCTCGGAGTCGGCTCCGACGGCGACGGCCTCGACCTCGGGCGCAGCGGCGGCCTCGGGGGCCTCGCGGCGCTCCATCACCATCTTGTCGCCGTCGCGGTCGACCACGATCACCAGGCCCTCGGTGAGCGTGCCGTGCAGCAGCTCATCGGCGAGCGGGTCCTCGAGCAGGCGCTGGATCGCGCGACGCAGTGGCCGGGCGCCCATCGCCGGGTCGTAGCCCTCCTCCACGAGGAGCTCCTTGGCGTCCTCGGTGAGCTGGATCGACACGCCCTGCTCCGCCAGCTGCTTCTGCAGCCGCACCAGCATGAGGTCGATGATCTGCTTGATCTCGTCCTTCGACAGCTGGTGGAAGACGATGATCTCGTCGATGCGGTTGATCAGCTCGGGGCGGAACACCTTCTTGAGCTCGCCCATGATGCGCGACTTCATGTCGTCGTAGTCCATGCCGCCGCCCTCCTCGGCCACGCTGAAGCCCAGCGGGGTCGAGCGGGTGATGGTGGCGGCACCGATGTTGGACGTCATGATCACGATCGCGTGGCGGAAGTCCACCTGGCGCCCCTGGGCGTCGGTGAGGCGTCCGTCCTCGAGGATCTGCAGAAGGATGTTGAACACCTCCGGGTGGGCCTTCTCGATCTCATCGAGAAGGATCACCGAGTACGGCTTGCGGCGCACCTGCTCGGTGAGCTGGCCGCCCTCGTCGTAGCCGACGTAGCCGGGAGGCGATCCCACGAGGCGCGACACCGCGTGCTTCTCCATGTACTCGGACATGTCCACCTGGATGAGCGCCTGCTCGTCGCCGAACAGGAACTCGGCCAGCGTGCGCGCGAGCTCGGTCTTGCCCACGCCCGACGGGCCCAGGAAGATGAACGAGCCGGCCGGCCGCTTGGGGTCCTTGATGCCCGCGCGCGCACGCCGGATGGCGCGGCTGGTGGCCGTGATGGCGGCGTCCTGGCCGATGACCCGCTTGTGGAGCTCGTCCTCCATGCGGAGGAGCTTCTGGGTCTCGGCCTCGGTGAGCTTGAACACCGGGATGCCCGTCCACATCGAGACGATGTCGGCGATCTCCTCCTCGCCGATGCTCGGGCGGGGGGCGTCCTCGGCCTTCCACTCCTCTTCGAGGTCGCGCTTCTTGTTGGTGAGGCGCCGCTCGGTGTCGCGGAGGTTCGCGGCCTTCTCGAACTCCTGCGCCTCGATGGCGGCTTCCTTGTCCTTGCGCACCGTCTCGATCTCGTCCTCGAGCTCGCGGTACGACGGCGGGGCCGTCATGGTGCGGATGCGCATGCGGCTGGCGGCCTCGTCGATGAGGTCGATCGCCTTGTCGGGCAGGAAGCGCTCCGAGATGTAGCGGTCGGAGAGCACCGATGCGGCCTCGAGGGCCTCGTCGGTGATGTTCACCTTGTGGTGGTCCTCGTAGCGATCGCGCAGGCCGCGCAGGATCTGCTCGGTCTCCTCGATCGAGGGCTGGTCCACCTTCACCTGCTGGAAGCGGCGCTCCAGGGCGGAGTCGCGCTCGAGGTACTTGCGGTACTCGTCGAGCGTGGTGGCGCCGACCGTCTGCAGCTCGCCACGCGCCAGGGCGGGCTTGAGGATGCTCGCGGCGTCGATCGCGCCCTCGGCGGCGCCGGCACCCACGAGGTTGTGGATCTCGTCGATGAACAGGATGATGTCGCCGCGCTGGGCGATCTCCTTCATCACCTTCTTGAGGCGCTCCTCGAACTCACCGCGGTACTTCGACCCGGCCACCAGGGCCGCGAGGTCGAGCGTGTAGATCTGCTTGCCGCGCAGGAGCTCGGGCACCTGGCCCGATGAGATGCGCTGGGCCAGGCCCTCCACCACGGCGGTCTTGCCCACGCCGGGCTCGCCGATGAGCACCGGGTTGTTCTTGGTGCGGCGGGCCAGGATCTGCATGACCCGCTCGATCTCCTTCTGGCGACCCACCACGGGGTCGAGCTTGCCGTCGGCGGCGAGCTTGGTGAGGTTGCGGCCGAACTGGTCGAGGAGCTTGCTCGACTTCTTGTCGCCCGACTGCGTGCCCCCGCCACCGCCGCCACTGCCCTGGCCCTGCCTGCGGCCCGGACCCGACAGCATGCGGATGATCTCGTTGCGGATCTTCTCCGAGTCGGCGTCGAAGTCGGCGAGGATCCTCGCCGCCACGCCCTCGTTCTCGCGCACGAGGCCGAGGAGGATGTGCTCGGTGCCGATGTAGTTGTGGCCGAGCGACAGCGCCTCGCGCAGTGCCAGCTCGAGCACCTTCTTGGCGCGCGGGGTGAACGGGATCTGCCCGGAGGTGACCTCCTCGCCGGAGCCGACGATGCGGATCACCTGGGCGCGCACCTCCTCCACCGTGATCTCGAGGCCCTCCAGCACGCGTGCTGCGAGGCCCTCCTCCTCACGCAGCAGGCCGAGCAGGATGTGCTCGGTGCCGATGTAGTTGTGCTTGAGGGTCCGCGCCTCCTCCTGGGCCAGGACGACCACCTGACGGGCGCGCTCGGTGAAGCGTTCGAACATCGTGCCTCAATCCTCCAGGGGCCCCTTCAGGGGCCAATAAACGGCTGATGCAGTGGTTGACGACGGTAGCACCGGTCAGGGCTTCCTGAAGCCGGTGCGGTCGGGTGCGGGCGCCGGATTCTCGCACTGCTGTGGAGCCCCCTCGCAACAGGTCTCCACCTTGCGGTGACAGCGGTCGCACCACAGGCCGTTGTGCCGCCATGTGAGGGCGGCGTCGCAGGCCGGACAAGCACCCATTTCCATTGCGGGATGATGACAGCGGGCCCCGACGCGCGGGTGCCGAACGGGCCCCCTCGGGGGCCTCTTGGCCGTCCGTTGTCCGAGCGCGGGCCCGTGGGCCCGCAGGCGGGCTAGGCCTCGGCGTCCTCGGGCTCGCCGGCGCCAACCGCCACCGGCTCCTCGACGTCCTCGATCACCTCGACGACCTCGGCATCCACCAGCTCGGTGCCCTCGGCATCGACCTCGATGATCTCCTCGACGAGCACCTCGTCGGTGACGCCCTCAGCGCCCTCGACGCCCTCAGCCACACCCGGGGCGATACCGCCGCCCGCGGCACGGTGCGCCTTGACCGAGCGGTCCTGGTCGGGGTACGGCAGCAGGCCCATGATGCGCGCGCGCTTCACGGACTGCGCGAGCTGGGTCTGCTGCCGGCGCGAGAGGCCCGTGATGCGGCGCGAGCGGAGCTTGCCCCGCTCGGACAGGAACCGACGCAGCGAGGAGACGTTCTTCCAGTCGAGCTCCTCGGCGGACAGAAGCGGGCGACGCTTGCGCGGCGCAGGCGCCCCACCCTTCTTCTTCTTTATACGTCCGCGTCCGCGCGGCTTCGCCATGTGACCTTCCAGTTAGTTCGTGCACGTCGAAACGGCGCGGGACGCTATCACCTCAGCGGCCCACCGCAACCTACGTGCGCATTGCGGGGAACAGGATGACCTCGCGGATCGAGTGCCGGTCGGTGAGCAGCATCACCAGGCGGTCCATGCCCATTCCGAGGCCCCCCGTGGGCGGCATGCCGTGCTCGAGGGCCGTGAGAAAGTCCTCATCCGACGGCTGCGCCTCGTCATCGCCGGCCTCGCGATCGGCCTGCAGCATGGCGAATCGCTCGCGCTGGTCGTCCGGGTCGTTGAGCTCCGAGAACGCGTTCGCGAGCTCCATCCCGCCGCAGAACGCCTCGAATCGCTCCACCAGGCGGGGGTCATCGGCCCGGCGCTTCGCGAACGGCGAGAGCTCGAGCGGGTAGTCGAGGAGGATCGTCGGCTGCACCAGGTCGGGCTCGAGTGCCTGCGTGAGGATGCCGTCCACCAGCTTCCCCCACGGTGCGGTGTCGGGGGCATCGAGGCCCGCCGCGCGCATGCGGGCGCGCAGGTCGGCGGCGTCGGGGTGGGCAAGCACGTCGATGCCGCTGGCCTGCTCGAGGGCGTCGGTGAGGCGCACGCGGCGCCACGGGGGCGTGAGGTCGATCTCGCCGCCCTTCCAGGGCACCACGGTGCCGCCCGTGGCCTCCACGGCGGCCGCGGCCACCATCTCCTCGAGCATCGCCGCCACGTCCTGGTAGTCGGCGTAGGCCTCGTAGGTCTCCAGCATCGTGAACTCGGGGTTGTGCTTGAACGACACGCCCTCGTTGCGGAAGTCCTTGCCGATCTCGTACACCCTCTCGATGCCGCCCACCACGCAGCGCTTGAGGTAGAGCTCAGTGGCGATGCGCAGGAAGAGGTCGCGGTCGAGTTCGTTGTGGTGCGTGACGAACGGCCGGGCCGCCGCGCCGCCGTAGATGGGCTGCAGCACGGGGGTCTCCACCTCGATGAAGCCCCGCTCGTCGAGGAAGCGCCGCACGCCGGCGATGGCCCGGGCGCGGGTGACGAACTGCGCGCGCACCTCGTCGGACGCCATGAGGTCGAGGTAGCGCTGGCGGTAGCGGGTCTCGGGGTCCTTCAGGCCGGCGTGGCGGTCGGGCGGCGGGCGCAAAGACTTGGCGAGCATCTCCACCGCATCGGCGGCCACCGACACCTCGCCGCGGCGGGTGCGCACCACGGTGCCGCGCACGCCGATGATGTCGCCCACGTGGGCGTCCGCCAGCACGCCGAGGCCCTGCTCGCCCAGGCGGTCGAGGGTGGCCCAGGCCTGCATGGCCCCCGAGAGGTCCTCGATGTCGGCGAACACGGTCTTGCCCTGGCCGCGGCGGGCCACGAGGCGACCGGCGATGGCCACCTCGCCCTGGGCCTCGGCGCCGGCCTCGAGCGGCTCGCCGACGGCGCGTGCCTCGGCAACGGGGATGCGCCCCGCGAAGCGGGCGGGGTATGGGTCGATGCCCGCAGCGCGAAGTTCCGCCGCCTTCTGGCGGCGGTCGGCGATCAGGCGATCGATTCCGCCGTCGGCCTCCCCGGCCGCGACGTCCTCGGGCGTGCTCAGTCGCCGGCCTCGATCTTCACGACCTGGTACTCCACCTGGCCGCGCGGGGTCGAGACGGTCACCTTGTCGCCCTTCTTGCACCCGATGAGCGACTTGCCCAGCGGGCTCTCGTTGGAGAGGCGATCCTGCAGCGGGTCGGCCTCGGCCGAGCCCACCAGCGAGAAGACCTTCGTCTTCTTGTCGGCGGTCGTGCGCACGGTCACCTTGGTGCCGATGGACACCACGCCGGTGTCCACGTCGTGGCTGTCCACGATGCGCGCGTTGCGCAGCTGGTGCTCGAGCTGGATGATGCGCGACTCCACGTGCGCCTGCTCGTTCTTGGCGTCGTCGTACTCGGAGTTCTCGGAGATGTCCCCGAACTCACGGGCGGTCTTGATGCGCTCCGCCACCTCGCGGCGCTTGTGCGTCGTGAGGTACTCGATCTCCTCCTGGAGCTTGTCGTAGCCCTCTTGTGTGAGGATGACCTCGCGCTCCACACTGACTCCCCTCGACGTTTCCGGCCCCGATGCGGCCGCGCACGATAACCGAGCGCGTCGTCCGCACGCAACCGACATGTGACCCCGTTACCGCTCGCGCAGGCCCGCGAGCAGGGCCATGGCCTCCTCGTAGGTGGGCGCCTCGATGAGCGCCTGGACGTCCTCGTCCGGGATGCCCCTGCCTGCGAGGTACCACGAGTGGAACTTCCGCAGGTAGTGGCAGGCGCGGTCGGGCCCGATGAGCTCGGCGATTCCGTGGCTGAACCCCTCCAGCTCGTCGATCACCTGGCCGCGTGATGGGCGCGGGTCGACCTCGCCGCGGGCGATGGCGCCCAGCACCCAGGGGTTGCCCAGGCCGGCGCGGCCGATCATCACGCCCGCCGCGCCGGTCATCTCGAGCGCGTCGCGGGCCTCGGTGGCGGTGGCGATGTCGCCGCTGATCACCACGGGGATATCCACGGCCTGCACCACCTCGGCGCTGATGCGGTGGTCGGCGGTGCCCGAGTACTCCTCCACCGCGGCGCGCGGATGGATGGTGATGAGGGCCGCGCCGGCGGCCTCGAACCTGCGGGCAACCTCGCCGGGGTCGATGTCGCCCGGCCTCACGCCACGGCGCATCTTGACGGTCACGGGAATGCGCACGGCGTCGGCCATCGCGCGCACCACGGCCTCCCCCTTCGCCGGGTCGTCCAGCAGCGCGGCGCCGGCGCCGGTCTTCATGATCTTGGGAACGGGGCAGCCCATGTTGATGTCCACCATGTCGGCGCCCGATGCCTCCACGGCGCGGGCGGCGTCGGCCATCACGTCGGGGTCGCCCCCGAACACCTGGATGGCCACGGGGCTCTCCCCCTCGCCGAGCTCGAGCATCGACTGCGTGCGCCGGTTGCCATGGCGGATGCCGTGCGCGGCCACCATCTCCGACACCACCAGCCCCGCGCCATGGCGGCGCGACTGCTCGCGGAACACCCGGTTGCCGATGCCCGCGAGCGGGGCCTGCACCACGCGGTTCGGCAACTCCACCCCGCCCACGCGGAACGGCTCGGCCAGCGGCCATGGCCCGGCTGCGGACGGCGGGGCGATCGGCTCGCGCGAGCGCGCCGCCACGAGGGCGCGCATGCGCTTCTTCACCGGCGGCGGCTCCGCGAGGGGGCGCCCATGGTGCGCTCGTGCACCCGGCGCAGCCCCTCGAGGGTGAGCATGGGCTCGTGCTCCTCGATGCTCATCGACTGCGGGATGATCAGCGGCGCGAGCCCGCCGGTGGCGATCACGATCGGCTGCGCCCCGAGCTCGGCCGCCAAGCGGCCCACCATGCCGTCCACCATGGCGGCGGCGCCGAGCACGAGCCCCGACTGCATGCTCTCCACGGTATTGCGGCCGATCGCCGCCGGCGGCGTGGCGAGCTCCACGCGCATGAGGCGCGCGGCGCGCTGCGACAGCGCGTCGAGGGCGGTGGCGATGCCCGGGGCGATCACGCCGCCGAGGAACTCCCCGTCCGCCGAGACCACGTCGAGCGTGGTGGCCGTGCCGAAGTCCACCACCACGCAGGGGCCGCCGTA
>JAGWYY010000018.1 GCA_018969105.1 Acidobacteriota bacterium | reverse complement strand
CGGACGGCGGTCCCGCCGCGCAGTACGGCGGCACCACCGGCAGCGAGCCCAGCTCGATCGTGGTGGATGCCCGGGGCAACGTGTTCGTGGCGAACCGGGGCAGCAACTCGGTCACCCGCATCGGATCGGCCGCAGGCCCGCTCACCTTCAGCCCCACGGCCTTCCCGTCCACTGCGGTGGGGTCCACGGGCACCCTCACGGTGACGGTCACCAACTCCGCGGCCGACCTCGCCACGGCTCCCACCGCCATCACCGCTGCGGGAACGGGAGTGTCCGTGACCGGTGGCACCTGTGCGGTGGGCACGCGACTCGCACCTGGCGCGAAGTGCACCGTGGCGCTGTCGTGGAAGCCCACGGCTGCCGGCGCGCTGTCGGGCGCCAGGCTCACCATCGCGTACCCGGGCGGGGACACGGCCAGCGACTCCACCACGCTCACGGGCACCGCCACCTCATCCGAGGGCCTCACCGCGACCATCACGGCGAGCACGGCGCGCGTGGCCAGCGGCAAGACCCTGCGCGTGGGCATCCGCACGAGGAACGGCGGCAGCACGTCGGCCGCCAAGGTGGTGTCGTGCATCAAGGTGCCGTCGAACTTCGCCATCGTGAAGGCGAAGGGCGCGAAGCGATCGGGTCGCACGCTGTGCTTCAACGTGGGCACCGTGGCCGCGGGGAAGAGCGCCACGCGCACCATCACGGTGAGCGCGGTGAGCACCCGCACGGTGAAGCGCTTCTTCACCGGCACCACGAAGGCCACCGGCATTTCGCAGGTGAAGGCCACGCGCAGGGCCGTGACCATCACCGCGGCGCCGGTCAACCCGCTGGTGACCGGCTAGGAAACGTGCTGCGGGGCTATGCGGCGCCGGGGGTGCCCGGCGCCGCGTCGCCCCTCAGCACCAGCAGTCCCTTGGCGGGTCGCACGACGATGCGCCGGTGACGCCCCAGCGGCTCGCCGTCGGCCTGCACGGCCATGCCATCGGGTGACTCCATCACGATTTCCTCGGCGGAGGTGCCGTGCGCGATGCGCGGCGAGTCGAGGTGCCAGCCGCCCGTGAACGCACCCGCGGCGGCGATGGCGGGACCGCTCATGCCCCGGCCCACCGAGCCCAGCCATCCGAGGGCGCCGTCCTGGCCGGCATCGGGGATGAGGTCGAACGCGCGGGTGCGGAAGTACGCATAGGGGCGCGTGCAGGCGATGCTCATGGAGGTCATGGGGAAGGGCGTGCCGTGGTCGACGCTGACCCGCATAGGCGTGCGGCGCATCTGCCGGGCGGCGGCCACGAAGGTGGCGCCGGCGAACCACAGCTGGCCGACGCGCCGCTTCATGTCGGGGTGGCGCTCCACCATGTCAGCGGCCTCGGCATCAATGCCCACGCCGGCGTTCACGATGAACGGCCTCTCCTGTCCGTCGGCCTCCACGATGCCGATGGTCACGGGCTCGGCGCGCTGGCCGCTCCCGAGCACCTCCACGAGGCGGTCGATGGCCTCGTGGGCGTCCATGGGCCAGCCGATGGTGCGCGCGAACACGTTGGTGCTGCCGGTGGGCATGGGCGCCAGTGCGGCGCCGGTGTCCACCAGGGCGCCCGCGGCCTCGGCGGCCGTGCCGTCTCCCCCCAGGGTGACCACCGTGAGGGCATCGTGATCGCGCATGGCCAGTCGCGCGAGCTCCGCCGCGTGGCCACGCTGCTTCGTGGTGAGCACGGCCTGGACGCCGAAGGGCTCGAGGCGCGTGGTGGCGTACTCGGTCAGGCCCGGCCGCGCCGCGGTGGCGCGCGGGTTGACGAGGATCGCGATCGGGTGATCCGCAGCGTGCCGCGGTTCGGTCAAGCGTCCTCCGCCAGCGCGAGCTCGATGCGCGCGAGGAATGCCGCGATGAGGAGGTCGATCATGTCCGGGCGCTCCAACTGCGGCACGTGGGCGGCCTCGGCGATGATCGCCAGGGTGGCATCTGGCAGCTCGTCGGCCAGTTCCTCCGAGAGCCACGTGGGCACGAGGGGGTCTGACTCCCCGCTCATCACCATGGCGGGCACGTCGATGCCGCCGAGCCTGCCGCGGAGGTCGTGTCCCTTCGCCGAGAGGTAGTCGGCGCGCAGGGCGTCGGGCCCCATGGAGATGACGGAGTTGGTGCCGCGCCTGATGAGGTCGGGCTCGTGGTAGAGCCACGACTGCTCCACCATGCGGGCGCACTCGCCCTCGAAGTCGGCGTCGATGCGTGCGATGGCCTCGTCGGGCACCGGCAGGCGGGCCCCGGTGGCCACGAGCACGAGGCCTGCCACGAGGTCGGGTCGGGCGAGGGCCACCTCGAGCGCCACGGCGCCGCCGAGGGAGTGCCCCACCATCACGAGCGGCCCCTCGACCTCCTCGACCTCGGCGATCACCCACTCGGCCATCGCGCGGGTGCCCTCGAGGGGCGCGCCGTCGGGATGTCCCGGCAGGGCCACGGCGAGCGCGCCCTCGAAGCGGGCCAGCTGCGGGCCCCATGAGGCCGGCGTGCGGCCCGCGCCGTGGATGAACACCGGGCGCGGCGCGTCTATGGGGTCACCTCCTGCACGCCGATCATGGTAGCGGTGCCGCTGATAGCCTCACCGGCCGTGGCCCCGCTCCTTCTGGCCGTGGATTTCGACGGCACGATCACCATGCGCGACACCCTGCACGTCATCGTCGACGAGCACGGGTGCGAGGGCGTGTGGGAGGAGCTCGAGCCCGACCTCCGCGCGGGCCGCATCACCATCGAGGAGGCCATGTCGCGGCAGTTCGCCGAGGTGAAGGCGCCGCACGAGGACATCATGGCGCTGGTGCGCGAGCGCGCCGGGGTGCGCGACGGCATTCGCGAGCTCGTGGAGTTCGCGGAGGAGGCCGGCCACCGCGTGATCATCATGTCGGCGGGCTTCCGCACGGTGATCGACATGGTGCTGGACGACATCGGCCTGGGGCACCTCGAGGTGGTCTCGAACGAGGCCATCTTCAGCGAGGACGGCTGCACGCTGGTGTTCTCGGATGACCGCGGCGAGATCTGCGAGCTGTGCGACCGCCGCTGCAAGCGCCACGCGCTGCGCGTGCGCCACGAGGGCGAGCGCATCGTGTTCGTGGGTGATGGCATCAGCGACCGCTGCGTATCGGGCATGGCCGACCTGGTGTTCGCCCGCGCGCACCTGGCCGAGTGGCTCGACGAGCGCGGCGAGCCGTACGTGCCCTTCGAGGACTTCCACCAGGTGATCGAGTACGTGCGCGCGTGGGAGCGCGGGGAGCGGGCAGCCGCATGAGCCGCTGGAAGCCCGTGGGCCCGGCGTCCGACTGGACGTCGATGGAGGAGCGCGTGCTGCAGCGCTGGCGCGACGGCGACGTGTTCCGCACGAGCGTGGAGATGCGCAAGGGCCACGACCCCTACGTGTTCTACGAGGGCCCGCCCACGGCCAACGGACGCCCCGGCTCGCACCACGTGCTCTCGCGCGTGTTCAAGGACATCTTCCCGCGCTTCCACACCATGCGCGGGCGCTACGTGGAGCGCAAGGCCGGCTGGGACTGCCATGGCCTGCCCGTGGAGCTCGAGGTGGAGAAGCAGCTGGGCATCAGCGGCAAGCCCGAGATCGAGGCCTACGGCATCGCGGAGTTCAACGCGCGCTGCCGTGAGTCGGTGGGCGAGTACCTCGACGAGTGGGAGCGCCTCACCGAGCGCATCGGCTTCTGGGTGGACACCTCCGAGGCCTACCGCACCATGGACACCGACTACGTGGAGAGCGTGTGGTGGAGCCTCGCCACCCTCCACGACAAGGGCCTGGTGTACGAGAGCGACAAGGTGGTGCCCTACTGCCCCCGCTGCGGCACGGCGCTGAGCAGCCACGAGGTGGCGCAGGGCTACAAGGACGTCGTCGACCCCTCGATCTACGTCAAGTTCCCGCTGCGCGCCGGTTCGGCAGGTTCGGTGACAGTCACCGACGCGGCTGCCGAAGGCGGTATTTCCCTCCTCGTCTGGACCACCACGCCCTGGACGCTCCCGGCCAACCAGGCCGCCGCCATCAACCCGGATACCGACTACGCGGTGGTGGTGGATGGCGACGAGCGGCTGGTGATGGCCGAGGCGCTCGTGGGCGCCGTGATGGGCGAGGGCGCCGTGGTGGAGCGCGTGATTCCGGCGAGCGAGCTCGCCGGCGCCGAGTACGAGCCGCCCTTCGACATGATCCCCGGCCGCCACGTGGTGGTGATGAGCGACTTCGTCACCACCGACGACGGCACGGGAATCGTGCACATCGCACCGGCCTTCGGCGAGGACGACATGCGCGCCGCGCGCGAGCATGGCCTCGACGCCCCCAACCCGGTCGACCGCCAGGGCCTGTTCACCGCGAAGGTTCCGCAGGCCGAGGGGCAGTTCGTGAAGGATGCCGACCGGGCGCTCATCGCCGACCTCGAGGGCCGCCACCGCGTGCACCGCGAGAAGCCCTATGAGCACTCCTATCCGCACTGCTGGCGCTGCAGCACGCCCCTGCTCTACTACGCAAAGCCGTCGTGGTACATCCGCACCACCGACGTGCGCGACCGCATGCTCGAGCTCAACGCGTCGGTGGGGTGGCACCCCGAGCACGTGCGCGACGGCCGCTTCGGCCGCTGGCTCGAGGGCAACGTCGACTGGGCCATCTCGCGCGAGCGCTACTGGGGCACGCCACTGCCCTTCTGGCGCTGCGATGACTGCTCGGAGGTGACGGCCATCGGCTCGTTCGCCGACCTGCGCGAGCGCGCCATCGGTGACGTGCCCGACCCGCTCGACCCGCACCGCCCCTACGTGGACGACATCGACGTGCGCTGCCACTGCGGCGGCGTGGCGCACCGCGTGCCCGAGGTGGCCGATGTGTGGTTCGACTCCGGGGCCATGCCGTTCGCCCAGCACCACCACCCCTTCGAGGGCCCGGACGACCTGGCCGGGCGCTTCCCCGCCGACTTCGTGTGCGAGGCGCTCGACCAGACCCGCGGGTGGTTCTACTCGCTGCTGGCCGAGGGCACGCTGCTCTTCGACGAGTCGCCCTACCGCAACGTGGTGTGCCTGGGGCTCATCCTCGACGGCGAGGGCCAGAAGATGAGCAAGTCGAAGGGCAACGTGGTGGAGCCCTGGACGGTCATCGACCACGCGGGCGCCGACGCCTTCCGCTGGTACCTCTTCACGGCGCAGAGTCCCTGGGAGTCGTTCCGCTTCAGCCTCGACGTGGTGGACGAGACCCGGCGCAGGTTCCTGTTCACGCTCTGGAACACCTATGCGTTCCTCGTCACGTACGCCGCGCTGCCGGACGGCTGGTCGCCGGGCGACCCCGCCCCGCCCGTGGCCGAGCGATCGGAGATGGACCGCTGGGCCCTTTCGCGCCTCGACGGCACCATCGAGCAGGTCACCGCACGCCTGGCTGACTACGACCCCACCACGGCGGGCCGGGCCCTCGAGGACCTCGTCGATGATCTCAGCAACTGGTACGTGCGCACCTCGCGCCGCCGGTTCTGGCGTGGCGATGACGCAGCCGACAGCGCCGCGGCCTTCGCCACCCTGCACGAGTGCCTCACCACCATCTCGCTGCTGGTGGCGCCCTTCTGCCCGTTCGTGGCCGATGAGATGTGGGGCAACCTGGTGGCGGCGCACGACGACGCCGCGCCCCCCAGCGTGCACCTGGCCGACTGGCCCGCACCCGGTGGACGCCGCGACGAGCAGCTCGAGCAGGCCATGGCCGCCGCCATGGAGGCCACCACGCTCGGCCGGTCGGCGCGTAAGGAGGCCAAGCTCAAGGTGCGCCAGCCGCTGCTCGAGGCCGTGATCGCCTGCCCGCCGTCCACGGCGCGCGAGCTCGAGGCGCTGTCGGGCATCGTGGCCGAGGAGCTCAACGTGCGCGAGGTGCGCTTCGTCACCGACGCCGGTGGCCTGGTGCAGGTGAGCCTCAAGCCGAACTACCGCACGCTCGGCCCCCGCATGGGCCCGAACATGCCGGCCATGGCCGAGGCCGTGGCGGCGCTCGACCCCACGGCCACCGTGCAGGCGCTCGACGCCGGCGGCACGGTGACAGTCACCGTGAACGGCAACGACGAGGTGCTGGGCGACGACGACCTGCTGCGCGAGGTGCGGCCATCCGAGGGCTACGCCGTGGCCGAGGGCGGTGCGCTGGCCGTGGGCCTGGCCACGGAGATCACGCCCGAGCTCGAGATGGAGGGCCTGGCGCGCGACCTGGTGCGGGCCATCCAGAATGCCCGCCGCGATGCCGACCTCAAGGTGGAGGACCGCATCCTGCTGCACCTCGATGGCTCGGCGCGCATCCGCGAGGCCATCGATGCCCACCGCGAGTGGATCGCCGGCGAGGTGCTGGCCACTGAGCTCACGGTGGGCCACGGGGTGCCGTTCACCCCGCTGCACCGGGAGGACGGCGAGATCGACGCCGAACCGGTTGCAATCTCCCTGTCGCGCGCCTGATAATCCCGGGCCGATGAGGACCCCTTCGTGAGCACCTTCCCGCTTCCCGCGCGTACGCCCGCCGTGGTGCACCCGTGGGCGCCGCGCTTCGCGCAGGCCATCACCGGCCTGCTGTGCCTCGAGGCCGTGCTCTTCCAGACCATCCCCGTGGTGGTGGTGGCCGCGGCATTCATCGCACTGGCGCTCATCGGGCCCCGGTGGTCGCCGGTGGCCTATCTCTTCGCCCTGCTGCCGGTGCGCCCGGCGGAACTCGAGCCGTCGAAGCCCGTGCGCTTCGCGCAGTGGATGGCCCTGGTCATGCTCGTGGTGGCCATCGTGCTGCTCTACGCCGGGCTCGATCTCGCCGGCTGGATCGTCACCGGCCTGGTCGCGGTGGTGGCGCTGTTCTCCGCGATCAGCGGCATCTGCATCGGCTGCATCGCGTGGAAGCAGATCGCCCGCCGTGCGGGTTCGGCTCACGACCTCAAGAAGGCCTTCGACCTGCAGGGCCAGGGCCCATGGCTGCTGGTGGTCACCGCCCCCAACTGCCCGCGGTGCCCGGCTGCCAAGCAGGCCATCCACGATGCCGCCGCCGGCCGCGCCGTGGTGGACATCGACCTCGACGAGCACCCCGAGGCCGGCGCGCTGCCGATCTGGAGCGTGCCCGCCGGAATCGTCATCGAGTCGTCGGGCGATGTGGGCCTGGTGAAGACGGGCCGCATCGGCGCCCCCGAGGTCGCCGAGCTGGTGGGCGCGCTGGGCTGAGCCGGCTAGCCGGTGACAGGTGGCGGCGAGGTACGCAGCACGCGCACCCGCTTCACCGACTGCGCCACCACGGCGGTTGGTGACCGCGCCTCGGTGGTGACGGTCCACGTGCCCTTGGCGAGCCGGATGGAGCAGGTGTAGGTACGCCTGGCGGTGCTGCCCCGGCCCACGGTGCGGATGGTGCAGCTGCCGGTCGCGCTGCGCGCGGTGGCGCGCGCGAGCCCGCTGGCACGGGACAGTGCGGAGGCGCCTGAGGCGGCCTGCGATGACCCCTTCGCGCTCGCCGCCGACTGCAGCACCCGGGTCGCGCCTGCCGGCACCGCGCCGGTGGTCGTGCAGCGGCCGAGCGCGCAGCGCATGCGGGTGGCAAGGCGGGCCACGCCCGCGGACGCCGTGGGCGTCACCGCGGCCGAGGCCGCAGACGCGGTCGACGTGCCGGCGCTGTTGGTCGCCGTGGCGGTGAAGGTGTGGGCCACGCCGTTGGTGAGCTCCGTGATGGTGCAGGTGCCGCTCGTGGGGCCGCTTGCGGTGCAGGTGCGCCCGCCCGGGCTGGCGGTGATGGTGAAGGTGGCCACGGCCCCACCGGTGCCGAGGCCGAGCGTGCCCTGGCGCGCCGTGATGGTGGCCTGGCGATCGCCCGCGACGGCGGTGGGCGCCTGGGGCACGGCGGGGAAGAGCTCGCCACTGGTCATGGCCCGGTCACCGGTTCCGCTCTGCGCGACCGCCACGAACATGTTGCGGGCGTAGGTGATGCCGTACCACTGGTTCAGCACGGGGGTGACGCCGGGGCTCCACGTGATTCCATCGGGGCTCGTGACCAGGCGCGTGGTGTCGCCCGTCTGCCCCACGGCCACGAACCGCCCGTCGCCGTAGGCCACCCCGCGCCAGGTGTTGAGCTGGCCATCCAGGGCCGGGACCGACCGCGAGGTCCAGGTGTCGCCATCGGTGCTCGTGGAGATTCGGCTGGGCGAGGAACCCCCGCCGGATGCGCCGCCTACCGCCACGAACGTGCCGTTGCCGTAGGTGACCGAGTAGAAGTTCCCGACTCCTCCTGCCGGCAGCGGGAACGTCGGCGCTGCCGTCCACGTGACCCCGTCGGGGCTCGTGATGGCGCGGGTCGACGATGACAGGCTTGGCCCTGTCCCGCCGACGGCCACGAATTTCCCGGCCGCGTACGTGACGCCCCTCCAGTAGAGCCTCTCAGGTGCGGTCCGGGTGGTCCAGGTGACCCCATCGGGGCTGGTCATCACGCGGTCATACGACGAGGTGACGGGGTCCTGCCCCACCGCCACGAACTGGCCATCGCCAAAGGTGACCGCCTGCCAGGCGACGGGTGCCGATGATGAACGGCTGGTCCACGTGACCCCATCGGGGCTGGTCATCACGCCCGTGTCGTTGAGGGTGGATCCGCTGACGTCGCCGCCGACGGCCACGAACACGCCGTTGCCATAGGTGACCCCGCGCCACGTGACATCCGTGGGCGACTCGCGGCTGGTCCACGTGACCCCATCGGCACTGGTCATCACCCGGCTGCCGGTACCGGTACCGCTCACGGCGACGAAGAGTCCGTTGCCATAGGTGACGGCCACCCACGAGTTGTCGGCCGGGGTGGCACGGACGGTCCAGTCGTCGCCGGCCGCGCCGACCACGGCAGGCACGGCAGCGGCGGCGAGCGCCACCACGGCGAGCGCCGCGGTGATCACGCGGCGCACCGCTCCGGGGGGAGGCGTGATCGGAATCAGCCCGACTTCCGGCGGATCTGGATCGAGAGGTCGACGTCGCCCTGCACGCGGCGCCAGCACTCGTAGGGGTCGACGCCGGCCTTCTCGCAGATCTCCTCGAGCCGCTTGAGCATGCGCACGTCGGGAAGCAGCATGCCCACCACCTGGCCGTCGGCGATCGTGAGCTCCACGCCCTCCTCGCCCTCCACGGCCCTGAGGGACATGTCCGCGAACGGCTGCACCGCGCGGAGGCTGAAGTACATCGCGGGCATGGGCCTGTCGGTCATGAGGTCTCCGGACGAATGGTGAGGTGCCTGACACCGCCACACGGTTACGTGCCTGACACCGGGGTTGCCACCATCGTACCTACGTCAGGTGCTTCTCCAGCGCCCTGCGGATCTTCTTCTCCGATGGCGATCCCGTGAGGCGCTCCACCTCGGCGCCGTCGCGGAAGAGGATGACCGTGGGAAGAGAGAGCACGGCGTGGCGGGCGGGCGCGGCGGGGTGGGCCTCCACGTCGATCGCCGCCACGGCCAGGGCGCTCGCGTGCTCGGTGGCCAGGGCCTCGATCACGGGGGAGAGCTTCGCGCACGGGCCGCACCACGGGGCCCAGAAGTCCACCAGCACCAGGCCCTGCGCGTCGATCACCCTCGCGTCGAAGTCGGCGTCGGTGAGCGCCGGCACCGCCGGGGCGTCGGTCAGGGGTTGATCTCCACGGGCATCCCCACCGAGACCAGATCGTAGAGCTCCTCGACATCGGGGATGTGCATGCGCAGGCAGCCGTGGCTCGCGGCGCTGCCGATGCTCCAGTCGGCATAGGTGCCGTGGATGCCCACCGAGGTGGCCGACGTGCCGATCCAGCGCGTGCCCAGGGGGTTGCCGGGGCCGGGCGGGATCTCCCCGAGGCCCGCGGCCCACCCCGACTTCGGCGGGATCCACGTGGGGTTCATCTGCTTGTTGACGATCTTGTAGGTGCCGGTGGGCGTGGGGTAGGCGGGCTGGCCGATGGCCACGCGATACGTCTTGACCACCTTGCCGTTGCGCTCGAGCGTGAGCGTGGTGGCCGAGAGGTCGACCGTGATCTTGCCCACGATCGCGCGAAGCGTGCGGGCGTCCACCTTGCCGTTCACCTTCAGCTTGTACTTGCGCTGGTACTTCTCGACCGCCTTGACGGTCTTGGCGTCGTACTTGCCGGTGGACCCGCCCTTCCACAGGCCGATCTCGCCCAGGCGCTCCTGCAGCTGGTCGACGTCGGCCCCGATGGCGCCCTCCATCAGCTGCTGGGTGCCGAATTCGCTCGAGGTATCGACGAACGAGGTGAACTCCTGGCGGGCCACGTTGCCACCGGGGTCGCGCACCCACACCGACACGGTGTTCTTGCCCTCGGCCAGCTTGCCCGGGGCGAGCGCGAACTTGTTGCCCTTGATCGTGAGGGTGGGACCGTCCTCGCTGTCGGCGGCCTCGGAGTCGGATGTCGCGGTGCGGCCGCCCACGGCGTCGCTGCCCTTGAGCACGGGGATCTGCTGGCCGTTGATCTTCGCCCCGAAGATGAGGTCGCGGGGCTTGTCGCCGGTGACGCTGCCGTAGATCACCGGCGAGGGCGTGGTGGTGAGCTTCACGAGCTGCTTCTCACCGGCCAGCGCGAGCGTGGGAGCCCGGGTGTCGACGATGATCTTGCGCGTCTTCGTGGTGGTGTTGCCGGCCTCGTCCGTGGCGGTGAATGCCACCGTGCTGCGGCCCTCGGGCAGGCCCGCCTGCATGCTCCACGACCCCGTGGAGGCGTCCGACTTCACGGCCACCTGGCCACCCTTCCACGACGCCTGCACGATGCTGCCGGGCTGGGTGGTGCCGGCGAAGCGCACGTCGCGGGTGTTCACGCCGTCGCCGATGGGCACGTTCACCTTGAGCGCTGGGGCCTTGCGATCGACCGCGAAGCTCCACTCCGCGGATGCCCCGCGCGAGAACAGGTTGCTGGCCGAGTACGACACCGACATGGTGTGCGTGCCCTCGGTGAGGTTCGGGGCCTCCACCACGATGCCGTCGCCGGCACCACCCACCTTGGCGGTGACGTCCGTGCCGTCGATGGTCACGCGCAGGTCGGCCATGGCGCCCGACGTGGTTCCCACCACGATGGGGCGCTTCGAGGGATTGATCGACCCGTCGGCGGTGGGCTGCAGCGGGTTCACCACCGGGCGGGTGGTCCACTCGACCACGAGGAAGGCTGCGAGCAGGCCAACGGCCACGATGCCGGTGACGATCACCGCGATCAGCCCGCTACGTGTTCCGAGTCCCCGCATGTCCTCCGACGCCCGTCAGCCCGTTCGGAACATACCAGCCGGTCGGGTCCCCGAAGTGGCCGCGGGGTTCGGCGGCGACGCCTGTCACCTCAGCTGGCCAGCGCCGCCATGAGCGCCAGCACGCCATCGGTGCCGGCCACCATCACATCGGCCTGCGCGCGCACCTGCGCGTCCACCTCCGGGCCATCTGCCAGCACGCACCAGGCCGTGTCGAGCCGGCCATCCGCCGCCATGTGGCGCATGGCCCGCCAGGCATCGGCGTCGGTGTGGTCGTCGCCCACGTAGAGCACGCGCCGGGCACCCGCGGCGCTCACGAGCGCGTCCAGGGCCGTGCCCTTGTGGGCGTCGATGTCGGGCAGCAACTCGAGGATCATCTTGCCGTCGCGGGTGCGCAGGCCGGCCTGCAGCGCTGCGGGCCGCACCTCGGCGCGCAGCCAGCGGCCCGTCGCCGCGGGGTCGGGCGCCTCGCGGTAGTGCAGGCTCACCGATGCGCCCTTGTCCTCCATCCACGCCCCCTGTGCCGATAGTGCCGCGGGGTCGAGTGCCTCCACGAACGCCCGCAGCTGCGCCACGGCCGCCTCGGCGCCCGGCATCAGGTGGGCGCCTTCCCCGGGGGCCGCGACCTCGAGCCCATGGTTTCCGCCCCGGGCGATGCCCGCCACGGGCACCAGGGCGTCGACGTCGGCCAGGCCCCGCCCGCTGATGACCCCGGTGAGCAGGTAGCGGCCGGCCAGGTCGGCGATGAGCGAAAGTGCCGGGGCGGGCACGCGGGCGTCGCCCGCGTTGGCCACGATGGGCGCGAGCACGCCGTCGATGTCGAAGAGCAGCGCGCTCTCGGCGGGGTGGCCGCGCAGGTCGTCGATGAGTTCGCTCACGCGCGATCACGCTAACACCGGCCCTCCTGCCTTCGCGTGGCCACCACATCGCCGGTTCCATGCATCGGAGCGCATTGACGGGGTGCGCCTGTGCCCCGCCTGCGTCACGCTTATCGGACCGATGGGTCCGCGGTCACGCGGGTGGAGCCGGTATAAATCAACCAACGAGACACAGGTGTCGCATGCCCGTTCCCCCGCCGCATGAGGACTCCGCACCCGGAACGTCGGAGGGACATGGCCACCACGCCAGTTGAGAAGCAGGGCAACCCGGTTCGCCGCCCACGCGGGCGGCCGCGTGACCCGCGGGTGGAGGGCGCCGTGCTGGGCGCCACCCGTGAGCTGCTGCTGGAGCGCGGCTACGGCGGGCTCACCATCGCCGCGGTGGCCGACGCCGCCGGCGTGGGCAAGGGCACCATCTACCTGCGCTGGCCCGACAAGGAGTCGCTGGTGGTCGGCGCCCTCGCCGAGCTCTGGGAGCCCATCGCCGATCCCGACACCGGAAGCCTGCGCGACGACCTGCTGGCCGTGATGGGCCGCGCCATGCGCGAGATGAACGGCCGCCCCGGCGCGATGCTGCGCGAGGTGCTGGCCGAGGTGCCGCGCTGCCCGGCACTCGAGGCCTACTGGCGCAACGACATCGTGGGCCCGTGGGTGGAGCTGGTGGAGGCCTGCTTCGCACGCGCCGTATCGCGGCGCGAGATGCGGTCGGATGTCGACACCCAGAGTGCGCGCCAGGTGCTGCTCAGCCCGCTGTTCGCGGTCGGGGTGGTGGGCGGCAAGAAGATGACGACCCGGCAGGTGACGTCCTGGGTGGACCTCCTGCTCGACGGCATCTCCGCCTAGGGGATCATCAGCGCGCGCGCGGCATCCGCGCAGAGGTCCAGCATCGGCTGCGCCCAGATGGCCAGGGCGATGATCGCCACCGCGGCGGCCACGGCCACCGACGCCAACGACATCGGCACGCGCAGCCTGCGTGCGGGCCGGGCTCCATCCGGTGCGGGTGACCACATGACGATGACCACCCGCAGGTAGTAGACCACGCTCACCACGCTGGCCAGCGCGCCCACGATGGCCAGCCAGCTCATGCCGGCGTCCACGGCCGTGCCGAACAGCAGGAACTTGCCCACGAACCCGGCGAGCGGTGGGAAGCCCGCCAGCGACACCATCGCGAGCGTCATCACCACGCCGGCCCAGGGCCGGGCCCGGCCGAAGCCGGTGAACGCCGCCAGGGTGTCGCCCGACTCCACCTCGCGCTCGCGCAGCATCACGATGGCGAAGGCGGCGAGGGTCATGGCCACGTAGGCGAACAGGTAGTAGAGGAGCGCTTCGGCGCCGGCGGCGGTGCCCACCGCCACGCCGATCAGCAGGTAGCCGGCCTGCGCGATGCTCGACCACGCGAGCATGCGCTTGACGTTCTGCTGCAGCAGGGCACCCACGTTGCCCACCACCATGGTCACCACGGCGAGCGCGCCGATGAGCGCGCGCCAGTCGCCCGACACGTGCTGGGTGGCGCCGGTGAAGAGCAGCAGGAAGGCCCCCATGGCCGCGGCCTTGGTGCCCGTGCCCATGAAGGCGGTGACCGGCGTGGGGGCGCCCTGGTAGACGTCTGGCGTCCACATGTGGAAGGGCACGGCGCTGGCCTTGAAGCCCAGCGCCACCACGATGAGCACGATGGCGGCGATGAGAAGCGGCTGCGATGCGAGGCCGTCGATGGTCTCGAGCTTCAGCGCGATGCCCGTGAGCGACGTGGTGCCCGTGGCGCCGTAGAGCAGCGCGAATCCGTAGATGAGGATCGCCGTGCCGATGGATCCGGTGATGAGGTACTTGATGCCGCTCTCGAGCGAGCGCTCGCGCGACACCTCGATGGCGCAGAGGATGTACAGCGCCACCGACAGCAGCTCGATGCCGATGAACAGCGTGATGAGGTCCCCGCTCATCACCGTGAGCATCATCCCGGTGGCGGCAGCCAGCACCAGGCCCACGAATTCCGGCCGCCTGCCGGCCGCCGAGGGCTCGCCCCATGAGAACAGGATCACCGCGAGCGCCGCGGGCAGGATGATCCACGTGAGCAGCAGGCTGAAGCGGTCGATGCGCAGCTCGCCCGAGAACGCCACCTGCCGCTCGCCCCACTGGGTCACGGCGATCGCCAGGGTGGCGACGATTCCCGCGAACCCGACCCACTCGGGCAGCCGCCGCCAGGTGGCGGGCAGGGGCACCACGGCGAGCACGATCGCCACGATCGCCGCCGCGCTCATCACGTAGAGGGTGAGGGCCGCCCCGGCGTTCATGGGCGCACTCCCGCGGTGGCGGGCCATATCCTCGAGTCCACTGCGTCCGCCGCCGCCGGCACTGCTGCCGCGGGCACCGCTGCCGCGCGGTCACGCAGCACGCCGATCTGGTCGGGCGGGCGATCGAGGGCGATCTGCGCCGGCGCCACCGCGAGGTCGGTGCTGGCGCGCGTGGGCGCCACGATGCTGTTCGGCCACACGGCGATCCACACCATCAGCAGGATGAGCGGCACCAGCACGATGGCGTCGCGGGCGGTCATCTCGGCCGCGCGGCCGCCGTCCTGCACGCCGCGGGGCGGGCCGTTCATGGTGCCCTGGTACATCCGCAGCATGTACACCGCCGCGAAGATGACGCCGATCATGGCGATGACGGCCATCCAGGCGTACTGGTCGAACACCCCGCCGAGGATGAAGAACTCGCCCACGAAGGCGTTCGATCCCGGCAGCGCGAGCGCGGCCATGGTGACGAACAGGAACGCCACCGCGAGGCGAGGCGCGCCCTTGGCCAGCCCGCCGAGGCGGTCGATGTCCTCGGTGCCGGTGCCCCGGGCGAGGATCATCACGATCACGAACGCCGCGGCGGCGATGATGCCGTGGTTGATCATCTGCAGCACCGCGCCCTGCGCCGCCATGCGGTCGATCACGATGATGCCCAGCACGATGAAGCCCAGGTGGGCGACGCTCGAGTAGCCCACGAGCAGGCGCATGGTTGGCGCGCGCCAGGCGAGCAGCGACCCGTAGGCGATGCCGATGAGCGCCAGGATCGCCACGGGGATCAGCAGGTTGCCCACGCCCTCCGGGAAGAGCGGCACGCCCACCCGCAGCAGGCCGTACACGCCGGCCTTGCTCATGACGGCTGCCAGCAGGATGGTGACCACGATGGGTGCCTGCGAGTACACCCGCGGCAGCCAGCCGTGGAACGGCCAGAGCGGGATCTTGATGGCGAAGGCCAGCAGGAAGCCCGCCAGCAGCACCGTGGCCGTGGCCTCGCCGAAGGGCACGCCCGCGAGGTCGCGCATGAGGAACGACAGGTGGCCCGTGTGGTCCATGGCCAGGATGCCCGTGGCCACGATGGCCACCAGCATCAGCAGCGATCCCACCATGGTGTAGACCACGAAGATCATGCCCGCGCTGCGACGGTCGGATCCGCCCCAGTTCCAGATGAGCAGCGCGAACGGGATGAGCATGAACTCCCAGAACACGTAGAAGAGGATGAGGTCGCCGGCGGTGAAGAGCCCCAGCAGCCCGGCCTCGGCCAGCATGATGAGCGAGAGGAAGATCGTGCCGCGCTGCTGCGGAAGCCGCTGGCACGCGAGGATCACCCCGAGCACGAAGATGACGGTGGTGAGCAGCACCAGCCAGATCGAGATGCCGTCCACGCCGACGTCCCACGACACCCCGGCCGCGGGGATCCAGTCGAGGTGGTCCACCTGCTGCAGCACCGCGAGGTCGCGGTCGAACACCGCGAGCACCACCACGGACGCCGCCAGCGCCAGGAACGACCCGGCCAGCGCGATACCGCGCGCGGCGCGCCGCTCGCGCGCCGGCACGAAGGCCAGCACCAGCGACGTGACCAGCGGGATGAGTATGAGGATCGACACCCAGGGCATCAGGACGCCCCCGCCACGACGAGCGCGATCACGATGCCGGCGAGGCTGATGCCCAGCACCATCCAGAACGCGTAGGCGCGCACCATGCCGCTCTGCGACGCGCTCACCACGCGCGCCGCGCCGCGCATGAGCGCCGTGGTGCCGGTGATGAGCCCCTGCGGGCCAGCGGGCTCCACCTTGGTGGCCATCACGTCGGCCACCTCGCGGCTCGGGTCGACGAAGATGTCGTCATACGCCCGGTCGAACTCCCAGGCGTCGTTCATCACGCGGCGCGGGCCGGCGGCCACGGCGGCCAGGCGCGTGCGGCGGTCGGGGTCGGCGCCGAAGAGCCACCAGGCCAGCGCGATGCCGCCGACCGCGGCCACCACCGACACGATGATGGTGACCACCTCAGCAGTGTGGGTGGGCTCGATGATCTCGGGGCCGGTTCCCAGCACGGGGGCCAGCCAGCTGTCGAGGTCGCGCCAGCCGAACGGCACCTGCAGCCAGCCGCCGACGATGCTGAGGATGCCGAGGATGACCACCGGCACCGACATCCACCAGCGCGAGGGGTGGGGCTTGGGGTCGTAGCCGCCCTGGGGCTCCGGGCCGAAGAAGGCACGGAACAGCAGCCGGAACATGTACAGCGCGGTGAGGAATGCGCCCACCACGCCCACCACCCAGCAGAACACCCCGAAGCCGCCATAGGTGAGGGCGCTCGAGAGCACGTCGTCCTTGGCGAAGAAGCCCGCGAAGCCCGGGATGCCCGCGATGGCCAGGCAGCCCGCGCCCATGCCAAAGAACGCCACGCGCAGGTACTTGCGCAGGCCGCCCATGCGGTCGAGGCTCTGCTCGTCGTTCAGCGCGTGGATGATGATGCCCGCCGCCAGGAACAGCGCCGCCTTGTAGAAGGCGTGGGCCATGAGCATGAACATGCCGCTCGCGTAGGCGCCGAGGCCCACGGCCATCACCATGTAGCCCACCTGGCTCACGGTGCTCCAGGCCAGCACGCGCTTGATGTCCACCTGCTGCAGCGCCACGGTGGCGGCCAGCAGCAGGGTGAGGGCCCCGACGAAGGCCACGATGTCGCCGGCCAGCCATGAGAGGTCGAAGAACGCGTGGCAGCGCACGATGAGGTACACGCCGGCGGTGACCATGGTGGCGGCGTGGATGAGCGCGCTCACCGGGGTGGGGCCCTCCATGGCGTCGGGCAGCCACGTGTGCAGCGGCACCTGCGCGCTCTTGGCGGCCGCGCCCACGAACAGCAGCAGGCAGATGGCCAGCGCCGTGCCCGACTGCGCGCCCATCTCGGGGGCCTTGGCGAAGGCCTCGCCGTAGTCAAGCGTGCCGAGGGTGCGGAGGATCAGGAAGGCGCCGAGCACCAGGCCGACGTCGCCGATCACGTTGATCACGAATGCCTTCTTCGCGGCGGCCACCGCCGACGGGCGCTCGTACCAGAACCCGATGAGCAGGTACGAGGCCAGGCCCACGAACGCCCAGCCCACGATGAGGAAGAAGAAGTTGGCGGCCAGTACCAGCAGCAGCATCGCGAACACGAAGAGGTTCATGCAGGCGAAGAAGCGCCGGTAGTCGCGGTCGTGCTCCATGTACTCCACCGAGTAGAGGTGGATGAGGAACCCGACCCCGGTGATGATGAGCATCATCATCACGCTGAGCGGATCGACGAGGATCGACAGGTTCACGCCCACGCCGCCGATGGAGATCCACTCGAAGGCGCTCGATGTGAACGCGCGGTCGTCGGGCGCGTTCGCGAAGAGCCCGGCGAATATGACGACCGACAGGATGAACGCCACGAGGATGCTGCCCACGCCCAGCACGCGGGTGACCGCGTGCGGCGGCTCCTTGGGCCAGCCGGTGAGCACGATGCCGCTGATGAGCGGCACCACGAGCACGATCCATGCGAGGGCGGTGGCCACGGGCTAGCCCCTCATGGACGACAGTTCGTCCACGTCGAGGTTGGAGCGGTTGCGGAAGATCGCCACCACCAGGCCGAGGCCGATCACCACTTCAGCAGCGGCCACCACCATCACCACCAGGGCGAACACCTGCCCCGAGGGGTCGTTCCACTCGCGCGAGAACCCGATGAGCGCCACGTTGCCGGCGTTCAGCATGAGCTCCACGGAGAGCAGCAGCATCAGCGGGTTGCGGCGGCGCATCACGCCGATGAGCCCGAGCACCAGCAGGGCCAGCGACAGCGCCAGGTATGCCCCGATGGGCACGTTCACGCGATGCCCCCGGTCATCGCCCGCCCTCGCCCTGCACGGCGCCCTTGGCGAGGATCACCGCGCCCACCGCCGCCACCAGCAGCACCAGCGAGGTGGCCTCGAAGGCCAGCAGGTGGGAGCTGAGGAAGGCGTCGCCCAGGCTGGCCGGCGAACCGACGTCGGTGGTCGAGGGCGCGGGGCGCGCGGGGCCGGCGGTGGAGTCGAGGATCGCCACCGCGCCGAAGAAGCCCAGGCCGATGAGCCCGAGCCAGCCGATCACCTGCCAGCGGTCGAGGCGGTCGGGGCCCGGCAGCACGCCGCGATCGCCCAGGTACGCGATGACGAACAGGAACATCACCACGATGGCGCCGGCGTAGACGATCACCTGGATCGCCGCGGCGAACGGCGCGAGCAGGGCGATGAACAGCAGCGCCACCGAGAGCAGCGTTCCGATGAGGCTCACCGCGGCCCGGAAGGCGTCCTTGAAGAACACCACGCCCACGCCGAATCCCAGCGTGCCGATGGCCGCCACCGCGAACAGCACCTGCTCACCCACGCGGCACCGCCCCGCCCTGCAGCACCGCTGGGTCGTACTCGTCGTGGATGCGCATGCCGTGCGCGGCGGCCAGGCCCATGGCGTGGTCGCTCTGCTCGCGGGTCACCTCGGGCAGCGGCGCCGAGGGGTCGTCCATGGGCTCGCACACCTCGAGCAGGAAGGCCTCCATGTCGTCGGGGGGCGAGAGGGTGCACAGCAGGCGCGCCGGGGAGTCGCCCAGGTTGCGGTAGGTGTGCGGCAGCCACGGACGGATGGTCACGCTCTCGAGCGGGGCGAGGCGGTGCACGCCGTCCTCGGTGATCACCGTGATCTCGCCCTCAAGGCACATGTACTGCTCGGCGGCCTCGTGGCTGTGCAGGTGGCGGGGGCCGCCGCCGGGGCGCGAGGCGATCTCGGCGATGAGGAACCCGCCGCCCGTGGTGGCGCTGGTGGCGTGCACGTGGAAGCCCTCTCCCATGAACAGCATGGGCGCGCCCGGCGTGAGTGTGGCCACGGGCACTAGGCGTCGACCGCCGGGGTGGGGTCGCCGGGCACGTTCGGCCGCAGGGGCGGCTGCTTGGGGGCCGGCTCGAGGAGCATGTCCTTGTCGTAGATCAGCGCCTCGCGGGTGTACTCGCTGAGCTCGTATGAGTGCTCGAGGGTGATGGCGTCGAACGGGCACGCCACCTCGCAGTAGCCGCAGAAGATGCAGCGGGCCATGTTGATCTCGTAGATGCGCGCATAACGCTCGCCGGCCGACACGCGGTTCTCGGGCGTGTTCTCCTCGGCCACCACGCGGATGCAGTCGGCCGGGCACGCGGCGGCGCACAGCGAGCAGCCCACGCACTTCTCGAGGCCGTTCTCGAACTGCCACAGGCGGTGGCGTCCGCGGAAGCGCGGGTACACCGGCGTCTTGTGCTCCGGGTACCCGATGGTGACGGGCTTGGTGACCAGGTTCCGGAAGGTCACCCCGAAGCCCTTGAGCGGATCGAGCACGCCCATCAGTTCGCGAACACCGTTCCGACCACGATGGCCGTGATGAGGATGTTGGCCATCGACACCGGGATGAGCACCTTCCACCCGAACTTCATCAGGCGGTCGTAGCGGAAGCGCGGAAGCGTGGCGCGCACCCAGATGAAGATGAACAGCAGCACCGAGATCTTGATGCCCAGCCAGATGAAGCCCGGAAGCCAGGGGCCGTCGGGGCCGCCCAGGAACAACGTGGCGGCGAAGGCCGAGATGACGATCATGGCCACGTACTCGGCGGCCAGGAACATCGCGAACTTCACCGAGCCGTACTCGAGGTTGTAGCCGGCGATGAGCTCGCTCTCGGCCTCGCCCAGGTCGAACGGCGTGCGGTTGGTCTCGGCGAAGGCGGCGATCATGAACACCACGAACGCCACGGGCTGGAAGAGGATGTACCAGAGGCCCGACGCCTGGTCGTTGGCGATGTCCACGAGCGAGAGGCTCTGGCTGATCATCACCACGCCGAGTATCGAGAGGCCCATGGCCACCTCGTACGACACCATCTGCGCGGCGTTGCGGGCAGCGCCCAGCAGGGAGTACTTGTTGCCGCTGGCCCAGCCGCCGAGGATGAGGCCGTAGAAGCCCAGGCTCGACAGCGCCAGCATCACGAGCACGCCCACGTTGAGGTCGGTGCCGTAGAGCGTGATGGTGTGGCCGAACCAGTCGTGCACCCCGCCGTAGGGGATGAGCGACAGCGCGGCCACCGCGGCCACGAGCGGGATCATCGGGGCCAGGCGGAACACCCAGCGGTTGGCGCCCGCCGGGACGAAGTCCTCCTTGAAGGTGAGCTTGCCGATGTCGGCCAGCGGCTGCAGCAGGCCGAACGGGCCCGCGCGGTTGGGGCCGCGGCGCGCCTGGAAGCGGCCGATGAGCTTGCGCTCGATCACCGTGAGGCCGGCGAAGCCCGAGAACACCACGGCCACCACCACGATGGCCTGGATGATCATGGTGAGCACGGCCTCCTGCGGCATCAGGCCTCCACCTCTTCACGCTGCGCCACGCCCACCACGGCGCGCACCGGGGCGCCACCCATGGGCAGCAGCGCGGTGGCGCCCGCGTGCGGGTCGCCCGTGAAAAGGTACGCGGCGCCGTCGTGCAGGCGGGAGTCCACCTCGAGCGGAAGCACGGCCTCGCCGTGCGGCGTGCTGATGCGCACGCGGGCCTCGGTGCGCACGCCCAGCCGGTCGGCCTCGGCCGGCGAGAGGCCCACGCGGGTGGGCTCCACCACGCTGGCCAGGGCGTCGCTGCGATGGGCCGTGGCGTCGCCGAACACGGGCCTGCAGGGGATCACCA
>JAGWYY010000149.1 GCA_018969105.1 Acidobacteriota bacterium | reverse complement strand
CGCCTCGATCACGCCGCCCCGCAGCAGCACCCCGCCGTCCCGCACGACGGGACCCTCGACGGGGACGATCCACGTCGCCCGGATGAGGGCGGTGGGACGCCCGCTAGGAGCCGGCGGGAGTGGTCTCGTCGGTCTTCTGGGGAAGCGCCGGGTCGGACGCCTGGGCGGCCGTCACCTGCTCGTCGGCGCTCTTGTCGCCCGTGACGCCCTTCTTGAACTCGCGCATCCCGCTGCCGAGGCTCTTGCCGATCTCCGGCAGGCGCTTGGCGCCGAAGGCCAGCAGGATGATGGCCAGGATGATGATGAGCTCGAGCGGGCCGATGCCGAATGGCATGGGATTACCTCACGGTTGGCGGTCCCCGGGCGGGGAACCGATCGATCCGACGTTAGCATGGGGGGACGATTCGGCGATCCGGTGGGGGGTGGGGACATAGCGCTTGAGCCCATGGCGGTCGGTTGGGGAGGGCTGATCGGGACGATCGGCCTCGCCGCGTCGGCCGGTGCACCCGTGTGGGCGCGTGCGGTGATCATCATCGTGGCGTTCCTCGTGGGCGGGTTCCTCTCGGGCGTGCGCACCCTTGACCACCGCATGATGAACGCCCTCGGCGCGTGGGTGTTCGGCTGGTTGCTCTGGGCGGTCATCTGGATCGTGCTCGCGGTCGTCGCCATGTTCGGCGGTCCCACCGATCCCGAGTACGCGCCGGGGTCCGGTGGCGCCGCGCTGCTCATCGCCGCGGGCTCCTTGCTGGCTGCGATCGTGGGCGGCCTCGCGGCCGATCGCCGCTACAGCACGCGCAGCCTGCGCCGCCGGTACTGATCGGCCGCGCCGGTGCCCGCGCACGGCACGGTGCGACGCGGCGGCGTGCGGCTAGTTGTCCACCACGAAGTCGCGGTGGGAGCGGCTCGAGGTGGGGCCGGACTGGCCCTGGTACTTGCCGCTGTACGGGGTGTCCACCGGGGTGGTCATCTGCAGGAACGAGATCTGCCCGATGCGCATGCCCGCGTGGATGGCGATGGGCAGGCTCGCGACGTTCGAGAACTCGAGGGTGATCTGCCCGTCGAAGCCGGGGTCGATGTAGCCCGCGGTCGAGTGGATGAGCAGGCCCAGGCGGCCGAGGCTCGACTTGCCCTCGAGGCGCGCCACGAGGTCGTCGGGGATTCCCACGCGCTCGAGCGTGGACCCCAGCACGAACTCGCCCGGGTGCAGGATGAACGGCTCGCCATCGTTCACGCGCACGAGCTCGGTGAGGTCGGCCTCGGGCTCGCGCGGGTCGATGTACGGCTGCCGGTTGTTGTGGAAGACCCGGAACTCGTGCGACACGCGCAGGTCGATGGACGATGGCTGCACGAGCGTGTCGTCGAAGGGGTCGATCACCAGGCGGCCGGCGGCGATCTGCTCGCGGATGGTTCGGTCGGACAGCACCATGGGCCGGGACGCTACCCGATGGGCCTCCCGACCTCCCGCCCTGGGCTAGCCTGCGGGGCGTGACCGGTGACGTGCACGGCGAGGCGGGGCGGCAGCGGGCGTTCCGGGTGGATGCCCCGGCCGGCGACGACCTCCTGGCGCGGGTTGCCGCTGCGCGCGAGCGGGGTGCGGTGCCCGATGTGATCCTGGGCGGCATGCTCGTGGGCGACGGCCCGATCGACGCCCTCGACCCCGTGGACGTGACCCCCGACGAGCTGCGCCAACTGGTGGACGGCGGTCGCCTGCCGCGCTGGGTGGTGGAGAAGGGTTCGTTCGGGCCGGGCTACGTGCAGCTGAAGTCGCTCATGAGGCAGGAGAGCCTGGTGACCGTGTGCGAGGAGGCCTCGTGCCCCAACATCCAGCGCTGCTGGACCCGTGGCACGGCCACGTTCATGATCGCGGGGGAGACCTGCACGCGCGGATGCCGCTTCTGCGATGTCACCTCGGGAAAGCCCATGCTGCCCCCCGACCCGGGCGAGCCGGCCCGGCTCGCCGAGGCCGCGGCCGCCATGGGCCTGCGCTACGTGGTGGTGACCGCCGTGGCGCGCGACGACCAGCCCGACGGCGGCGCGGCGCACTTCGCCGCGGTCATCCGTGCCCTGCGCGACCGCCTGCCCGACGCCCGCGTGGAGGTGCTGATCCCCGACTTCCGCGGCAACTGGGACGCCCTCGATGCCGTCATCGAGGCCCGGCCCGACGTGCTCAACCACAACACCGAGACCGTGCCGCGCCTCTACCGGCGCGTGCGCCCGGGCGCGCGGTACGAGCGCACCCTCGAGCTGCTCGAGCGCTCGCGTGCGGCGGGGCTGCCCACAAAGAGCGGAATCATGGTGGGTCTCGGGGAGCAGCTGCCGGAGATCAACGCCGTGTTCTCCGACCTCGCGGCATCGGGGTGCGAGGTGGTGACGGTGGGGCAGTACCTCAGCCCCTCGGCAAACCACCTTCCGGTGGAGCGGTTCTACGCACCGGCCGAGTATCCGGCGCTCGCGGAACTCGGCCGCGCGGCCGGCCTCGCGCACGTGGAGGCCGGGCCGCTGGTGCGGTCGTCGTACGAGGCCGATCGGGTGGCCGACGAGGTCGGCGCCGGGGTGGTGTAGGCGCTGCTCCACGGCGCCGCATGCCGTAGGTTTCCGCCATGCAGCAGATGACTCCCCAGCAGGCCAAGGGCGCCATGGACGCCGGCACGGCGGTGATCATCGACGTCCGCGAGGACGACGAGCTGGCCCAGGCGGCCATCCCCGGCGCGCGGCACATCCCGATGGGCGACCTGCTCGACCGCCTCGGCGAGGTGCCCCGCGACACGACGGTGATCTTCAGCTGCCACAGCGGCGGCCGGTCGGAGAACGTCTGCCGCTACCTCGAGGAGAACGAGGGCTTCAGCGACCTCGTGAACCTGGAGGGCGGCATCGTCGCTTGGAGCCAGGCGGGCCTGCCCATCGCGCAGTAGCCGCACCCCGGTGTCAGAAGCGGCGCACTGTTCGGTAGAGGGTGTCGCGCTGCACCGCGCGGCGGCCGGTGGCCTCGATGGCCTCCACCATGCGGGGGGTGTCGAGCGTGAAGGCCGTGCCGGCGGCGCGCACGACGTTCTCCTCGATCATGATCGAGCCCATGTCGTCGCATCCGGCCTCGAGCGCCAGCATGCCGATGCGGAGCCCCTGGGTGACCCACGACGACTGCATGTGCGCGATGTTGTCGAGGTACAGCCGCGCCACGGCGTTCATCATGAGGTAGTCGGCGGCAGTGGCGTGCTGGTGGTCGTCGCCGCGCGCCGAGCAGCCGCCGGACTGGTACGACCAGCAGGCGAATGCCGTGAAGCCACCGGTCTCATCCTGCAGCTCGCGCAGCACGCGCAGGTGCTCCACGCGATCGTCCACCGAGTCGACGGTGCCGTACATCATCGTGGCGCTGGTGCGCAGCCCCCGCTCATGGGCCTCGCGCATCACGCCAATCCATTCGGCCGTGGTGGTCTTGCGCGGGGCGATGACGTCGCGCACGCGATCCACCAGGATCTCCGCGCCGCCGCCGGGGATGGAGTCGAGCCCCGCCGCGATGAG
>JAGWYY010000017.1 GCA_018969105.1 Acidobacteriota bacterium | reverse complement strand
TACTGGCATGCGCGCGACTACCTCGGCCTGGGCGTGGGCGCGGTGAGCACGCTGGGGGGCGAGCGCCGGCGCAACGCACCGGGCCTTGACCGCTACATCACGGCGCTGGCCGATGGGGAGGAGCCCCCGCGCACGCGGGAGGCCGTGGACGCCGACACCCGCCGCCGCGAACGCTGGATGCTCGGCACCCGGCTCGACGAGCCGCTCGACATGGCCTGGGCGGGGGAGCCGGACAATCCCGCCGCGCTCGGCGTGCTGGAGCACCGCGGGCTCATCGAGAGGCGCGATGGCACCGTCCTCCTCACGCGCCGTGGCCGGCTGCTTCAAAATGCGGTAATGCAGCAGATAATGGACTTCGCATGAGCACCGCCGACGCCGACGCCAGAACGCCGCTCACCCCGCGCCAGGAGGACATCCTGCGGGCGGTCGTGCGCAGCCACGTCGAGAGCGGCCAGCCCGTGGGCAGCAAGCACATCGCCGGCAGCGGCGGGCTCGACTGGGCGTCGTCCACCATCCGCAACGAGCTGCACCGGCTCGAGGAGATGGGCTACCTCAACCATCCGCACACCTCGGCCGGCCGGGTGCCCACGGAGAGGGGCTACCGCTACTACGTGGACGAGCTGCTGCCGCGCGAGCCCCTGCCATCCACCGGAACCGACCTGCAGCGCACCCTGGGCGCTGACGTGGCGCACGTGGAGGTGGACCAGACGCTCCGCCGCCTGGCCGACGCGATCTCGGAGGTCACCGACCTGCTCGGCGTGGTGACGGGGCCGCCGGTGGCATCGGCCACGGTGCGCCACGTGGAGGTGCTGCTGCTGCAGCCGCAGATCGTGACCGTGGTGGTCATCACGTCCACGGGGGACGTCACGAAGCGCCTCTTCGCCTTCGACCGCCCGGTGGACCCCGGCGTGGCCGAGTGGGCGGCGGCCTTCCTCAATGAGCGCGTGCAGGGCCTCGCGGTGGGAGCGCGCAGCCTGGCGTCGCGCCTCACCGATCCGTCGCTCGGGCCCATGGAGCGCGCGTTCCTCGAGGCCATCATGCCCGCGCTCACCGAGATGCAGGAGGATCGCGCGGTGTACATGTCGGGCCAGGCCCGCGTGCTCACCGATGCCCGCCGCGGCGAGATCGCCGAGATCGACGGCCTCATGCGCGCGCTCGAGGAGCGCTACGCCCTGCTCGCGGTGCTGCGCGGGGCGCTCGACGGATCACGCACGTACCTGCGCATCGGGTCGGAGCTTCCCACCGACCTGTCCGGGGTGTCGATCGTCGCCGCCGGGTACGGTCCCCCGCGGGGCAACCTCGGGGCGGTGTCGCTCATCGGGCCGGTGCGCATGGATTACGCGCTGGCCATCGCCACCGTGCGCGAGGCGTCCCGGGCGCTGTCGGCCTACGTGGAGGACGTGTACGGGTGAGCGAGGACCCGCGGTTCGAGATCCTCGAGGTGTGGCGCAGGCCGCTGGGCGACGACGGCACGGCCGCGGTGCGCGTGCTCGCGCGCGTGGAGTCGGGCGCCTACGGGCCCGAGGAGTACGCCGTGGGCGTGAGCGTGGATCCCGACTCGGTGTTCGACCCGGTGTCCGAGGAGACCGACGTTTTCTCGGGGCTCACCTTCGCCGAGGCCCACTGGGTGGCGGCGGTGATCGCCAGCAATGAGCGCCGTGCGGAGGACGCCGAGGCGCTGCTGTTCGACCTCCGCGTGCCGGTCGACCTCGAATGGCGCGACATCGACCTCTCGTCGGTGGTCGTGGAGCCGGGGGGCGTCAAGTCGACCCCGCTCGTGCCGTGGGACCCCATGGACGCCCCGGCGTCCACGCGCTGGGCCATCGCCACCTACACGCTCGACTGCGGCCACCAGGCCGTGGAGCTGCTGCGGCAGGATCCCGACTCGGCGCCCTTCTGGATCGAGCAGGGCGCGGTGGACCACCTGGCCGCGCGCGACGCCCGCAGCCTCGCGCGCATGCTGCTCGAGGCATCCACCCTCGACGAGGCCCGCGTGCTCGTGGAGTCGGCGCAGGCCAACCTGGCCACGCATCCCGAGGAGCATCCGGGAGGTGACGATGCCGACCACGCGTGATTACTACGAGGTGCTGGGCGTGTCGCGTGACGCCTCCGACCAGGAGATCAAGTCGGCCTTCCGCCGCCTCGCGCGCGAGCTGCACCCCGATCTCAACCCGACTGACCCGTCGGCGGAGGAGCGGTTCAAGGAGGTCGCCGAGGCGTATGAGGTGCTCTCCGACTCCGGCCAGCGCGCCCGGTATGACCGCTTCGGGCATGCCGGGGTGCGCGGCGCGAGCGGCGGCGGCGCCGGCGCGCAGGGCTTCGGCTCGTTCCAGGACATCTTCGATGCGTTCTTCGGCGGCGCGGACATCTTCGGCGCCGGCGGGCCCGCCGCGGGCGACGACGTGCTCGTGGCCACGCAGGTGACGTTCGTGGAGTCGGCGCAGGGCGTGGAGAAGGACGTCGTCGTCGAGCGCGTGGAGGAGTGCGATGCGTGTGATGGCAGCGGAGCCGCGCCCGGCAGCGAGGTGCATGCCTGCGCCACCTGCGGGGGCGTGGGCCAGATGCGCCAGGCCGTGAGCACGCCGCTGGGGCAGATGGTGCGCCAGACGCCGTGCCCTTCGTGCAGCGGCACCGGGCGTGAGATCTCCACCCCGTGCGACTCCTGCCGCGGCCGGGGCCGGGTGCGCGCGCGGTCGACCGTGAGCGTGCGGGTGCCGGCGGGAATCGCCACGGGGCAGCGCATCCGCATGCAGGGTCGTGGCGGCGCCGGCGACCCGGGCGCGCCGGACGGCGACCTCTACGTGGAGGTGCGCGTGCAGCCCGATGAGCGCTTCATCCGCGACGAGCTGGACATCATCCACGAGGTGATCATCCCGGTGACCGCCGCGATGACCGGCACCACCATCTCGGTGCCCACCATCGAGGGCGAGGAGGAGGTCGAGGTGCGCGCGGGCACGCAGCCCGGCGCGGAGATCCGCCTCAAGGGCAAGGGCTTCCCCGTGGTGCACGGGCGCCAGCACGGCGACCAGGTGGTGATCGTCGACGTCCGCGTGCCGCGCATCACATCCGACGAGGGCCGCGAGGCCATGCGTCCGCTCGCCGAGCACCTCGAGGAGCACGGGGATGACGGCGACGACGAGGGCTTCTTCGGCCGCCTCCGCCACGCCTTCCGCTGACCGCATCATGAGGCTCACGGCCGTGGTGGCCGCGGGCGACGCCGACGTGGCGGTGGCCGAGTGCCACGCCCTCATGGGCGTGGGATGCATGCAGGGCGATCCCGTTGGTGGCCGTGTGGCCCTCGACATCTGGCTTCCCGCCGCCGACAGCCCCGGCGCAGGTGCGCTCGGCGATCACCTGGCGGCAGCGGGAATCGCCGCCGAGGTGACGGAGGGCGTGCAGGATGATTCCTGGCGCGCCGCCCTGCGCGACTTCCACCAGCCGGTGGTGGCAGGGCGGGTGCGCGTGCGCCCGCCGTGGGTGGCGCCCGTGGCCGGCATGCACGATGTGGTGATCGACCCCGGCATGGCGTTCGGCACCGGGCAGCACCCCACCACGCGCACCGCGCTCGAGTTGCTGCAGCGCATTCCCGCGCGCGGCGCTGTGCTCGACGCCGGCTGCGGGTCGGGAGTCCTCGCCATCGCAGCCCGGCGGCTGGGGTTCGGGCCGGTGGTGGCGATCGACTTCGACCCCGACTCGGTGTCGGCCACGGCCCGCGCCGCCCGGGCGAACATGGTGGACGGCATCGAGGTGCGCCGCGCGACCATCGGCGAGGATCCGCTTCCCGCGATGCCGGTCCTCCTCGCCAACATCACGCTCGAGGTGCTCACGGTGCTCGCCGCCCAGCGTGCCGGCGCCGGCACGGGGGGCGCGGTGGCGGGCGTGGGCCACGCGGTGCTCTCGGGGCTGCGCGAGCTTGAGGTGGATGCCGCGGTGGCGGCGTTCGCGCCGCTGGGGCTCGTCGAGGCCGAGCGGCTGCCCGAGGACGGCTGGGCGTCGGTGAGGCTGCAGGCATGAGCGCATCGCCGGAGCACCGGTTCCGCTACGTGGTGGATGCCGAGCCCGTCGCCGGCGCGGTGGTGGTGCTGGGCGAGGCCGACTCGCATCACCTCGCCCGCGTGGTGCGGCGACGGGCCGGCGACGTGGTGGAGGTGATCGCGCCGTCGGGCCTGCTGTGGCCATGCGCCGTGGACGATCCCGGGCCCCCGGCGGTCGTGCGCGTGGCGGGCGAGCCCCGCCCGGCGCCCACGGTGCCCCCGGTCGACCTCTGGGTGGGCCTGTGCGATGCCGGGCGCCTCGACCTGATCGCCGAGAAGGCCGCGGAGCTCGGGGCGCGATCGCTGGGGGTGATGGCCACCGCCCGGGCACGCCGCGTGCCGGATCCCGCTGCCTGGGAGAAGCGCGCCGGTCGCATGGCGCGCGTGGCCGAGGCCGCCGCCCGCCAGAGCGGCCGCGGCGCGTGGCCCGCACCGGGGCCGCTGATACCGTTCGACCACGTGCTGAACCAGATCGTTCCCGAGCAGGGGGTCATCCTCGATCCCCGCGCCACCGCGCCTCTCGCGCAGGTGTTGCGCGCTCGCCCGCACGACTCCCCGGTGACCCTGCTGGTGGGTCCGGACACCGGGTTCTCAGGCGACGAGCTCCGCGCCGCGGAGGCCCGGGGCATCACCGCCGCGGGCCTGGGCGACGGCATGCTTCGCGCCGAGACGGCGGCCATCACCGCACTGGCGCTGGCCACCGCCGGGCGCATGGGGGAGGGCTGATGGCCGACGACTGCCTGTTCTGCAGGATCGTGGCGGGGGAGATCCCGGCCGAGGTGGTGCGTCGGGGCAACGGCATGCTGGCCTTCAACGACATCAATCCGAAGACGCCGGTGCACGTGCTGGTGGTGCCCGAGCGGCACGTCGACTCGCTTGCCGGCGTGGAGGGGCTCACCCCGGAGGAGCGCTCGGACATGCTGGCATTCATCGCGGCGGTGGCGCGCGAGCACGAGCTCGAGGGCACGGGCTACCGGGTGACCACCAACCACGGCGAGGATGGCCGCCAGAGCGTGCATCACCTGCACTGGCACGTGATGGGCGGCACGCGAATGTCGGACATGATGTGAGGCGCGCATGAGCGAGAGGGTCATCGAGGTGCCGGACCGCGTGGCCGTGGAGCTCGCGGGCGAGCACGACGCCGTCATCCGCGCGCTGGAGGACCGCCTCAAGCTCGACATCAGCCTGAGGGGCAACCGCCTGGTGCTCACGGGTGACGACCCCCGCGTGGAGCGCGGCGTGGCGGTGGTGGACGAGCTCGCGCGCTTGGTCGACTCGGGCCGCACCATCGCCCCCACGATGATCGAGGCGGTGGCCTCGGCCGTGGAGCAGGCGGGCCGCCCCGATGCGCTGCTGGGCGACGTGGTGTGGCGCCACCGCCAGCGCAGCATCACGCCCACCACGGCGGGCCAGAAGGCCTACGTGGACGCCATCCGGAAGAACACGATCACGTTCGGCATCGGGCCGGCCGGCACCGGCAAGACCTACCTGGCCGTGGCGCTCGCCGCGGCGGCGCTGTCGCGGCGCGAGGTGGGGCGCATCATCCTCACGCGGCCCGCGGTGGAGGCGGGGGAGAAGCTGGGCTTCCTGCCCGGCGACATCGCCGCGAAGGTGGACCCCTACCTGCGTCCGCTGTTCGACGCCATGCACGACATGCTCGACGCCGATCGCGCGCAGCAGTACCTCGAGCGCGGTCAGATCGAGGTAGCCCCCCTGGCGTTCATGCGCGGCCGCACCCTCAACGACTCGTTCATCATCCTCGACGAGGCCCAGAACACCACGGTCGAGCAGATGAAGATGTTCCTCACGCGGCTCGGGTTCGGATCGACCGTGGTGGTGACCGGCGACATCACGCAGGTCGACCTGCCCCGGGAGCGCCGGTCGGGCCTCGCCGACATCGAGCGCGTGCTGGGCGGCATCCAGGGGATCGGCGTGGTGCGGTTCACGAAGGACGACGTGGTGCGGCACAAGCTCGTGCAGCGCATCGTGGAGGCCTACCGCGTGCACGAGGAGGGTGACAACCCGTGGGGCGACGAGACCTGATCGAGGTCGAGGCACGCCTGGGCGACGGCGCCGCGCGCACCGACCTCGCGCCGCTGGCCGACCACGTGCGGTTCGCATGCGCGCGGGTGGGAATCGTGCGGGCCACGGTGGGACTGGTGGTGGTGTCGCCGGCCGAGATGGCGGCGATCAACGGCGAGCACCGGGGCAAGCCCGAGCCCACCGACGTGCTGTCGTTCCCGGTGGATGGGCCCGAGGCCCGTGACTGGCCCGAGGATGGCCCGCCGCCCGAGCTCGGCGACATCCTCATATGCCCGGAGGCCGCCGAGGAGCCCCTCACCACGCTCGCCGTGCATGGCCTGCTGCATCTGGTCGGCTACGACCACGAGGTGGACGACGGCGAGATGCTGGCGCTGCAGGACGACATCGTGCTGGCGGCGGGGGCGCGATGAGCGACGCCGACGACGACCGCCCCGCCCAGCGCCTGCTGCGCGAGCCACGGCCCGGCGCGCTGCCCAAGCAGGGTTCGCTGAGGTGGTCGTTCACCTGGGCCTTCGAGGGCATCGTGTTCGTGCTCCGCACGCAGCGCAACATGCAGGTGCACGTGGCCGCCGGGGTGCTGGTGCTCATCCTGGCCCTGGTGCTGGGCGTGAGCCGCTTCGAGCTCCTCGCGCTGGTGATCGTGGTGGCGCTCGTGCTGGTGGCCGAGATGTTCAACACGGCGCTGGAGGCGGCGATCGACGCCGTCATCACCTCGTATCACCCGCTCGTGAAGATCGCGAAGGATGTCGCGGCCGGTGCGGTGCTCATCGCCGCGCTGGCAGCCATCGCGGTGGCCTACCTGATCCTCTACGGACGGCTGTCGGAGCCGGGGCGCGACCTGCTGAAGGGCGTGCGGCAGGCGCCCACCCACGTGGCGGTGATCGTCATCGTGGTGGCCGTCATCGCCGTGGTGGCGCTCAAGGCGTACTCGGGCGCCGGCACGGCGCTCCGCGGGGGGTTCCCGTCGGGGCACGCCGCCGTGGCCTTCGCGGCGTGGATGGCCATCACCCTCATCGTGCTTCCGCTCACGCACGGGGCGTTGGTGTCCACCCTGGCGTTCCTCATCGCCCTGCTCGTGGCGCAGTCGCGGGTGGAGGCCGGCTTCCACTCCGCCGTCGAGGTTGTGGCCGGTGCCCTCCTTGGCGCGGGGGTCACGCTGCTGCTCTTCCAGATCTGGGGCTGACGGATGGCGCCCGAGATGCTGCGGTCGGGGCTCGTGGCGCTGGCGGGGCGGCCCAACGTGGGCAAGTCCACACTGGCCAACGCGCTGGCCGGCGCGCACGTGGCGGCGGTGTCGGCACGTCCCCAGACCACCCGTCGGCGCGTGCTCGCGGTGGCGCGGGGTGACGGCTGGCAGGCGGTGCTGCTCGACCTCCCCGGCTTCCAGCGTCCCGCCGACCGGCTGACCGAGCGCATGCAGGACACCGTCGACCGCACGGTGGCGGACACCGACGCCGCCCTGTTCGTGCTGAACGCCGCCGAGGAGGTCGGCCGGGGCGACCGCTTCATCGCCGAGCGGCTGGCGTCCACGGGGCTTCCCGTCGTGGTCGTGGTGAACCAGGTGGATCGCGTCCACCGCGACCGCGTGGCCGAGGTCATCGCGCAGGCCGCGGAGCTGGTGCCGTCGTTCCGGGCCATCCACCCGGTGAGCGCCCTCACGGGCGAGGGCCTCGCGGCGCTGCGGGAGGAGTTCCCGTCCCTGCTTCCCGAGGGCCCGGCGTACTTCCCCGATGGCGTGATCAGCGACCAGACCGACGAGGAGATGGCGGCCGAGATGATCCGCGAGGCGGCCATCCAGCGCCTGCGCGACGAGGTGCCCCACGCGCTGGCGGTGCAGGTGGAGGACATCACACCGGCCCGCACGGGCCGCCGCGTCGAGGCCTGGATCTTCGTCGAGACCGAGAGCCAGAAGGGCATCGTGGTGGGCAAGGGCGGCGGGATGATCCGCGACATCGGCACCCAGGCCCGCGAGGTGCTCTCGCGCACCTGGGGCGAGCCCGTGCACCTCGACCTCCAGGTGAAGGTGAGGCCGAAGTGGCGACGCGACGACGCGATGCTGGACCGCCTGGGCCTATGAGGGGAAAGCCACTCCCCGCCTATACTTCCGCGCCATGCCGAACGCCCCGTCTGGACGCCTTTCGTGAGGGCCCGCGAGCTCGCCAAGAGCTGCGATTTCACGCTGCTTCGCGCCGGTGTCACGTCGGATGACCTCGCGGCGCACTGCGCTGCCGCGGCGCGGCTGCACGTGGCGTCGGTGATCGTGCCGCCCAGCATGGTGAGATCGGCCGCCGAGACCCTCAAGGGCGGCGACGTGAAGGTGGGCACGGTCGTGAGCTACCCCTTCGGCACCGACGAGACGGCCAGCAAGGTCGCGGTGACCCGGGCGGCGATCACCGCGGGTGCCCGCGAGCTCGACGTGGTGATGAACGTGTCGGCGCTGCTGTCGGGGCGCCCGGGCATGGCCCGCGCCGACCTCGGCGCCGTGGTGGATGCCGCGCGCGACTCCACGAGCGCCCACGTGATGGTGCGGGCGGTGGTGGAGGCCCCGCTGCTGGGAGAGCGCCTGCTGCGCCGTGCCTGCCAGGTGGCGTCCATCGCGGGTGCCGACTTCGTGGTGACGGCCACCGGCCTGTCCGGTGCCGCCCGCCCGCAGGACGTCGAGGTGATGCGCAACTGCCTGGCCGCCGATGTGGGCGTGGTCGCGGCGGGCGGGGTGGACACGGTCGAGCAGGCGATCATGCTGCTCGACGCCGGCGCCCAGCGCGTGGCCACGGCGAGCGCCGCCAACATGGTGGACGCCTTGATGGGCGTTGCGGCATGAGCGCGGCCTCCGGCCCCGGGGACGCCCAGGACGGCGAGGCGTCGGAGCGGGTGCGCTTCGGCGATGACGGGCTCGTGCCCGCCATCGTGCAGGATGCCGAGACCGGCCGCGTGCTCACCCTCGCGTGGATGAACGCCGAGTCGCTGGCGAGGACCCTCGAGACCGGCGAGACCTGGTTCTGGAGCCGCTCGCGGCAGGAGCTCTGGCACAAGGGCGCCACCAGCGGCAACACGCAGGAGGTCGCGGGCATCGCCACCGATTGCGACACGGACGCCATCCTGGTGTCGGTGGTGCCCGCCGGTCCCGCATGCCACACGGGCGACACCTCGTGCTTCCACGACCCGCTCCAGGGCGACGTGGGGGCCGACAACGCCCCCTACGCCATGCTCCCCGACCTCGAGGCGATCATCACCGCGCGCGCGGCCGACGCCGACCCGGAGTCGTCGTACACCGCCTCGCTGCTCGCGAAGGGCATCGACACCATGTGCAAGAAGGTCGGCGAGGAGGCCACCGAGGTGGCCATCGCCGCGAAGGGCGGCGAGCACGACCAGCTGGTGTACGAGAGCGCCGACCTGATCTACCACCTCATGGTGCTGTGGCAGTCGCAGGGCGTGAGCCTGGCCGAGGTGGCGGAGGAACTGGCGTCGCGGAGGCGGTCGGCCGGGTGACCACCCTGCGCATCGACGTGCCCGCGCACGCGGCCGGCGATGACCTGCCCGTGACGCCCGGCCTCGACGGCGTGCGCGCCGCCGTGGGTACCTACCGCCAGGTGCCGTTGGCCCACACCTATCTCGACGACTGCGAGACGCCCGTGAGCGCCATGCTCAAGCTGCGCGACGGCGGGCCCTGCTTCCTGCTCGAGAGCGCCGAGCAGGGCCAGCGCCTGGGGCGCTACTCGATGATCGGCATCGACCCGCAGGCGGTCATCCGCGCCGAGGGCGGTCGCGTGACGCTGCGCAGGCCCGACGGCACGGAGGACGAGCTCGATGCCGACGACCCCTTCGGCGTGATCCAGTCGCTGGTGGATGACGTGGCCATGGCGCCGCCGGCCGAGCCCCTGGCCTTCTGGGGCGGCGCGGTGGGCTTCTTCGGCTACGACCTCGTGCGCACCGTGGAGCACCTGCCCGATGTGCCCGACGACGACCTCGGGATTCCCGACATGGTGATGATGCTCACCGGCCCCGTGGTGCTGTTCGACCACCTGCGCCGCTCCACCACGATCATCGTCCCGTGCCCGGTGGACGAGGGAGTCGACCCCGCCGCCGCGTATGGGGCGGCCGTGCAGTCGATCCGCTCGATCAAGGACCGCCTGCAGGGGCCGGTGCCGCACCCTGCCCCGCACGGCGCCGTGGAGGTCGGGCCGGTGGAGAGCAACATCGGCCGCGAGCGCTTCTGCGCTGCGGTGGAGGCCGTGCGCGAGTACGTGTTCGCCGGCGACGCCTTCCAGGTGGTGCCGTCCCAGCGCTTCTCGGCCGCCGTGGGCCTCGAGCCCTTCGCGGTGTACCGGGGCCTGCGCACGGTGAACCCGTCGCCCTACATGTTCTTCATCGACTGCGGTGACGTGCAGCTGGCCGGGTCGTCGCCCGAGATGCTCGTGAAGGTGACCGAGGGCGTGGTGGAGACCCGCCCCATCGCCGGCACGCGCCAGCGGGGGGCCGACCGCGCCGAGGACCTCGCGCTGGCGGACGAGCTGCTCTCCGACCCCAAGGAGCGCGCGGAGCACGTGATGCTCGTGGACCTCGGCCGCAACGACCTGGGCCGCGTGTGCGCGCCCGGCACGGTGCGCGTGAAGGACCTCATGGTGGTCGAGTACTACAGCCACGTGATGCACATCGAGAGCAGCGTGGTGGGCCAGCTGGCGGAGGGACGCCCGGCCGTGGATGCCCTGCGGTCCACCTTCCCCGCGGGCACCCTTTCGGGCGCGCCCAAGGTGCGCGCGATGGAGATCATCGACGAGCTCGAGCCCACCAAGCGCGGCCCGTATGGCGGCGCGGTGGGCTACATCGGCTTCGATGGCAACCTCGACACCTGCATCACCATCCGCACCATCGTGTGCCGCGATGGCCGCTGCCACGTTCAGGCCGGCGCCGGGGTGGTGGCCGACTCGAACCCGGACTCGGAGTTCGAGGAGACCCAGCGCAAGGCCGCGGGCATGTTCCGCGCCATCGAGGTGGCCGCCCAGCAGGAGGACTGGTGAGCATGGGCGCGCAGCCGCACGTGGTGATCGTCGACAACTACGACTCCTTCACCTACAACCTCTTCCAGTACCTGGCCGAGCTGGGCGCGAAGGTGGACGTCTTCCGGCACGACCGCATCACCGTCGAGGGCATCCGCGACCTCGCTCCAACGCATCTGGTCATCTCGCCGGGCCCCAAGACCCCCGATGAGGCGGGCATCTCGCTCGACGCCATCCGCGAGCTGGCGGGCGAGATGCCGATCCTCGGCGTGTGTCTGGGGCACCAGGCCATCGGACAGGCATTCGGTGGCACCGTGGTGCGCGGCAGCGAGCCGGTGCACGGCAAGACCAGCGAGATCGCCCACGACGGCCGCACGGTGTTCGCGGGCCTGGCCGACCCCATGACCGCCACGCGCTACCACTCGCTCGTGGTGGAGCGGGAGAGCCTCCCCGACGTGCTCGAGGTGTCGGCCTGGTGCGACGGCGACGTCATCATGGGCCTGCGCCATCGCGACCTGCCGGTGGAGGGGGTGCAGTTCCACCCCGAGTCGATCCTCTCGGGTGAGGGAAAGGCCCTGCTCCGGAACTTCCTCGGGATGTCCGCATGACGCCCGATCCGGTGCTCACCGAGTGCCTCGAGCGCCTCGTGGCGGGGGAGGATCTCCCGCGCGATCTCGTGGAGCGCGCCGTGGGCGTGATGATGGACGGCGAGGCGAGCGAGGTGCAGGTGGCGGCGTTCCTCACGGCGCTGCGCGCCAAGGGGGTCACGGCCACCGAGCTCTCCGGGCTCGTGCAGGCCGTGCGCCATCGCGCCGAGCACGTGCAGGTGGACGACGCCCACCTGCTGGTGGACACCTGCGGCACCGGCGGCGGACCGTCCACCGTGAACATCTCCACCGGCGCGGCGTTCGTGGCCGCGGGTGCGGGCGCCAAGGTGGCCAAGCACGGCAACCGCGCCGTCACCTCGGGCTGCGGCAGCGCCGACGTGCTCGAGGCCCTCGGCGCGCGGGTCGACCTCGCGCCCGAGGCCATCGGGCGGTGCATCGACGAGGTGGGGGTGGGGTTCATGTTCGCGCCGTCGCACCATCCGGCGTTCCGCCACGTGGGCAACGTGCGTCGCGAGCTGGGCATCCGCACGGCCTTCAACGTCATCGGTCCGCTGGCCAATCCGGCGGGCGCCACGCACCAGGTGATCGGCGTGTTCGACCCCGCCTACCTCGACACCGTGGCCGAGGCGCTCTCGATGCTGGGGTCCCGCCGGGCCCTGGTGGTGGCCGGGCGTGATGGCCTCGACGAGATCAGCACCACGGCGGTCACCGACGCCGTGCTGTGGGACCACGACGGCTTCAGCACCATCGAGATCGACCCGCGGGCCCTGGGCATCGCGGCTCCCGCGCCGGGCGCGCTGGACGGCGGCGACCCCACCGCCAACGCGGCGGCCCTGCGCACGGCCATCGCCGGGGAGCCCGGCGCGGTGCGCGACATCCTGGTGCTCAACGCGGGCGCGGCCGTGTGGATGGCAGGCCTTGCGCACTCGCTGGAGAAGGGCATGGGCATGGCAGAGGACGCAGTGACCTCCGGCGCCGCGCTCGACGTGCTCGACCGCTTCGCCGCCCTCACGAACGCACTGGCCCCGGCGGGGGAGGGCTCCGCGTGAGCAGCTTCCTCGAGGAGGTCGTGGAGCGCACGCGCGCCGATGTGGCCGCGCGACGCGAGCTCGTGCCGCTCGAGGCCCTGCAGGAGCGCCTCGAGCCGCCCCCGCGCGGGCGGCCCTTCTCGGAGGCACTGGTGCAGGAGGGCATCTCCCTCATCGCCGAGATGAAGCGCGCGAGCCCGTCGAAGGGCCCGATCCGCCCCGATGCCACGGTCACCGACATCGTGCGCGCGTATGAGGCGGCGGGCGCGTCGGCCTGCTCGGTGCTCACCGAGCCGCACTGGTTCGGGGGCTCGCTCGACGACCTCGTGGAGGCCCGCGCGGCGTGCGACGTTCCGCTGCTGCGCAAGGACTTCATCGTCGATCCGTACCAGCTGGCCGAGGCCCGCCTGGCGGGCGCCGACGCCATCCTGCTCATCGTCGCGGCCCTCGATCCCGGCGAACTGACGTCGCTGCAGGACCAGGCCGGGGAGATCGGGCTCGACTGCTTGGTAGAGGTTCACGACGAGGAGGAACTCGAGACGGCGCTCGAATGCGGCGCGGAGATCATCGGCGTGAACAACCGGAACCTGCAGACGCTCGACGTGGACCCCGACACCGCCCTGCGGCTGCTGGTGGACGCCCCGGCGGGATCGATCGTGGTGGCCGAGTCGGGCATCACCTCGAACGCCGACGTGCAGCGCCTCGAGGAGGCCGGGGTGGACGCCATCCTCGTGGGCGAGGCCCTCATGCGCGAGGACGATCCGGCCGCCGCCGTGCACGCCCTCCTCGGCACGAGGTCCGATTCGTGATCCGCGGCGCCGGGCTGGCGATCCCGGCCCTCCTCATCGCAGCCGTCCCCGCCGCCCTCGGCGTTGCGCCGGGGGCCGTGGAGGTTCGCGACGAGAACGGCGCCGCCGTGGCCACCTTCACGGGCGCTGACGCGGTGCAGGACGCCGTGGCCTCGGTGGTCACCTCGCGCGCGCCGGAGTCCCGCCCCTGGAGCGTGGTGGCCGGCGCGGGCACGTACGGCGATGTCGCCGTGAAGACGCCGAACCTCCAAATCGGACCCGACGCCGGCGCCGCCGTGGTGATCAGCGGAATCGGCACGCGTGACGACACCGGCGGCGGCTGCATCGACATCACCCGCGGGGGCGTGGCGGTGACCGGCCTCACGTGCAGCGCGCCCTCGCGCACCGGCGTGAACGTCACCCTGCGCAACAGCGAGGGCGGCGTGGCCCTGGCGTCGCTGGCCATCGACCGCCCCGGCGTGGACGGCATCAGCGTCACCGGCGGCAAAGGCCTCACGATCACCTCGCCGGTCATCACCTCGCCCGCGCGCGACGGCATCCGCCTCACCGCGCTCACCAGCCGCCAGCCCGTGGCGATCACCGGGGGCTCGGTGACCGGCGCCGGTCGCGACGGCCTGCGCCTGGCGGACGACGTGCGCGCGCTCACGGCCAGCGGACTCACGGTCACCGGCGCCAAGGCCTACGGCATCGCGAGCGACGACGCCGGCAACAGCGACGTCTCGCTCACCGGGGTGACTGTCACCGGCAGCGGCAAGGATGGCGTGCTGCTGTCCGGCGGCACCCTGCGCGCCACGCTGGCTTCGTCCACCGTCACCGGCAGCACCGGGGCGGGGGTGCGGCTGGGCGATGCCTCGGGCCTGCGCATCACGGACATCCCCGTTGACGGATCCAACGGCGACGGCGACCTGGTGTTCGACTCCGACATCCGCACCGGCGGCACCTACGAGGGGCTCCGCGCCCCGGATGGCACCTTCTCGATCGGGTCCGAGCCCTTGGCCGTGCGCATCTCGGGCGTGTCGCCCGCCCGCGCGGCGGTGGCGGGCGGTGGCCCTGCGCGCTACTCGCGCACCGGCGCCGCGCTGCTGGTGGGAGCCACTGCGCGCGTGAGCAACCGCCGCGTGGTGCTGAGGTACCCGGGCGGCCGCGCCGTGTACCGCAAGGCCGGTGCGGCCTGGACCGCCCTGCCCGGCAGCAAGCGCGTGCGCGGGCAGTTGCAGGTGGCCCTCGGCTCGTCGCTGCTCGGCACTGCGAGCACTGCGTATGCCCCCTACGGCTGATCCCGACGACGACGTCGGCGGGGATCGCCGCCGCCTGATCGGCCTGGTCGTGGGCGCCGTGGTGGCCGCGCTCATCGTGGTGCTGCTCGTCGTGGGGCTGATGAACCGCGGGACGTCCACCACCATCGACGACGCCCTCGAGACCGGGGCGCGGCCCGACGCCCCGGCCCTCACTCTGCCGGTTCTGGTGAGCGGCCCGGGCCTGCCCGCGGTGGGCAAGGACGCCTCGCTCTCCGACCTCAAGGGGAAGGTCGTGGTGCTGAACCTCTGGGCATCGTGGTGCGACCCGTGCAAGGAGGAGTCGCCCGTGCTCGAGCAGCTGTGGAAGGCCAACCGCGCAAGGGGCGTGGTGGTGCTGGGCGTGGACATCCAGGACCTGTCGTCGGACGCCCGGGCATTCATCCGCGAGTACGGCCTCACGTATCCGTCGCTTCGGGACGGCACCGATGACGCCAAGGCGGCCCTCGAGGCCACGGGGGTGCCCGAGACCTACATCATCGACCGCAACGGCCGCATCGCGCTGCACGTGGCGGGCCCGGTGAGCAGCGCCTCGCAACTGCAGGGGCCGCTCGACCAGGTACTGGCCGAGAAGTGATGGGCCGCCGCGTCACCGCCGCGCTCGCAGTGCTGCTCGCGGCCCTTGCCATGGCCGTGCCGGCCCTCTCGGTGACGGTGAACGAGGTGGCGCGCGAGGTGCGCTGCCCCACGTGCAACACGCCCCTCGACGTGTCCAATTCGCCGGCCGCCCAGCGCATGAAGATCTTCATCGCCGACCGCATCGCCGAGGGCGACGGCAAGCAGGAGATCATCGACGCCCTCGTGGTGGAGTTCGGGCGCGGCGTGCTTGCCACCCCGCCGAAGTCGGGCTTCGACCTGGTGGCGTGGATCGTGCCGATCGTGCTCGTGGTCGGGGGCCTCGCGGCGATCCCCTTCATCACGCGCAGCTGGGCCCGCAGGCGCGGGGATGCCCCGGCACCGGAGATCGCCCCCGAGGACGCTGCACGGCTCGACGAGGAGCTCCGCCGCCGCGACGCCTAGGGGCCCGGCTGAGCGGTCGGCCGCCGATGACTGCGGCATGATCTCCGCGTGGACGACGCCGTGGACAGGATCAGGGTGGGCACCGCCTCGTGGACCGACCCCGAGTTCATCAAGGCGGGCTGGTACCCCGATGCGGTGAAGAACGACGCGGCCGGGAGGCTGCGGTACTACGCGGAGCAGTTCCCGATGGTGGAGGTGAATGCCACCTTCTATGCCATCCCGCGCCGCGCGACGGTGGAGGCCTGGGCCGATCGCACGCCCGATGGGTTCCGCTTCCACGTGAAGGCGCACCAGGTGATCTCGGGCCATGCAAGCGATCCCGCGCGCCTGCCCGAGCCACTGCGCGACCTGCCTTACGAGGCCGACCGGCGCGGGCGCATCCGCAAGCCCTCGCGCGAGCTCCGCGACGCGGTGATCGACGCCATGGTGGAGGTGGTGGCCCCGCTCGGCGACAAGCTGGGGGCGATCCTGCTGCAGCTGCCCCCGCACGTGGCCGCCAGCACCGACGCCCGGGCGGAGATCGGGCGCATCATCGAGCGCATCACCCCTCTGCGCACCGCGGTGGAGTTCCGCAACGTCTCGTGGGTGGCGCCCGGCGAGCGCGAGGCGTCGGTGGACATGCTGGCCTCCCGTGACGCCGCCTGGGTGTGCGTGGACGCCCCCCGGGTGGATGCCGAGAGCGCCATGCCCCCCGGGGTGGAGGTCACGTGCCCCGAGCTTGCCTACCTGCGCCTGCACGGGCGCAACGCCGCCACCTGGCAGGGCAGCCGCACGGTGGCCGAGCGCTTCGACTGGCAGTACTCCGACGAGGAGCTCGGCGAGTGGATCGGCCCGGTCATCGACATGGCCGAGCGCGCGCAGGAGGTTGCCGTGGTGTTCAACAACAATCACGGCGACTTCGCGCTGCGCAGCGCCATGCGGTTCGGGGAGATGCTGCGCGACCAGCGGGAGCGCGCATGAGTCGCCGCGCCCCCTCGGGGCGTCCGCGCGTGGCGCTCGCCATGGCGTTGGGCGCGTGCGCGTTCGTTGCGGGCACGCTCGCCGCCGGGGCCTCGGCATCGCCCCTGGAGCGCGCGCTCGACTATCTCTCCGCCCGCCAGGACCCCGCGACGGGAGCGGTCGGTCCGGAGGCCGGGCGTGCCGCCGATACCGCCTGGACGGCCATGGCCGTCGCCGGCGCGGGGGAGGCGCCGGCGGGCTGGGTGCAGGGCACGGCCACGCTCGCGTCCGCCGTGGGCGCGCTGCCCATGGACGCCACCGGCGACCTCCTCCGGCTGGCCGTAGCGCGCCGGGCTGCCGGGCTGGTGGATGCCGACCTGGCGGCGCGCGTCGGCGCGCAGCAGTCGGCCGACGGGTCGTTCCCCGGCGGGCCGATCGCCACGTCGTGGGGAATCCTCGCGCTCCGCGCCACCGGCCGGGCGCCCGGCGATGCGGCCCTCACGGCGGCCGTGGGGGCACTTGCGGCCCAGCGTGCCGCGGACGGCGGGTGGTCCACCACCAGCGGGGCACCGGCGTCGGACGCCGTGGCCACCGCCACGGCGATCCAGGCGCTGCGGGCGGCGCGCATGCCGGTGACCGACCCCGTGCTGCAGGGCGCCCGTGCGCGCCTGCTCGCGCTGCGCGACCCGGACGGCGGCTTCGCCCGCTCGCCGGTGCCCACCGCCTGGGCCATCATGGCCATCCGCTCCCTCGGGGAGCGCCCCGGGCGTGGCCCGTGGGCCCGCGGTGGTAGCCCGATCACGGTCCTGCAGGGCTTCCAGCAGGATGATGGCGGCATCCGTGCCACGCCGTCGAGCGGGGCGTCGGTGTTCTCCACGGCCGTCGCGGCGCTCGCGTGGTCGCGGGGGCTGCTGCCGGTGGCTCCGGGAACGGCCCGCACGCCGGATCGCGCGCCACGGGTGGTGCGCCGCACCCCGGCGACCGGCGACGTGGTGCGGGGCGTGCTCTCCGTGCGATACGTGGATGAGCGCGGGGGTACCGGCATCGACCCCCTGCGCACGACGGTGTCGGTGAACGGCGCGGACATCACGCGGTCGGCGCGCATCACGCCGTTCACGCTGCAGCTGCGGCAGTCGGCCCTGCCCGTGGGATCGCTCGCGGTGAGCGTGATGGTGCGCGATCGGGCGGGCCACGGGACGCGCTCGGAGTGGACCGTGGTGGGGACCGGCTAGAATGCCCGCGTCGAGCACGACGACGGAGGACGCTTGATGATCACCCTCACGCCCGTGGCAGGGGACAAGCTCAAGGAGCTCATCGCGAACGAGGCCGAGCCGGGCTCGGGGCTTCGCGTGAAGGTCGTGCCCGGCGGGTGCTCGGGATTCGAATACGCCATGACGTTCGACAAGCCCGGCGAGGGCGACGAGGTGGTCGAGCAGCATGGCGTGCGGGTGATCATCGATCGCATGAGCGTGCCGTACCTCCTCGGGTCGGAGTTCGACTACGAGGAGGGCTTCCAGGGCGCCGGCTTCCGCATCAACAACCCCAACTCCACGGGGTCGTGCGGATGCGGCAAGTCGTTCACCGCCTGACCGGGTGAGCACGCCCGTCATCGCCGGGGCCGTCCGGACGCCCATCGGCGCGTTCATGGGGTCCCTGGCGTCGGTTCCGGCGACCGAGCTCGGCGCGATCGTCATCCGCGAGTCGCTCGCGCGCGCGGGCGTGCCCGCCGACCAGGTGGACGACGTGCTGATGGGCTGCATCCTGCAGGCGGGCCTCGGCCAGGGCCCGGCACGCCAGAGCGCGATGGCCGCGGGCGTTCCCGACACCGTGCCCGCCACCACGATCAACCAGCTGTGTGGATCGGGGCTCCGTGCCATCGGCATGGCGGCCCAGGAGATCCGCTGCGGCGACGCCGACGTGGTGGTGGCGGGGGGCATGGAGAGCATGAGCCGGGCGCCCCACGTGGCATACGTGCGCGAGGGGCAGCGCCTTGGAGATGCGGCGCTGCGCGACACCCTCATCGCCGACGGGCTCTGGTGCGTGCTCACCGACCAGCACATGGGCGGCACGGCCGAGGTGGTGGCCGAGCAGTTCGGGGTGAGCCGGGACGACCAGGACGCCTTCGCGGCCGAGAGCCAGCGCCTTGCGGGCCTGGCGATGGAGCGCGACCACTTCCGTGATCAGGTGGTGCCGGTCCCGGTGCCCCAGCGCCGCGGAGACCCCGTGCTGGTGGACCGCGACGAGCATCCGCGCCCCGACACCACTGCCGAGGGCCTTGGCGCGCTGCGCCCGGCATTCCGCGAGGGCGGCACCGTTACCGCCGGCAACGCGTCCGGCATCAACGACGGCGCGGCGGCCATGGTGGTGATGGCGGAGGACCGCGCGGCGGCGATGGGCGTGCAGCCGATGGCGCGCATCCTCGGGTACGCCTGGACGGGCATCGCGCCGGAGATCATGGGCTTCGCGCCCGTGGAGGCCGTGCGCACGGCGCTCGACCGCGCCGGCATCGGCATCGATCGCGTGGAGCTGTTCGAGGTGAACGAGGCCTTCGCTGCGCAGGCGGTGGCGGTGCAGCGGGAGCTCGGCATCGGCCGGGAGATCCTCAACGTGAACGGCGGCGCAATCGCGCTGGGGCACCCCGTGGGCGCATCGGGCGCGCGCATCATGGTGACGCTGCTGCACGAGATGCAGCATCGCGAGGCGCGCATCGGGGTGGCGGCCCTCTGCGTGGGCGGGGGGCAGGGCGTGGCGATGGTGGTGGAAGCGCTCGCCTGACCATCGCGGGGACGCCGTCGCGGGCGTCTCTCATCTCCGCCCCTGGGCGAAGTTCTGGGCGGCGGGCACGGCATGGCGCACGCGGGCGTCGTCGGGCTGCTCGAGGGGGATGGGCTCGCGGGCCGGGAGGCGCGCGGCCTCCACGTGGCGGGCCAGCACGTTCACCACGCGCTCGCGGCGCTCGAGGCGCCCGGTGATGATGAGCAGGGGGTCGGCCCGCAGCAGCGCGCGCTGCTGCTCGTAGAGGTCGGGGCGCACGATCACGTTCACCGGGCCGGTCTCGTCCTCGATCAGCAGGAACACGATGCCGCCGGCGGTGGCGGGGCGCTGGCGGGCCACCACCATGCCGGCCACCGTCACCTCGCGGCCGTGCGGCGCCTCGCGCAGCGCCGAGGCGGTGAGGGTGCCCGCCGGCAGCGCGGGGCGCACGAGGGTCATGAGGTGCCATCCGGTGGAGATGCCCGTGGCCTCGTACTCGGCGATCACCCGGTCGATGCGGTCGGGCTCGGGCAGGGCGGGGGCCGCAGCCGGGTCGATGGGCAGCGGCAGCTGCTCGCCCGCCCCCCCGGCCACGCGGCGGGGGCGTGCCAGGGTGCCGGCCTGCCAGAGGATCTCCCGCTCGGGCACGCCGAAGGCGTCGAGGGCGCCGGCGCGGGCCAGCCACGCCACCTGCTCGGGACGCAGGCCCGTGCGCGCCACGAGGTCGGCGGGGCCGTGGAAGTGTCCGCGGGCATCGCGCTCGGCCACCACGCGCGCGGCGCCGTCGGCCCCGAGCCCGCGCACCATCCCGAGGCCCAGCCGCACGCGGCCGTCGTCCACCGTGCAGTGCACGTCCGACATGCGGATGCACGCGCGCAGCGTGCGCACCCCGCGCCTGCCGGCGTCGCGCACCAAGCTGGCCGGGGGGTAGAAGCCCATGGGCTGGGCGTTGATGAGCGCGGCCAGGAACTCCGCGGGGTGGTGCCGCCTGAGCCACGCGCTCTGGTAGGCCAGCACCGCGAAGGCGGCCGAGTGCGCCTTGGGGAAGCCGAAGTTCGAGAACCCGATGAGCTTGGTGAACACGGTGCGGGTGACGTCGTCGGGCACCCCGCGCTCGCGTGCCCCTGCGAGGAAGCGCTGCCACATGCGCAGCATGGCGTCGCGGCTGCGCTTGCGGCTCATGGCCCGGCGGAGGTCCTCGGCCTCGCCGGCCGAGAAGCCCGCCAGGGCCATCGACACCTCGAGCACCTGCTCCTGGAACACCACCACGCCGAGGGTCTCCTCGAGCGCGGGCTCGAGCAGCGGGTGGTCGTAGGGCGGCCGGAACGAGGGATCGCGTCGCCGGGCGCGCCTGTGGCGCACGTAGGGGTGCACGGCACCGCCGCTCACCGGACCGGGACGGATGAGCGCCACCTGCACGGTGAGGTCGTCGAGGTTCTCGGGGCGGGTCTGCAGCAGGCTCTGCATCTGCGCGCGGCTCTCGATCTGGAACACGCCCACGGTGTCGGCGTCCTGGATCTCGGCGTACACCTCCGGGTCGTCGAACCCGATGCGCGAGAGGTCGGGCGCGCTGCCGTGGCCGCGGGCGATGAGGTCGAGGCAGTCCTCCACGGCGCTGAGCATGCCGAGGCCCAGCAGGTCGATCTTCACGAAGCCGGCGTCGGCGCAGGAGTCCTTGTCCCACTGGCAGATCTGCCGGCCGGCGAACGCCGCGGGCACCACGGGCACCAGCTCCACCAGGGGCGTGGCGCTCACGATCATCCCGCCGGGGTGCTGCGAGAGGTGACGCGGCAGCCCCGCGGCCTCCTTCGCGAGCATGGCCAGTGCCCGCCACCGGCGCGATCGCAGGCGGTCATCGCCACCCGGCATGCGGCGTATCTCGTCCTCCACCGCG
>JAGWYY010000016.1 GCA_018969105.1 Acidobacteriota bacterium | reverse complement strand
AAGACCACCCTGCTGCGCTGCATCGCGGGCCTCGACCGCCCCGACGCCGGCCTGGTGGTGGTGGACGACTTCACGGTGTCGGGGCCGGAGTGCTTCGTGCCGCCCGAGAAGCGCCGAATCGGCATGGTGTTCCAGGAGGCCGCGCTCTTCCCCAACCGCACCGTGGGCGGCAACGTGGGCTACGGCCTGCCGCGCGCCGAGCGCGGGGGCCCGCGCGTGGAGCGAGCGCTGGCGCTGGTGGGCCTCACCGGCACGGCCGACCGCATGCCCGCCACGCTCTCGGGCGGGCAGCAGCAGCGCGTGGCGCTGGCCCGCGCGCTGGCCGCCGAGCCCTCGCTGATCCTGCTCGACGAGCCCTTCTCGGCCCTCGACGCGCCGCTCCGGGCCGAGCTGCGCGGCGAGGTGCGCCGCCTGCTGGCCGCGGCCGGTGCCACCGCGGTGTTCGTCACGCATGATCAGGAGGAGGCCTTCCTCATCGGCGACCAGGTGGCGCTCATGCTCGAGGGCCGCATCGCGCAGGTGGGGACGCCCGACGACCTCTACGAACGCCCGGCCAGCCGCCAGGTGGCCACCTTCGTGGGCGACGCCAACCTGCTGCCCGCCGAGGCCGAGGGCGACGTGGCGCTCACCCCCGTGGGCCGGGTGCCGCTGGCGCGCCCCGCGCACGGGCGCGTGGAAGTGGTGATCCGCCCCGAGTGCATCGCGGCGTGCAAGGGCGGCGACTCCATCGTGGAGCGCATCGAGTACTACGGCCATGACGCCGTCATCGTCACCAGCAGCCGGGGGTGCCCCGTGCGCTGCCGCGTGATGGGCCGGCCGCCGTTCGACGCCGGCGACCGCATCGGGCTCGAGTATGTGGGCGAGCCGAGCGTGGCCTTCACCCCCTGAGGGTTTTATCTAATCTCCATGACCTATAGAGTCGCCGCCGGACTTCACCGCGACTCCTGAGGAGATCATCTTGGCCATCCGCCCGCGCGCCATCATCGGCGCATCCATTGCCGCCCTGGCATCCGTGCTCGTGCTCTCCGCATGCGGCGGCGGGTCGGGTGGTGGCAGCACCACGGCGGCGGGCGGGGGCGGATCGCTCACGGTGTACTCGGGCCGGGAGCAGGAGTACATGGATCCGGTATTCGCCGCTTACGAGAAGAAGACCGGCACCGACCTGCAGGTGCGCTACGGCGACTCCGCGGATCTCGCGCTGCTCATCTCGGAGGAGGGAGACCGCAGTCCGGCGGACGTGTTCCTGGCGCAGAGCCCCATCTCGCAGTCGTACCTCGACCAGCAGAAGATGCTTTCACCCCTCCCGAAGGCCGTGCTCGCCCGCGTGCCCGACAACCTCCGCGCAGCCGATGGCGAGTGGATCGGCATCGCCGGGCGCCAGCGGGTGCTCATCTACAACACCGACCTCGTGAAGCCGGCCGACCTGCCGAAGTCGGTGCTCGAGCTCACGGGCGCGAAGTACCGCGACAAGGTGGCGGTGGCGCCGTCCAACGCGTCGTTCCAGGACTTCGTGGCGGCCATGGACCAGCTCGAGGGACGCGAGACCACCGACCAGTGGCTCAAGGGCATGGCCGCGAACGGCGCCAAGACGTATGCCAAGAACAGCGCGATCGCCGAGGCCGTGGCCCGCGGGGAGATCCCGATGGGGCTCGTTAACCACTACTACGTGCTCGAGATCAAGGAGCAGGACCCCTCGGCCCCGGTGGCCGCCTACCGCTTCCCCGGCACCGACCCGGGCAGCCTCTTCCTCGTGGCCACCGCCTCAGTGCCGAAGGCCACGCCCGACAAGGCGCAGGCCGACGACCTCGTGGGCTTCCTGGTGTCGGACGCCGGGCAGAAGCTCATCATCGCCGGTGAGGGCGAGTACCCCACGGCCACGGGCGTGAAGGCGCCCGATCGCGCGCCGCTGCTCACCACGGGTGACTACCCGGCCTACGACCTCACGGGCAACACCGACCTCAAGGGCGTGGCCGAGCAGATCAGGGAGAGCGGGCTCGCGCAGTAGCGACGTGAACTGGCGTGCCGCGGGCGCCACCGCGCTGGCGGTGGCCCTCACGGTGCCCTTCGCGCTGCCCTTCGCGTACCTCCTGGTGAGGAACGCGGGCGACCTCAGCGGGCTCTGGGGCGCCGTCAGCGACAACCATCTGGTGGGCCCGCTGCTGCGCAGCCTGGTGCTGGGCGCCTCCGTGGCGCTGGCCGCCGCCGTGCTGGGCACCGCCGCCGCCTGGCTGGTGGCGCGTACCGACCTGCGCGCGCGTCGCACGTGGGCGCTGCTGCTGTGCCTGCCGCTGGTGATCCCGTCATTCGTGGGCGCCGTGGCGCTCATCGCCGCCTTCGCCCCGGGCGGACTCGTGGAGCAGGTGCTGGGCATCGGATTCCTGCCCGAGGTCAGCGGCTTCGGCGGCGCATTCGTGGTGCTCACGCTGCTCACGTATCCGTACGTGTTCCTGCTGGTGATGGCGCGGCTCCGCACCCTCTCCCCCTCCCTCGAGGAGTCGGCCCGCATGCTGGGCCGGCGCCCACTGCAGGTGTTCACCACGGTGGTGCTGCCGCAGGCCCGCGCAGCGGTGGCGGCCGGCGCGCTGCTGGTGTTCCTCTACGTGATCAGCGACTTCGGCGCGGTGCAGCTCTTGCGCTACGACACCCTCACGCGGGCCATCTACTCGGACCGCCTGCTCGACCCCACCACCTCCATCGCCCTCAGCCTGGTTCTCGGCGTGATCGCCGTGGCCGTGGTGGCGATGGAGCGGCGCTCATCACGCGTGGGGCTGCGTGACCAGGCCCGCGCGGGCGCGGTGCTGCACGTGCCGCTCGGCGCATGGCGGCTGCCCGCCTACCTGTTCCTGGTGCTGCTCATCGGCTTCGCGCTGGTGGCGCCCATCGCCGTGCTGGCCTTCTGGGCCATCCGCGGGCTTGCCAATGGGTCCGCCGACACCGCATCGGTGGTGGCCGACCCCGGCCTCATCGTGCAGCCGCTCCTCAGCACCGCCGGCATCAGCGTGGTCACCGCCCTGGTGGCGATCGCCATCGTGCTGCCCATCGCCTACCGCAGCGTGCGGCGCCCCGGGCGGCTCGGCGAGGTGCTCGCGGGCACCGTGGTGGGCGGCTTCGCGCTGCCCGGGCTGGTCACCGCGCTGGCATTCGTGTTCTTCACGCTCGCCACGCCCGGGCCGCTGGGCGCGCTGTACCAGACCCTTCCCCTGCTGGTGCTGGCCTACGTGGTGCACCACGGCGCCCTGGCGCTGGGCGCCGCGCAGTCGGCGGTGGCGGGCATACCCGCGCGCCTCGACGACGCCGCGCGCATCATGGGACGCAATCGCATACGGCGCTTCATCGGCGTGGAGGTGCCGCTGATGCTGCCCGGCCTCGCCGCCGGCGCGGGGCTGGTGCTGCTCTCCACCGCCAAGGAACTCCCGGCCACCCTGCTGCTGGCCCCGCCGGGGTTCTCGACCCTGGCCATCAAGGTGTGGCAGGCCGCGGAGCTCGCGGCCTATGAGGAGGCGGCGATATTCGCGCTGGTGCTCGTGGCCATCTCGGCCGTGCTCACGTGGTTCCTCGTGGTGCGACCGGCCTTGAGATCGTGGACCACCCCGGTGTCAGGCACTTTACCGTCGGGCACCGAGAGCCCCGTGAGCGGCTCCCACCCCGAGGTCACCGCGCCCTAGCCCGCAGGGCGCCTCAGGAGAAGTAGGTGTCCTCGGCCGTCCACGGCGGGGCGCAGGTGACGATCATGCGCATCACGCCGGACCCCGTGTTGGTGATCTGGTGCCACGAGCCGACGGGGATGAGGATGGCATCGCCAGCGGTGACCGCGCGCTCCTCGCCATCGATCTCCATGAGCGCCTCGCCCTCCACGAGGTAGTACATCTCCTCCGACACCTTGTGGTGGTGGCGATCGGTCTGGCCGCCCGCCGGCAGCGAGGCCTCGGCGAGGCTGTGGTTGGCCACCGGCGCCACCGAGAGGTCGAGCAGCGACCGGATGGTGCTGCCGTCGGTGGTGGTGAACGGCTCGGCCGCGTCGTAGGAGCGGACTTCCATCAGGGTCATGCCTCCGTCAGTGGAATGCGCGGGCCAGCTTCTTGCGGTACTCGGGCACCAGCGGGTGACTGTCACCCAACTCGCGGAACTGCCCGATGAGCATCTTGCGCAGGTCGTCCTTCAGCACCCTGTCGCCGGTGGTGGTCGCGGCATCCACCAGGCTGGCGAACGCCTGCTGCCAGTCCTGGCGCTCGATGGCGGCGAGGCCGGCCTGGACGTCCGGCACGTCGCAGCCCAGCAGCCGGATGCGCGCGCGCAGGCCGGCCGCGATTGGGTCGTGCTCGGCGGGGGCCAGCACCTCGTCGGCCTCCTCGAGGTCGCCGTCGTCGATGAGCACGTGCGCCAGCGCGATGCGGGCGTCGGTGCGCCCGGCGTCGCGGAAGATCGCCTCGCGCAGGCTGTCGGCGTCGCCCTCGGCCACCAGCATGTCCACCTTGCTCGGCACGAGCTTGTCGAGGAAGGCCTCCATCTGGGCCGGCGCCACCAGCCCCACGAACTCCTCCACCACCTCGCCGTTGCGGAACGCCTTCACGGCCGGGATGCTCAGCACCTGGAACATCTGCGCGAGGCCCGGGTTGGCGTCGATGTCCACCTTCGCCAGCACCACGTCGCCCGCCCGCCGCTCGATGGCGTCGTCGATGATCGGCCCGAGCTGCCGGCACGGCCCGCACCACTCGGCCCAGAAGTCCACCACCACGGGGACCTCGTGCGACCGCTCGATCACGTCCGTCTGGAAAGAGCCTTCGGTCACGTCCATGCACGTAAGCCTAGAGGGGCGGCTGGCGAACCGGTGGTCGGGCAACCGGAGCCGGGGATCGCCATTTGCGGCCCCCGCAAATGGCCATACCGCTTCGCGACGTGCCCGACTGCCGGTTGGCCAGCCGCCCCTCTAGGCTCCCCGGCATGGCTGAGAACGAATTCGTCTACCAGATGCACAAGGTCCGGATGTCGTACCCACCCGACAAGGTGGTGCTGGACGACATCACGCTGGCGTTCCTGCCCGGCGCCAAGATCGGCGTGCTGGGACTCAACGGCGCGGGCAAGAGCACGCTGCTGAAGATCATGGCCGGGGAGGTCACGCCCAGCAACGGCGATGCCATGCCGGGCAAGGGCGTGAAGGTGGGCTACCTGCCCCAGGAGCCGCAGCTGGACGAGTCGAAGGACGTTCGCGGCAACGTGGAGGAGGGCGTGGCCGACCGCCGTGACCTGCTCAACCGCTTCAACGAGATGAGCGCGAAGCTCGGCGAGCCGATGGAGCCCGACGAGATGGAGGCCCTGCTCGAGGACTACCAGCGCGTGCAGGACGCCATCGAGCGCACCAACTCGTGGGACCTCGACCGCCAGGTGGAGGTGGCCATGGACGCCCTGCGCCTGCCGCCCGGCGACGCCGAGGTGACCAACCTCTCAGGCGGCGAGCGCCGCCGCGTGGCGCTGTGCCGCCTGTTGCTCTCGGCCCCCGACATGCTGCTGCTCGATGAGCCCACCAACCACCTCGACGCCGAGTCGGTGGCGTGGCTCGAGAGGTTCCTCGACGAGTACCCCGGCACCGTGGTGGCCGTCACCCACGACCGGTACTTCCTCGACAACGTGGCCGGGTGGATCCTCGAGCTCGACCGCGGCAAGGGCATCCCCTACCAGGGCAACTACTCGTCGTGGCTCGAGCAGAAGGAGAAGCGCCTGGCCCAGGAGGAGAAGGAGGCCAGCAAGCGCCAGAAGGCCATCGCCCGCGAGCTCGAGTGGGTGCGCACCAACCCCAAGGGGCGCCAGGCCAAGAGCAAGGCGCGCGTGACCAACTACGAGAACCTCGTGGCCGAGGAGGCCGACATCCAGAAGCGCGGCGGGGCCGCGGACATCCGCATCCCGCTCGCGCCGCGCCTGGGCGACAAGGTGGTGAACGCCAAGGGCCTCTCGAAGGCCTTCGGCGACAAGTTGCTGTTCGACGACCTGGAGTTCTCGCTGCCGCCCGGCGGCATCGTCGGGATCATCGGCCCCAACGGCGCCGGCAAGACCACCCTCTTCCGCATGATCACCGGGCAGGAGCAGCCCGACGGCGGCTCGCTGGACATCGGCGAGACCGTGCGCCTCGCCTACGTCGACCAGAGCCGCGACGACCTCGACCCCAAGAAGACCGTCTACGACGAGATCAGCGACGGGCGCGACGTCATCGACCTCGGCGGCGGCAACGAGGTGCAGGCGCGCGCCTACACCGCGGCGTTCAACTTCCGCGGCAGCGACCAGCAGAAGCCCGTCGGGCAGTTGTCAGGCGGGGAGCGCAACCGCGTGCACATGGCGAAGATGCTGAGCAACGGCGGCAACCTGCTGCTGCTCGACGAGCCCACCAACGACCTCGACGTCGACACCCTCCGCGCCCTCGAGACCGCCCTCGAGACCTTCTCGGGCTGCGCGGTGATCATCACCCACGATCGCTGGTTCCTCGATCGCGCGGCCACGCACATCCTGGCCTTCGAGGGCGACTCCAACGTGGTGTGGTTCGAGGGGTCCTACTCGGAGTACGAGGAGAACCGGCGCATGCGCCTGGGCGACGAGGCCGACCAGCCGCACCGCATCAAGTACCGCAGGCTCACCACGCCGGCGTAGCCCGGGCACGGTCCGGCCCCGCGGATTCCCATCCACGGGGCCGGATCAGCCGTGCCGGATCCCTCGCGCGGGGTCAGTCGCTGCAGGTGCCGACCACGCTCCAGGCGCCGCCGCCCTGCCAGGTGCCGAAGGCCCGGAACTGGCCGTTCACCGAGATCGTGATGGTGTTGACCGTGCCGTTCAGGTTCAGTCCGCCGCCGGTGACCGCCAGCGTGCCGCCGGCGCCGTTGGGGCTGTCGAGGCCAACCTTGTAGCCGCCGCTCGCCGCCCCCGTGGCTTCGACGCCACGGCCGACAGTGAGGCAGGAGGAGAGGTCGAAGGTGCGCGAGATCTTCGGGCTGCCGATGGTGAGGGTGTCACCCGTGGCGTTGCCGCCCCCGCCCCCGCTGGGCGTCTTGCCCGAGCATGACGACGGGCGGTCGGGCCAGGCGTCGGCCAGTGCCGTTGCCGTGGCGGGGCCGTAGCGGCCGTCGGCCTTGATGCCGGCCTGCTTCTGGAAGGCGATGAGCGCGGCCTCCGTGCCCGACCCGAACACGCCGTCCACCTTCCCGCCGTAGTAGCAGAGGCCCTCGAGGGCGGTCTGCAGCAGGTCCACGGCCCCGGTGGTGTCGTTGCCCAGGGCGAGGTTGATGGCAGCCTCGGTCTGCGGACCGGCGATGCCGTCCACGGGGAGGCCCGCGCGCGCCTGCAGCTTCTTCACCGCCGCGGTGGTGAGCGGGCCGTACTGGCCGTTGATGGGCCCCGTGTAGAAGCCGAGGTCGGTCAGGTCTTGCTGGAGCTCCTTGTTGGCCTTCACGGCCGGGTTCTCCGCGGGCTTCGTGGTGGTGGTGCCCGTGGTCGAGGTGCTGGTGGTGCCCGTGGTGGTGGCCGCCGTCGACGTGGTGGCCGCGGTGGTCGTGGCCGTCGTGGCCGTGGTGGCGGTGGTGGCCGGGGTCGTCGGCGTGGTGCCCGACGTGACCGTCACCGTCTCGGTGCCGCCGAAGCTGCAGCCGGCGCCCACCAGGGCAAGGGCGGCGATGCCTGCGGCTGCTGCCGCGATTCGCGGGGTACTCATGCGGGGTTCACCTCGAGGAAGGGAGTGTCGTCCCCAAAGGGTTCGGTACCCCCACCCGTGCCCCTTCCCCGTGTACCCTCCGCCGTCGCCATGCGGACGCGCGTGGCCGTGTTTCGAGATCTCGCACTAGGAGCCCCAGTGAGCCCATCACCGGACCCGTTCAACGCCCGCGCCACCCTTTCGGCCGGTGGCAAGGACTACGCCATCTGGCGCCTTGACGCACTCGGGAAGGACCTCTCGCGAACCCCGTTCGTGGTGAAGGTGCTCATCGAGAACGTGCTGCGCAACGCCGGCGGCGAGTTCGTGGGCGAGGACGACGTCACGGCCCTGGCCAACTGGTCGCCCAACTCCGGCATGGCCCGCGAGGTTCCGCTGCTTCCCGCCCGAGTGGTGATGCAGGACTTCACCGGCGTGCCCTGCGTGGTCGACCTCGCCGCCATGCGCGACGCCATGAAGGACCTCGGCGCCGACCCCTCGCGCATCAACCCGCTGGTGCCGGCCGACCTGGTGATCGACCACTCGGTGCAGGTGGACTTCTTCGGCACCGACCAGTCGTTCGAGGAGAATGTCGAGCGCGAGTACGAGCGCAACGCCGAGCGCTACGCGCTGCTGCGCTGGGCCCAGCAGGCCTTCAAGGACTTCCGCGCCGTGCCGCCGGGCACGGGCATCGTGCACCAGGTCAACCTCGAGTACCTGGCCAGCGTGGTGGCCACCCGCGAGGTGGACGGCGAGGTGCGCGCCTACCCCGACTCGCTCGTGGGCACCGACTCGCACACCACGATGATCAGCGGCATCGGAATCCTGGGCTTCGGCGTGGGCGGCATCGAGGCCGAGGCCAACCTGCTCGGCCAGCCGATCAACCTGCCGTGGCCGGTGGTGGTGGGCGTCAAGCTCACGGGCCAGCTGCAGCCGGGGGCTACGGCCACCGACCTGGTGCTCACCCTCACCGAGATGCTCCGCGCGCACGGCGTGGTGGGCAAGTTCGTGGAGTACTACGGCGACGGCCTCAGCAACATCACGCTGGCCGACCGCGCCACCATCGCCAACATGGGCCCCGAGTACGGCGCCACCACGGGCATCTTCCCCGTGGACGCCGAGGCGCTGCGCTACCTCGAGACCACCAACCGCGGCCACCTCGTGCCGCTCGTGGAGAGCTACTACCGCGAGCAGGGGATGTTCCGCGAGGACGGCGACCCCGACCCGCAGTACGACGAGAACCTCGAGCTCGACCTGGGCGACGTGGTGCCGTCGCTGTCGGGCCCGCGCCGTCCGCAGGACCGCGTGGTGCTTCCCGAGGTGGGCAAGCGCTTCATGGACGAGTACCCGGAGGGCATGCACGCAAACGGCGGCGGTCGCCACTACGACACCATGCCCGTGGAGATCGACGGCGAGGTCACGCAGTTCGGCCCGGCGTCGGTGGCCATCGCGGCCATCACGTCGTGCACCAACACGTCGAACCCCTACGTGATGGTGGGCGCCGGCCTGGTGGCCAAGCGCGCCGTGGAGAAGGGCCTCACGGTCGATGCGACGGTGAAGACCTCCTTCGCGCCGGGATCCCAGGTGGTCACCGGCTACATGGAGAAGTCGGGCCTCATGGACTACCTCGACCAGATCAAGTTCAACCTGGTCGGGTACGGCTGCACCACGTGCATCGGCAACTCGGGCCCGCTCGACGAGCCGGTGACCAGGGCCATCGAGGACAACGGCCTCGTGGTGGCCGCGGTGCTCTCGGGCAACCGCAACTTCGAGGGCCGCGTGAGCCCGCACGTGAAGGCGGCCTTCCTGGCGTCGCCGCCGCTGGTGGTGGCGTTCGCCCTCGCCGGCCGCGTGGACATCGACCTCACCACGGAGCCCATCGGCACCGGCAGCGACGGCCAGCCGGTGATGCTCGCCGACATCTGGCCCTCGGCCGATGAGGTGCGCGAGATCGTGGAGAGCACGATCGACGCCGATCTCTTCAAGGAGTACTACGCGTCGGTGTTCGACGGCGACGAGCGCTGGCGGGCCATCCCGGTGCCGGCCGGCGACACCTACGCCTGGGATGCCGACAGCACCTACGTGCAGCTGCCGCCGTTCTTCGAGGGCCTCACGCCGGACGCCCCGGGCGTCACCGACATCATCGACGCCCGCGCGCTCGCGGTGCTGGGCGACTCGGTCACCACCGACCACATCTCGCCCGCCGGCGTGATCCCGGTCAACTCGCCCGCCGGTGAGTACCTCATCAGCAAGGGCGTGGAGCCCCGCGACTTCAACTCGTTCGGAAGCCGCCGCGGCAACCACGAGGTGATGATGCGCGGCACCTTCGGGAACATCCGCCTGCGCAACGCGCTGGCCGGCGGCAAGGAGGGCAACTGGACCGAGCACGTGACCACCGGCGAGGTCATCCCGATCTACGACGCCTCCATGCGCTACCAGGCCGATGGCATCCCGCTCGTGGTGCTGGCCGGCAAGGAGTACGGATCGGGGTCGAGCCGCGACTGGGCCGCGAAGGGCACCGCGCTGCTGGGCGTGCGGGCGGTCATCGCGCAGTCGTTCGAGCGCATCCACCGCGGCAACCTGGTGGGCATGGGCGTGCTGCCCCTGCAGTTCCTCGAGGGCGAGTCGGCCGAGAGCCTCGGCCTGTCGGGCCACGAGACCTTCAGCATCCGGGGCCTCGCCGACATGGAGCCCCGGGCGATCCTCACCGTGGAGCTGGGCGATGGTCGCCAGTTCCAGGTGCAGAGCCGCATCGACGGCCCCAACGAGATGAACTACCTGCGCAACGGGGGCATCCTCCCCACGGTGCTGCGCCGCCTGTACAAGGAGAGCACGGCGGCATAACCCCGGTGTCAGGCACTTAACCGAAGGGCCCGCTCCGGCGGGCCCTTCGCGTTTGGGCGCGGCGCCTACACTCCCGCGTGGCGACGAAGGACCCGATGAGCCCCCATCCGCGGACTGACGACGCAGGGCCAGGTGACGCGGCGCGACACGACGCCCGGCACGCGGCCGTGCGGGTGCTCATCGTGGAAGACGACGCCCTGCTGCGCAGCGCGCTCGCGGGCGCGCTCGGCTCGGACGCCATCGAGGTGATCGGAAGCTGCGCCACCGCTGCCGAGGCCATGGCCATCGCGCGCGATCACGCCGTCGATGCGCTGGTGACCGACCTCGACCTCGGGGCGCGGCCCAATGGCATCGAACTCGCGCACGCACTGCGGCGCGACGACCCCGACCTGGCGATCGTCATGCTCACCTCGTACGCCGATCCCCGCCTGGTGGGCGCCGGCGCGTCGCAGATGCCGCCGGGCACCGAGTACGTGATGAAGCAATCGGTGTCGGATCTCGACGCCATCGGCGAGGCCATCGAGCGCGCCGTGGCGCGCACCACGTCACCGGTGCCCGCGCGGGATGTGCGCGGGGCGTCGGCGATCGGCCTCACCGACGTGCAGATGGAGACCCTGCGCCTCGTCGCCGCCGGGCGCACCAATGAGCAGATCGCCGCCGAGCGGGTGGTCACGCAGAAGTCCGTGGAGGTGACCATCGCGCGCCTCTCGCGGCGGCTGGGCATCCCCGCCGGGCGCGCGGGCAACCAGCGCGTGCTGCTCACGCGGGCGTACTACGAACTGGGCGGCCAGCCTCCCCGTGCCGACGAGCCGCCCGCCTAGCCTGCGCGCGCGCATCGGCGGCCGCTGGGCGGTGTCGGTGCCCACGTTCGTCGTCGGCGCGGTGCTCATCGCCATCGGGTTCGGGGCGCAGCAGCTGCCACCGTTCGCCGGTGAGATCACCCCCGGATACCGGTTGGCGGGCTACGCCGTGCAGGTGGCCGCACTGGGCCTGGTGCTGCTGGTCGCCGACCGCACCCTGCTTCGCAACCGACGGGTGCGCCCGGCGAGCCCGTGGCTGGTCACGGGCATCAGCGCGATGCTGGGCGTCGCGCGACTCGGAGCCCTGATGGGGCTGAGCGCCGCCACCGGCCATTCCCTGGCGCCATCGGTGACCGTGCTCGACCTGCTGGTGATCGGGCTTCTCACCGCGGCACCGCTGATGCCCGTGACCGCGCTGATCCTGGCGACGCGGGAGTGGTACTCGTCCGAGCGCGAGCGCCTCATCGCCACCGACATCGCGCTCGAGGTCGACCGCATGCGCGCCACGGGGGCGATCGAGCAGATGCGCCGCATGGTGGATGACGAGGCCCGGGCGCGACTCGACGACGCCCGCGGCAGGGCGCTGCCCGTGCTCGACGCCACGCGCCCCGACGACGACGCAAGCGCTCGGGCAGCCGCGCAGGCCCTTCTGCGCACCGCCCGGGGCGACGTGCGCGCGGCGAGCCACCAACTGGCCGGCTCCGCATCGGCGTCGTACCCGCGGGTGCGCTGGCGCGAGATCATCGCCACGAGCCTCGGACGCAACCCGCTGCCCGAGCGCCTCGCAGTGCCCGCCGCCATCGTGGTCACGGGCCCGGCCCTGCTGGTGGTCACCGGCCTCGGCGGCGCGGCACTCGCCCTGGCATCGCTCGCCGTCGCGGCACTTGTCCTCTATCCCCTCGGACGTCGCATCATCGCGCGTCGCCCCACGTGGGCGGTGCCCGTCTCCCTCGCCACCGCGACGGCGGCGGGCGTCATCCCGATGGCCGTCCTTCGGGTGGCCGGCGAATACGACCGCTTCCTGCCACGCCAGATCGGCTTCGTGGTGGCCGTGGTGGTCGCCACGGCCCTGATGAGCGGCCTGCTCACGGCACTCGACGCATCGGACGACGTGATCGCCGAGATCCGGGCCATCACCAAGCGCAGCGAGATCGAGGCGCGGGCAGCCGAGCAGGCACGCCAGGCGCTCGACAGGGATCTCGCGGGCTACCTGCACGGCACCCTCCAAACACGCCTCGTGGCCGCGGCCTACGACATCGAGGGCGCCAGGCGGCGCGGCGACGAACGGGGCGTGGCCGACGCCATCACGCGAGGGCGCGAGGCACTTGATGCACTGTCGCCCGCCCCGGCCGAGCAACACGCGGGCTCGTGGCACGAGGCGCGCGAAGCAATCACCCATCGGTGGATGGGGATCCTGGACATCGCCTGGAACGCGGACGATGCCTCCCTCGAGCCCGACGAGGTGGTGGCGGTGGCCGACGTCATCCAGGAGTGCCTGTCCAATGCGCTCATCCACGGGCAGGCCTCGATGGCCAGCATCACCGTGCGAGTCGCGCCCGACCGCATCGCACTCGAGGTGCGCGACAACGGCCGGGGTCCGCAGGGGGGCGACGCCGGCATGGGCAGCGCTGTCCTGACGGGCGCAGCCGGGCACGACTGGCGCCTCGACGGAGGACCCGATGGCGCCACCGTGCGTGCGCACGTTCCACGCTGACACCGGCGCACCGATTCCGTGGGGGTTCACCCCTCAATCAGGGCCGATGAGGCCCGCCTGCCGTTGCCCCGGTGGCACGCGAATGCCACCTTCAGCGCATGCGCAAACACATCACCCCCTCCGTCGTCATAGCCCTCATCGCCCTCACGCTGTCGCTCATGGGCGTCGGCTACGCGGCCATCACCCTGCCGCGTGATTCGGTGGGCAAGGCGCAGATCCGGGCGGGCGCCGTGGGCAGCGCCGAGGTGGCTGACGGGTCGCTCAAGCCCATCGACTTCTCCAAGGCCGCCCTCGCGAGAATGGCCGGGGTAGCTGGTCCGAAGGGTGAAACCGGCCCGGCCGGGCCAAAGGGGGAAGCCAGCGGAAGCGGATCGGGAGCTGGGGGCAGCGACCTTACGGTGACCGACGCCAACGGCGTCGTGGCCGGCACGTTGCTGTCCATGGACCACAGCCTGAACATCTGGGTGGTCACCCCGAGCGGGAAGGTGGCGCAGTACTTCTCGGACGGCACCCTCCGGTCGCAGGCCTTTGTGGTCTCGCTCAACGCCGACTGCTCGCCGCCGCTCTACAGCCGGACCCTGACAGCAGGTCCAATCGGCTTCGCCGCGCTCCCGTGGTGGCGCACCACGGCGTACGTCAGGAGCCACGACGCGCCGATCAGCCCTGCGCCTTCATCGCTGGTGTACCGCGCCGATGCGGGGGATTCCTGCATCAGCATGCCCGCCGACAGCTATGAGTCACCGCCGTCGTTCGTCCGCATCGAGCCGGTCACGGACGTGCGCCTGGCCCTCGCCACCCCGCTCACGTTCGGCTGATGCCGCCGAGAGGCTCGACGCGTGCTTTACTCTGGATGCCCAGGGTAAAGGAGCATCGATGCCGGTCATCTCGTCGAAGAACCAGGTCACTCTTCCGGTCGAGGCCCTCAGCGCCGCCGGACTGACATCGGGCGACGAGGTGGTGATCAACGCCACCGCCGACGGGCGCATCGAGATCTCCACGCCCGAGGCCTTCGTCGAGCGCTTCGCGGGCATCTTTGACGACGCGGTCTACCCGCCCGGCTACCTCGAGGGCCTGCGCGCAGAGTGGGACTGATCGTCCTCGACGCAGACGTGCTCATCGCGATGCTGAATCGCGATGACCCCCAGCACCGCAAGGCACGCAGGCGGATACTTGACGCGCTCACCGAGTACTCCGCCCGGGCGATCAGCGCCATGACCCTGGCCGAGATCATGGTGGGGCCCATCGCACGCGGCGACGCCGAGGCCGCGGATGCCAGGCGGTTCATCGAGGGCCTCCGCGCCGAGGTGGTGCCGCTCGACGCCGATCGCGCCCGTCATCTCGCCGCGGTGCGTGCGCGCACCGGGCTCAAGATGCCGGATGCCTGCGTGCTCGCCACGGCGCTCGAACTGCGAGGGCGCCAGCCCGATCCGGTGTCCATCGCATCGTTCGACAGGAAGCTGCTCGCCGCGTGGCGGAGCCTCAACCGCTAGGCGATTCCCTCTGCCGCCGGCAGCGATGACGATCACGGCGCACGCAGGTTCCATGCTGACACCGGCGCACCCATTCCGTGGGGGTTCACCCCTCAATCGGGGCCGATGAGGCCCACCTCCCGTTGCCCCGGCGGCAGCCGGATGCCACCTTCAGCCCATGCGCAAACACGCCTCCCCCGCACTCGTGGTCGCCCTCATCGCCCTCACGCTGTCGCTGATGGGCGTCGGCTACGCGGCCATCACCCTGCCGCGTGATTCGGTGGGCAAGGCGCAGATCCGGGCGGGCGCCGTGGGCAGCGCCGAGGTGGCCGATGGGTCGCTCAAGCCCATCGACTTCTCCAAGGCGGCGCTCGCGCGGATGGCCGGGGTGGCTGGCCCAAAGGGTGAGACCGGGGCGAAGGGCGAGACCGGACCCGCCGGGGCAGCGGGCACGGGGGGCTCGGGAGGTGGCACCGGGCTCAACGTCATCGGCGGCGACGGCACCGTGGTCGGCACTTTCGTCTCCTTTGGGGGCTTCGGCAGTTCCGGATACGTGCTCACCGTGCAGATGCCGAATGGATTGCTCTTCAGGTACGAGAACGACGCTGGGGCTACTTGGCGGCGCCCCACGCTTGGCCCCTTCGTCGCCTCCCTGGCCGCCGACTGCAGCGAGCCCAGGTACACGCTTCCATCTAACGCGGCGATGTGGCCCAACGGTGGCAACGCGTACTTCAGCCAGGCCCTGAACTGGGCCTACACCATCGGGACGGAGCGCATCTCACCCGTCGGAAGCAGCATGCTCTATTTCGATGGAGGCGGTGGCTGCAACCCCTGGGACACGGTCGCCAACGGCAGCCCCACGGGTGAGCTGGTCCGGCTCGAACCAACCGCGATACCGCCGATCCTCACGACCCCGGTGAACTTCGGCTGACCACGCCGCGCTTCACGCGGATGCGACACGGGCCCTTCGGTTAAGTGCCTGACACCGGGGTTCGGGGCTAGGCGATTCCCTCTGCCGCCGCGTCCACCACTGCGCGCAGCGAGTCGGCCAGGCCCGGGCGGGCGGCAAGCGTGCCGGGGGCGCCCTCGGGGCCCACGGGGATGTCCTGCACGGTGCCGCCGGCCGCGATGACGATGACGGCGCCGGCCGCCACGTCCCACGCGTTGACGCCGAACTCGTAGTAGGCGTCGAGGCGGCCGCAGGCCACCCACGCCATGTCGAGGGCGGCGGAGCCGCCGCGGCGCATGTCGCGCACGTGGGGGATCACTCCCATGAGGCGCGTGGCCTGACGGCGGCGCCGCACGGCGTCGTAGCCGAAGCCGCTGCCGATGAGCGCCTGGCCCAGGTCGTCGCTCGGCTCGAGCGCCAGCACCTGGCCGTTCAGGTGCGCCGGGCCGCCGCGCACCGCGCTGAAGGTCTCGCCGCGGATGGGGTCGTGCACCACGCCCATCAGGCCGCCGGCCTCGTCGTGGCACGCGATGCTCACCGCCCACTGCGGGTAGCCCCACAGGTAGTTGGTGGTGCCGTCCAGCGGATCGACGAGCCACCGCAGCCCGGTGGTGCCCTTCTCGGCCTCGCCGGACTCCTCCGACAGGATGGCGTCGCCCGGCCGCTCGGCCCGGATGATGGAGAGGATCACGTTCTCCGCCTCGCGGTCGGCGTCGCTCACGAGGTCGGTGGACGTGCTCTTGGCGGTGATGCCCTCGGCGGGGCGCTCGAAGCGGGCCATCAGGCCACGGCCGGCGATCTCTGCCGCGCGCAGGGCGATGTCGAGGGCCTGCCGGGCATCTGCGGGGTCGGTCGTCACGAGGCGGCATCCTACGCACAACCGCGCCCCGCGCCGCGCTAGCCTCCCCGCCGTGAGCGAGACCGTGAACCTGATTTCCCCGCGCGGTTACTGCGCAGGCGTTGACCGCGCCATCGAGACCGTCGACCGCCTGCTCGAGGAGCGCGGCGCGCCCATCTACGTGCGCGGCGAGATCGTGCACAACCAGTACGTAGTGCGCACGCTCGCCGAGAAGGGCGCGGTGTTCGTGGAGACTCCCGAGGAGGTTCCCGAGGGCAGCGTGATCGTGCTCTCGGCCCACGGCAGCGCGCCCGACATCTACGAGCGCTGCTCCGCCCGCGGGCTCGAGGTGATCGACGCCACGTGCCCGCTGGTGAGCAAGGTGCACGCTGAGGTGCGCCGCTACGCCGGCAAGGGCGCCACGGTGCTGCTGGTGGGACACCTCGACCACGACGAGGTGATCGGCACCCGCGGCGAGGCTCCCGATCGGGTGATCGTGGTGGAAGATGTCGAGCAGGCCGAGGTGGTGGAGGTGCCCGACCCCGACAACGTGGCGCTCACCACACAGACCACCCTCTCGCTCGACGACACCGCCGAGATCATCGCGGTGCTCAAGCGCCGCTTCCCCGCGCTGCAGTCACCCGCCTCGAGCGACATCTGCTACGCCACGCAGAACCGCCAGGACGCCGTGAAGGCCACGGTGGAGATGACCGAGGCCGAGCTGGTGCTGGTGGTGGGATCGCAGAATTCGTCGAATTCACAGCGCCTCGTGGAGGTCGCGCGCGCCGGCGGCGCCGAGAGCTACCTCATCGACGGAGTGGACGATCTCGACCCCTCCTGGCTGGATGACCACCCCCGCGTGGCCCTTACCGCAGGGGCGTCCGCGCCCGAGGTGCTGGTGCGCGAGGTGCTCGACTACCTCGAGACCCGCGGGTATTCCCGCAAGGGCAACGAGGTCCCAACGGACGAGGGCGTCGTGTTCGCGCTCCCTCCGCAAGTACGCTAGGCACATGCGTGGCCACATACTGATCGCGGCGCTCGCCGTGCTCGCCCCCGCGGGGGTGGGGCTCGCGGGCTCCGCCGAATGCGCCGACGGCGCATGCTCGGTGACCCCGGGCGAGGCCACGTGGGCCCAGGTGGCCAAGGGCGTGCAGGGCGGGACCATCAAATGGCCCCGCAACCCGCAGGGCGCCGAGCTCGTGCGCGTGGACCTCACGCGGCAGGCTCCGGTGGACGGCGAGGCCACCGTCTGCGACGGCCGCCAGGAGGCCACCGCCCGCTACACGTGGAACGGCCAGTCGGTCACGTTCAAGAACGTCACCGTCGCGGGCACCGACTGCACCAAGGACGACCCTGTGCGCTTCCGGTGCACCACCTCCACGGTGCAGGGCCTCGGTCGCACCCGCGACTGCACCGCCAGCAAGTGGCGCATCATCACCTGGGGCAACTACGTGCAGCGCAAGGGCGGCCAGTTCGAGCTGAGCGGCCCGCGGGCCTTCGGGCTCGTGGCCATGGCCCGCTCGGTGCGCTAGTTCCGCAGCAGCAGCGGGGCGTCCACCGCGAAATCGGACGGGATACGACCGCGAAGGTCGGCGGCGTCCTGGGCGAAGCGCGGGTCGATCTCGATCGGGAACTGGCTCGCGCCATCCGCCCCACGGGGCACGGCCGCGCCCTGGGCCTCGAGCCACCGCGCGGCGCGGTCCACCATCGCGGCGCGGCACGTGGCCGGTGAGTCGGCGCCGTCGGCGTTCTTCACCGGGGCGAAGCACTCCTCGCGCGCCATCTCCACGGTGGCGGTGCGCGCGGCCAGCGGCAGGGCATCGAACATGAACGCCTCGAACTTGACGGCGTTCGGCACCTGCGGGTCGGGGTCGTCCACGGTGGCCACGCGCTTGTCGGCGCGGTGGAAGGGCAGCGGGGCCTCGCCGGTGGCGAGGCGCGTGGCGAAGGCCCGGTCGAGGCAGTGCACGCCCGTGGACCCGGCCCAGTAGAGCAGGTCTCCGGCCTCGTCGCGCGCGGCCTCGAGCTCGGCCGGCAGGTCGGTGTACTCCACCAGCGCGGTGCGGCCGTCCACCGACGCCATCACGCCCATGCGCTCCTCGGGCGCCACCTTGGCCACCACCAGCGTGCTCATCTCGGCGCGGGCCAGCAGGTGCGCCCCGATGAACTCCGGGTCGGCAGGGCGCATGAGCGGGTTGTCCACCTGGAAGGTCATGATGACGTCGATGCCGCGCTCCTCGAGGTCGCCGAGGATCGCCGCATGGCCCATGGCGCGGAAGATGCCGCCATGGCCATCGGGCGAGAGCGCCAGTCGGTCGGGCGCCTCGCGCAGGATGTCGCCGGTGGCGGGGTCCACCGCCGGCAGCATGCCCTGCACGAAGGTGGTCACCGACTCGGGCTGCAGCCCGAACAGCAGGTGCTCGTCGAAGAAGGCGCGGGTCTCGGCGTCGTTCACGTCGGACGTCATGAGCAGGAACGGCAGGTCGCAGCCGTAGCGGCGGCGCGTGGCCCCCATCCCGGCGGCGTGCACCTCGAACAGCGAGGCGTTGCTCACCGGGCCAATCGGGAACATGCCCTTGGGGTGATCGAACCCCAGGCGCGTGCCCTGGCCACCCGCCAAGAGCACCACCGCCACCCGGCCCTCGCGCAGGGCCTGCTCACCCGCTTCGAAGGCCTGGTGGCGGTGCGCGCGCGAGGTGTCATCCGCCGGCCGGCGGTCCACCTCGGCGGGGCCGATGCTGCCAGCCGCCGCATCCGCGGGCTCGCGCACGAGCTCGCGCACGAGCCGCTCCACCAGCGGCAGGTCGATGGACGCCACCTGCAGCAGCAGGGCGTCGGCCTGCTCCCGGGGAAGGGCGCGGATGGAGTCGGCCAGGCGCTGCTGCCCGGCCGACTCCAGCGCGTCCAGCACGGGGTCGCTCACGCGGGCGTGAGGCAGACCTTGATCACGCCCTCTTCGCGCGACTGCATCTTGCGGTAGCCGTCGGCGGCGTCATCCAGCGAGAGCTCGGTGGTGAGCACCGGCGCCGGGTCGAGGCGACCGGCCTTCACGGCGTCGAGCAACTCGGGGAAGTACGCCGGCCCCGGCACGAGGCCGCCCGTGATGGTGATGTTGCGCAGGAACTGGTCGAACCAGTTGATCTCGGGCACGTTCTGCATGAAGTGGTCCATGCCGAGGCAGGCGATCGAGCCGCCGGCGCGCACCGTGGCATGCGCCGCGGCCATCGACGACTTGCCGCTGATGCTGTCCACCACCACGTGGGCGCCCTCGCCGTTGGTCATCTCGAGCACCTGCTCGCGGATCTCGTCGGTGTCGCGCGAGGTCACCACGCCGGTGGCGCCGAGCTCGCGTGCCACCTCGAGGCGGTCCTCGTGGTGCCCGAGGGCGATGATGTTCACGCCGTCCATGGCCTTCGCGCCGTGCACGCCGCACAGGCCCACGGCGCCGTCGCCGATCACCACCACGTTGTAGCCGGGCTTCATGCCGGCGGTGCGCAGGCCGTGCCACGCCGTGGACATCACGTCCACCAGCGGCAGCATGGTCTTCTGGCGGTCCATCCCCGAGAGCTCCTCGGGCATGGGGATGAGCGTGGTCGAGGCCAGCGGCACGCGCACGTACTCGCTCTGGCCGCCCTGCACCAGGCCGTCGTGCTGCCAGGTGCGCGGCGCCCACCCGAACAGCGACCACGAGTTGCACGATGAGTGCAGGTGCTCGGCGCACATCGGGCACGTGCCGTCGAGGATCGAGCACGACGCCAGCACGCGGTCGCCGGGCCGCAGGTTGGTCACCTCGCTGCCCACCTCCTCCACCGTGCCGATGAACTCGTGCCCCAGGCGCGAGCCCGGCTCGAAGCCGAAGGCGGTTCCGGCGTTGAGGATGTGCAGGTCCGATCCGCAGATGCCGGCCATGGTCACCTTCACCAGTGCATCGGTCGGCTTCTCGATCGCGGCGTCCGGCACGTTGTCGACGCGGACGTCCTGGTCACCATGAAAGGTCAGGCCACGCATGTGTGATCTCCCCGGGTAGGCATGCGAACTGCGCCTAGTATCGCCCACGGGCCGCCGAAGGTGGCCCGATTACGGACCAGCCGGAGGTTTCCCCGAAATGGCCCCAACGCGCGTGTGCTTCGTGTGCCTCGGCAACATCTGCCGCAGCCCCACGGCGGAGGCCGTGATGCGGCACCGCCTGCAGTTCCACGACCTGGGCGTGCACGTGGAGGTGGAGAGCGCCGGAACCGGCGACTGGCACGTGGGCCACCCGCCCGACGAGCGGGCCCGGGAGGAGGCCACCCGCCGGGGAATCACCATGGAGAGCGTGGCGCAGCAGTTCACCGAGGCCGACTTCGACCGGTTCGACCTCATCCTCGCCATGGACTCCGCCAACCTCGAGGCCCTCCGCCGCATCGCGCCATCGGCCGAGGCCGCATCCAAGGTGCAGATGCTGCGCGAGTTCGACCCCCTCGCGAACGGCGACCTCGACGTGCCCGACCCCTACTTCGGCGGCTCGCAGGGCTTCGTGGAGGTGTTCGACATGGTCGACCGCTCGGTGGTCGGGCTGCTCGACCACATCGGCAGCACGCGCGCCAACGGGTGAACGCCAACCTCGCCACCGCCATCGAGCAGGCCACTGGGGCGCAGGTGGCGAGCACCGGCCCGGTGGGCGGTGGATCCACGAGCACCGGCGTGGCGGTGACCCTCGACGACGGCACGCGCCTCTTCGCGAAGCACACGCCGGGCGCTCCGCCGGGCCTCTTCCGCGGCGAGGCGTCAGGGCTCGCATGGCTGGCCGAGCCCGGATCGGTGCGCGTGCCGGCGGTCATCGCGGTGGACGACGACTGGCTGGTGCTCGAGTGGATCGACGAGGGCCCGCGCAGCGCGTCCACCGACGAACAGCTGGGCCGGGCCATCGCACGCATGCACCGCGCGGGCGCCGACGCATTCGGCGCCCCATGGCCGGGCTTCGCCGGCTCGGTGCCGGTGCCCAACGACCCGCTCGACGGCTGGCCGGCGTTCCTGGCCGAGCGGCGCCTCCTCCCCATCGCCCGCGCCGCGGCCCTGCCGCCCGAGATGATGCAGCGGCTCGATGCCCTGATCCCCCGCCTGTCGGACATGCTGGGCCCACCGGAGCCCCCTGCCCGCCTGCACGGCGATCTCTGGGCGGGAAACCACATGACCGACGCCAACGGCCGCCCGGTGCTGATCGACTGCGATGCCTACGGCGGCCATCGCGAGGTGGACATCGGGATGATGCTGCTGTTCGGCGGCTTCGGCGACCGCGTGCTGGCGGCCTACGACGAGGAGTTCCCGCTGGCCCCGGGCTGGCGCGAACGCGTGGAGCTCAACCAGCTCCTCCC
>JAGWYY010000148.1 GCA_018969105.1 Acidobacteriota bacterium | reverse complement strand
GAGCGTGGCCCGCGTGCCGATGGCCGGGATGAGCACCAGCACCGGCAGGAACGTGCCGAGGATGCTCCCGACCGTGGAGATGGCATACAGCCTCCCGGCCACCGACCCGGCGGTCTGGACGTCCCTCACCGACAGGCGGATGGCCCACGGCGACACCGTGCCGAGCAGCGTGACGGGGATGAGGAACATGAGCATGGTGCCCACGAACGACGCCACGAAGGCCCCGGCCGAGAGGTCGGCGAACGCCCCCTGCGCCGCGCGGAACACCGGCGTGAGCGCCAGCGGCAGCAGCGCGATGGTGATGGCCGCTACGATCACCACGCCCCCCAGCACCCGCGGGTTCGGGTAGCGGTCGGCCGCCTTGCCGCCCAGCCAGTAGCCCAGTGAGAGGTAGATGAGCGTGAGGCCGATCACGTTCGCCCACACCAGGTTGCTGGCGCCGAACCACGGCGCGAGCAACCGGGCACCGGTCAGCTCGGCCGCCAGCGTGGCGGCCCCGGCGACGAACACCAGGATCGGGAGGGAGAAGCGCAGCGGCACGGGGGCGAGCATATGCCAGAGTGATGCCCCATGCGGGCCATCCCCGGGCTCACCCTCACCACGACCACCGGCGTGCCCGCCGCCGACCGCGCATGAGGCGCGTGCTCTTGCCGGTGGCCGGCGTGCTGCTGGGACTCCTGCTCATCGCCGGCGGCGTGGCCTGGCTGGTGAACCGCGACCGCACTGCCGATGCCCTGGCCGGCCCCGACGCCCGCTGGGCGCTGTTCTTCCCCACGGGGCAGTTCGCGGGGTGCGCGCGATACGGAATCCAGCGCTACTGCTCAGCCACCCCCACCGGCAACATCAACGACGGGGGCAAGGTGGTGGCGCGGGGCGTGCCGCTGCGGGCCGACGGCGCGGCCTTCCGCTGGACGGTGAGCCCCGACCAGGTGGAGGCCGCCAACACGGCCAGCCGCGCGAAGTACCTCGCCTGCGTGTCGTCGGGCCGCAGCGACTGCCCCGACCCGGTGTTCCGCACGCCCTCGTGGAACAGCGGCATGCGCGTGCGGTGGGCGCCCGGTGCTGATGGAGCATACCCGCCCGGTGCCGAGCCCGGCGGCAGCGACAGCCTCACGATCGCGATCTTCCTGCTGGTGGCGGGCGGGCTGGTGACGGCGGGATCGGCGATGTGGGTGCGGGGCACGATCCGGCGGCACGGGGCCGCATGACCCGGCTGGTAGCCTCGCCGGGACGCGTTCACGCCTCCGGAGGCCCACCGTGAAGCTGTACATCGACACTGCGAACCTCGCCGATATCGAGGAGATCGCATCGTGGGGGGTGCTGAGCGGCGCCACCACGAACCCGACCCTGCTCTCGCAGGTGGAGGGCGACGAGGACGACATCTACCGGCGCATCTGCGAGATCGTGGACGGCCCGGTGTCGGCGGAGGTGGTGGCCGACGACGTGCCCACGATGATCAGCGAGGGCCAGCGCCTCGCGGCCATCGACCCGCGCATCGTCGTGAAGCTGCCCACCACGCGCGAGGGGCTGAGCGCCACCTCCGCGCTGGCGCGCGACGGCATTCGCGTGAACATGACCCTGTGCTTCACGGCCAACCAGGCGATCCTCGCCGCGTCGGCCGGGGCGTCGTTCGTGTCGCCGTTCGTGGGCCGCTACGACGACATCAACGAGGACGGCCTCGGCCACCTGCTCGAGATCGTGGAGGCCTTCGCGGCATCCGACTTCGACTGCGAGGTGCTGGCCGCCAGCATCCGCACCCCCGTGCACGTGATGGAGGCCGCCCGCATGGGATCGGACATCGCCACCATCCCGCCGAAGGTGTTCCATCAGATGCTTCACCACCCGCTCACGGCCCAGGGCATCGACAAGTTCAACGAGGACCACGCCGCGCGGCTGTCGCGAAAGGACGCATGACCACCAACGACGTTCCCGCACCCGTGCCCGCCGGGCTCGAGGGCCACGAGATCGTGCCCGCCACCGACTTCCTGCGCGTCACCGAGCAGGCCGCCCTGGCATCGGCCCGCTGGGTGGGGCAGGGCGACCGCCACGCCGCCGACGGCGCCGCCGTGGACGCCATGCGCAAGGAGTTCAGTGCCATGCCCATCACGGGCGAGGTGATCATCGGCGAGGGGGAGAAAGACGAGGCCCCCGAGCTCTACGTGGGCGAGGTGCTGGGCACCGGCGGAATGCCGTGCGAGATCGCCGTCGACCCGCTGGAGGGCACCGACCTGGTGGCCCGCGGCGACGCCGGCGCCATCGCCGTGTGCGTCATCGGCGCGCCGGGCGGCGTGATGGCCGCGCCCGACATGTACATGCAGAAGCTCTGCGTGGGCGCCAACGCCAAGGGTCGCGTGGACATCACGGCGCCCATCGGCGACACCCTCGACACCATCGCCCGCTGCTACGACCGCCGCATCCGCGACCTCTCGGTGGTGGTGCTCGACCGCCCCCGCCACGAGGAGATGATCGAGGAGATCCGGGCGCTGGGCGCGCGCATCAAGCTCATCCCCGACGGCGACATCACGGCGAGCATGTCGGCGGCCGTGCGCGGCACCGGCGACCACGTGTACATGGGCATCGGCGGAAGCACCGAGGGCGTCATCACGGCGGCGGCCCTCGAGTGCCTGGGCGGCGAGATCCAGGCCCGCATGTGGCCGAAGGACGACGCCCAGCGCGAGCGCCTCAAGCCCTTCGGCCTCGAGGACACCAGCAGGGTGCTCACCGCGCGCGACCTCGCCCCGCAGCCGATGTACGTGCTGGCCACGGGCGTGACCGACGGCTACCTGCTCAAGGGCGTGCGCTACTTCAGCGACGGCGCGAGAACCCATTCGATCGTCATGGACCTCCAATCGCGTACCGTGCGCTTCGTGGACACCATCCACATGTTCAGCCGCACGCCGCTGAGGGAGATCAGGCTGTGAGTGACGAGGAGTTCCCGTTCGGCTTCGCCTTCGGCGAGGGCGCATCGGAGGAGTTCAAGGAGCGCCTCAAGGAGATGATGCGCGCCCAGCGCGAGGCCATGGAGGAGATCCAGGCCGAGGGCGGCGGGCACATCCAGCCGGTGGACCGCTTCCAGGTGATCCAACTCGCGGTGCAGATGGCCACCGCCGGCATGGCCGCGCTGAAGCCCGTGGACACGCCCGACGAGGCCGCCGACGCCATGGGCCTGCTGTTCGCCCGGGCGATGGCCGCGCTGCAGGGGAGCATCGGGCACCCCGAGTAGGGGCTGGGGCGTGACGGTGGGGCAGTACCATTCGCCCGTGATCACTGACGCACACATGCACTGCCCCGTGGCGCTCACCAAGGGATACAAGGGCGTGCCCGCGGGCACCGAGGGAGTCCTCATCGCGGTATCTGATGAGACGGCTTGGGTGGAGTTCCCGTTCTTCGTAGGGGACTGTCCCTACGTCATTGTGCCCGCCGACGCGGTGGAGCCGCTCGGCGCATCCGGACCGCGCGCCGCATAGGAGGGCCGCCCCCCTCTGAGGCTTGGCAGAAGGAACGAGCATTCCGTGGGCATAGCGTGTCGGGGAGAAACGCTACCGTCCGTCTGATCTGGCGGCCACGCGAGGAGAGATCGAATGGCCGAACTCAACCGCTGGTGGAGCG
>JAGWYY010000015.1 GCA_018969105.1 Acidobacteriota bacterium | reverse complement strand
TCGTGGGCCGCGGCGTGGGCCTGGCCCCGCTGGTGATGGTTGCCGTGGGCGTGCACCTGATCGTGCGCATCCCCGTGTTCGACGCCACGCCCTTCCGCATCGGGGCCGGCATTGTGGGCCTGGCCATCGTGCTCGGCCTGGCATCGGGTCTCTTCGGCGCCGGCATGGACACCGCGCAGGGCTGGTTCGACATGACCGAGATGCAGGCCACGGGCGGCGTCATCGGCGCGGGGCTCTGGTGGGCCACCGCCAGCACGATCGGCGCCGTGGGCGCGAACATCCTCACGGTGCTCGGCATCGCGGCCGGCATGGTGCTGATGAGCGGTGCCTCGCTCGGGGAGGCACTTCGCGGGTCCGGGCGGGGCGTCGCCACCGCGGGGGCCGCGGTGGGGCGCGGCGTGGCCACGGCCACCAGCACCGCGGTGCGCGGCAGCAGGCGCGCGGGGGAGGAGGCGCGGGTGATCGCCCGCACGGTCGCCGCGCCCACCACCCAGCGCGAGCACGACGACCACCCGGTGGATGGTGCCGACCGCTACCCCGACATCTTCGGGGAGGACGACGCCATGCCGCCGAGCCCCGCGCTCGCAGGCGGGGGGATCCCGGACGATGACGACGAGCCGATGCCGTTCGGGGCTGACGAGGCCCATGACGTGTTCCACGACCCTATCGACGGCGATGCCGACGGGCACGACGACGCCGAGGCCGACCCCTTCACGCCGGTGGAGCTGCCCCCGGTGGACGAGGCCGTCGAGGAGCCGGCGGTTGCCGTGGCGGCCGCCGCGCACGAGGAGGACATCCACGGCGCGCCGGGCACGTCGCCGCGCGGCGGCTGGAAGCGCCCGCCGAAGAAGTCGCTGCAGAAGTCCGCCGGCGTGTCGAAGATGCCCGCGGGGCAGGTGCGCGAGACATCCCGGCGCCTGGTCGAGGCCCTCGCCGAGTTCGGCGTGCAGGCCGAGATGGTGAACGCCGTGTCGGGTCCGCGGGTCACGCGCTACGAGTTGCGCCTCGCGCCCGGCACGAAGGTGTCGAAGGTGTCGAACCTGCGCGACGACCTCGCCTATGCGCTCGCGGCCACCGATGAGCTGCGCATCCTCGCGCCGATCCCGGGCAAGCAGGCGGTGGGCGTGGAGGTTCCCAACCCCGACGCCAGCATGGTCACCCTCGGCGACGTGTGGCGCGATTTCCCCGACGACACCGGCGCGCTCGCCGCCTGGCTCGGCCTCGACATCGGCGGCAAGGCGGTGTACCTGGACATCGCCCGCATGCCGCACCTGCTCATCGCGGGATCCACCGGCACCGGCAAGAGCGTGTGCGTGAACGGCCTGCTGGCGTCGATCCTCCTGCGTGCCACGCCCGACCAGCTGCGCCTCGTGATGATCGACCCGAAGAAGGTCGAGCTGAACCACTACGAGGGCATCCCGCACCTGCTCACGCCCGTGGTCACGAACATGAAGAACGCCACGGCGGTGCTGGCGAACATCGTGCGCGAGATGGAGTCGCGCTACGAGATCATGGGCGCGGCCCGGGCACGAAACCTGAAGGACTGGAACGCCATCCGGCGCGAGCAGGGGCTCAGCGAGGTGCCGTCCATCCTCGTGGTGATCGACGAGCTCGCCGACCTGATGATGGTGGCGCCCGGCGAGGTGGAGGACGCCATCATCCGCATCGCGCAGAAGGCGCGCGCGGTGGGCATCCACCTGCTCCTCGCCACGCAGCGGCCCTCGGTGGACGTGATCACCGGGATGATCAAGGCCAACGTGCCTTCGCGCATCGCGTTCGCGGTGTCCTCGCAGGTGGACTCCCGCGTGGTGCTCGACTCCGGCGGCGCCGAGAGCCTGCTCGGCAACGGCGACATGCTCTTCCGCCCGGTGGGCTCGTCGCGCCTGCAGCGCCTGCAGGGCGCGTACGTGTCGGAGGAGGAGATCCTCGCCATCACCGACCACTGGCGCCGCCAGGGCAGGCCGGAGATGCGGGAGGACCTCCTGGAGCGCCCCGAGGTGGACGAGCCCGAGGTGGACGCCGGCGGCGACGAGATGATCCGCAGGGCCGTCGAGACCGTGGTGCAGCAGGGCACGGCGTCGGTCTCGCTGCTGCAGCGCAGGCTCGGGGTGGGCTACGCCCGTGCGGGCCGCCTGGTGGACTCCCTCGAGCGCCTGGGCGTGATCTCGGGCCACGAGGGCTCCAAGCCGCGCACGGTGCTGATCGGCGAGGCGGACATCCCGCGCGTGCTCGGCATCGCGGCTGTGGATGCCGACGTTTCAGGGGACGAATAGCCGCAACGGCTGTCTCGCCGGTCCTCTGGCTTTCCCCCGGTCGCGGGCCCTCCGCGGTGATACCTTCGCGCCCTGTTCGAGATCGGAAACAGCCTTCGCGAGGCCCGCGTGCGACAGGGCATCGACTACCCCACGGCGGAGGCCGGGACGCGCATTCGTTCGCGCTACCTCAAGGCCATGGAGAATGAGCAGTTCGACCTCCTGCCGGACCCCTCGTACGTGCGCGGGTTCCTGCGCGCGTACTCGACGTACCTCGACATCGATCCGCAGCTGGTGCTCGACGAATACGACTCGCGGTTCGGTGACATCGGGCAGTCGGCCGAGGATGCCCGGCGTGCCCGCAAGCGGGCGGAGGCGCGCCCGCGCCGCCGCGAGGCCCAGCTGCTGTGGCTGGCGATCGGCGGGGTCACGGGAATCGCGCTCCTCGCGTGGCTCGGGATCGGCGGGAGTCCGTCCTCCACGCCCGCGGACCCCGTGCCGTCCGTGCCCGCCACCACTGCCACCGCTCCGGCGCAGGCGATCGATGTCACCTTCACCGGGCGGGGCAACCGCGGCAGCTACCTCGAGGTGAGGAGCGGCTCGGACGCCGGCGCCACGCTCTACAGCGGCGTGCTCGTGCCGGGGGCCACGCGCTCGTTCTCGTTCCGCGACACCGCGTGGGTGCGCATCGGCAAGCCCGACGCCATGACCGTCACCGTGAACGGCGAGCCGCTGGAGATACCCGGGGGCACGGGGACCTTCCTCATCACGCAGGCCGGCGCCGAGCGCCTGCCGGCGGGATAGCCCGTGCGCGCCGCCCTCGTGGTGACCGGCACCGAGGTGCTGGAGGGGCGGGTGAGGGATGAGAACGGGGCGATGGTGGCGGCGTCGCTGGCCGCCGCGGGCGTGCAGGTGCAGCGCATCACGGTGGTGGGAGACGCACTCGACGACATCCGGTCCGCCGTGGCCGAGGCGCTCGCTGGGGGCGCCGACCTGGTGGTGACCACCGGTGGCCTCGGGCCCACCCACGACGACCGAACCATGGAGGCCGTGGCGCTGGCAGCGGGGGTGGGAATGGTGATCGATCAGCATGCCCTCGAGATGGTGCGCGCGGCCATCGCGACGGTTCCCGCGCGTGCATCGCAGCAGACCCGCGAGACCGGTGCGCGCAAGCAGGCCACCCTGCCCGAGGGCGCGGTGGCGCTGCCGCCCCCCGGCACGGCGCCGGGTGCGGTGCTGGCCGTGGGCGACGCCCTCGTGGTGGTGCTGCCGGGCCCGCCGTGGGAGTGCGCCGCCACGTGGGAGTCCGCCCGGGCGCTTCCGCAGGTGGCCGCGCTGCTCGGCCACGGCGAGGGTTCCGCGCCGCTCGAGCTGAGATTGGCGAACGTGGTGGAGTCGGAGTTCATGGAGGCCATCGACCGTGCAGATCCGGAGGCACGCGGCCTCGTGGTGGGCGTATGTGCCCGCCCCGGGGAGCTCGAGGTGACCATCCGTCCGCCCGGTCCGGTGGCCGATGAGTTCGTGGCTTTCCTCGAGCAGGGCTTTCCCGGGGCCATCTTCGCGCGCGATGGATCGACGGTCGAGCAGGTGGTCGGCGCGGCGCTCCACGCCCGCGGGGACCTGCTGGGTACCGCCGAGTCGTGCACCGGGGGCCTGCTCGGGGCGCGGCTCACGTCGGTGCCGGGCTCGAGCGCCTGGTACGCGGGTGGGGTGGTGTCGTACTCCAACGCGGTGAAGGAGAGCGGCCTTGGAGTGCCCGCGGGGCTCATCGACCGGCACGGGGCCGTGTCGGCCGAGGTGGCCGGGGCGATGGCCCAGGGCGCGATGGAGCGCCTCGGGTGTGCCCGGGCCATCGCCATCACCGGCGTTGCAGGACCGGGCGGAGGCACGCCGGAGAAGCCCGTGGGCCTGGTGTACGTGGGCATCGGCGGACCCGACGGGGTGACGGTGCACGAACTGCGCCTGCACGGCGATCGCGAACGCATCCGCATGCGCACCTGCACCATCGCGATGCACCTGCTGAGGACCGCGCTGGCCTCCTGACGGTTCCGCGCGCGGGTCGTCACCTGCATGCGCCCGGCGGCGCATTGGGGCGATTACCTTGCGGCGGGGAGGAACGTCCGGGCGAAGTGCGAACATATGTTCCACATCGCCGGGCGGGCACCTAGAATCCGCCCAGACGCACAGGGATACGAGGGGGAGACGGTGGACAAGAGCGAGGCGCTTGGATCAGCGGTCGCGCAGATCGAGAAGCAGTTCGGCAAGGGCTCGATCATGCGGATGGGGGACATGCCCCTGGCCGATATCGACTACGTGCCCACGGGCGCGCTGCCGCTCGACATCGCACTGGGAATCGGGGGGCTCCCGCGCGGCCGCATCGTGGAGATCTTCGGCCCGGAGGCCTCCGGCAAGACCACCCTGCTCTACCACGTCATGGCGCAGGCCCAGAAGCGCGGCGGCCTCGCGGCCTTCATCGACGCCGAGCACTCGCTCGACCCCGCCTACGCCCGTCGCATCGGCGTCAACACCGATGAGCTCCTGGTGTCGCAGCCCGACCACGGCGAGCAGGCGCTCGAGATCGCCGACCTCCTCGTGCGCTCCGGATCGCTCGACATCGTGGCCATCGACTCCGTGGCCGCCCTGGTGCCGAAGGCGGAGATCGAGGGCGAGATGGGCGACACCCACGTGGGCCTGCAGGCGCGCCTCATGTCGCAGGCGCTGCGCAAGCTCGCCGGCACGCTCAATCGCGCGGGCACGATCTGCGTATTCACCAACCAGCTGCGCGAGAAGATCGGCGTCATGTTCGGATCGCCCGAGACCACCCCGGGTGGTCGCGCGCTCAAGTTCTACTCGTCGGTGCGCCTCGACGTGCGCCGCATCGAGAACCTCAAGGAGGGCGCCGAGGTCATCGGCAGCCGTGCCCGCGTCAAGGTGGTGAAGAACAAGGTGGCCCCGCCGTTCCGGCAGGCCGAGTTCGACATCCTCTACGGCGAGGGCGTGTCCCGCGAGGGCTGCCTGCTCGACCTGGGCATCGAGTACGACGTGGTGTCCAAGAGCGGCTCGTACTTCTCGTTCGGGGACGACCGCCTGGGCCAGGGGCGCAACGCGTCCCGGGCGTTCCTCATCGAGCACACCGACATCGCTGACGAGATCGAGCGCCGCATCCGCGAGGCATCGGGCATCAACCCGGCGCCCGCCATCGCGGTGGATCCCGAGACCGGTGAGGTGCTCGAGGCCGTGGTGCCCGCGGATGGCGCTGAGGTGGTCGAGGTGGCGGTCGCCGATGCGGACGACGCCGGCGCGCAGGCCGCCTGAGTCGAGGTACCGCCGGCATCGGCGGGGCGCGGGCTAGCATCCCGCCGATGCCGCGGTACCACCTCACCACCTTCGGGTGCCAGATGAATGCGCACGACTCCGAGCGCATGCGCGGCCTGCTGGCGTCGCTGGGGTACGACGAAGCACCCGAGCGGGACGCCGCGGACCTCATCGTCTTCAACACGTGCACCATCCGCGGCTCCGCGGATGAGCGCTTCATGGGCAACCTCGGCGAGGCCCGGCGCATCAAGCGCGAGAACCCGGATGTGGTGGTGGCCGTCGGCGGCTGCTGGGCGCAGAGCCAGAAGGAAGACGTCTTCCGCGACTTCCCGTTCGTGGACATCGCCTTCGGCCCCGGGGAGGTGAACCGACTCGGGGAGCTCCTGGCGCGCGAGCGCATCCAGGCCGTGGGGGCGTTCACCTTCGATGGCATGTTCAGCGGCGACCTGCCGTCGTTGCGCGAGCGTCCGCACCAGGCGTGGGTGCAGATCTCGGTGGGATGCAACTGCGTGTGCTCGTACTGCATCGTGCCGTCGGTGCGCGGGCGCGAGAGCAGCCGTCCGTGGCAGGCGGTGCTCGACGAGGTGGCGGCGCAGGCCGCCGACGGCGTGGTGGAGGTGACCCTGCTCGGGCAGAACGTCAACTCGTACGGCCGGGACCTCCCCGCGGGTGATCGCAGGACGTTCGCCGAGCTGCTCGCGGCCGTGGCCGAGGTGCCGGGAATCGCGCGGGTGCGCTACACGAGCCCGCATCCGAAGGACATCCGCGATGACGTCATCGCCGTGCACCGCGATGTGCCCGAGGTGTGCCGTCACATCCACCTGCCGGCGCAGTCCGGGTCGTCACGGGTGCTCAAGGCCATGCGCCGCACCTACGACCGCGAGCGCTACCTGGCCCTCGTGGGGCGCATCAGGGACGCCGTGCCCGACATCGCCCTCACCACCGACCTCATCGTGGGCTTTCCCGGCGAGTCGGATGACGACTTCGCCGACACGCTGTCCCTCGTGCGCGAGGCGGGCTACGACGGCGCGTACACCTTCGTCTACTCACCGAGGCCCGGCACCGAGGCGGGGAAGCAGATGTCCGATGACGTGCCGCCCGAGGTGAAATCGCACCGCATCAGCGCGCTCATCGAGACCGTGCAGCACACCGCGCGCCAGCGGCTGTCGCGGCACGTGGGCACGGTGCAGGACGTGCTCGTGGAGGGACCCTCCCGCACCGACGCCACGCGTCTCAGCGGTCGCACCACCCACAACGTCACGGTGAACTTCACGGGCGAGGCGCCGGCGGGCGCCATCGTGCCGGTGCGCATCGTGCGATCCACATCCACCACGCTGGCCGGCGACATGGCCCAGGTGCCGGAGCCCGCGGGGGCCGCCTGAGCGACGCCCCGCAGGTGCTGGCGCTGTTCGGGCCCACGGCGACGGGCAAGAGCGCCATCGCCCACGCGCTCGCGCGGGAGCTGGGCGGCGAGGTTGTGGTGGCCGACCCCTTCCAGCGCTACCGGGGGCTGGAGATTGCCGCGGACTCCCCCCGCGACGACGCCCGCGCGCAGGTGGCCTACCACCTCGCAGGCGATCTCGACCTCACGGAAGACTCCACGGCCGGGTCGTACGCCGAGGCCGCGCACGGGGCGATCGATGGCATCCTCGCCCGCGGCGGGGTGCCCGTGGTCGCCGGTGGCACGGGCCTCTACCTGCGCGCCGCACTCTGCGAGCTCGACATGCGTCCTCCTCCCAGCGCCGAGGTGCGCGCCTGGGCCGAGGCGCTGGCGCTCGACCCCGCGGCGGCACTGGCCGAGCTCGAGAGCCGCGATCCCGTGGCGGCCGCCGCCGTGGACCCCGCGAACCCGCGCAGGGTCGTGCGGGCGCTGGAGCGCGCGGCGATGGGGGACGCCGGTGCAGGGCAGGACATCTGGGCCGCGCCCGTCCGCCGACCGACCCTGCTGGTGGTCGTTGACCGGCCGCGGGATGTGCTGCGCGAGATGATCGCCCTGCGGGTGCGCAGGGAGCTCGAGGAGGGGCTGCAGGGCGAACTCGAGGCAGCCCTGGCCACGCCGGGCCTCGCGCGCGGGCCCGGGCAGGTGATCGGCATGGCGGAGGTGCGGGCCATCGCCGAGGGGGAGATGCCGCCCGACGCGCTGGAGGATGCCCTGTGCGCGCGCACGCGCCGCCTCGCGCGCATGCAGCGCACGTGGATGAGGCGCATGGATGCCGACGTCGTGATCGACCTCGGTGATCGCCCGGCCACGGACGCCGTGCCGTCCATCGCGGCACTGTGGCGGCGGGGGCGCGAGGGCGTCGTCTAGCCTGCCGCCTCGTGGCCTCCGGCATCGCCTTCGAGAAGTGGCAGGGCCTCGGCAACCACTACGTGGTCACCGAGGCCTCGGCGTGGCCGTTTCCGATCACGCCCGAGCGTGCCCGGCTGGTGTGCGACCGCCACTTCGGCGTGGGGTCCGATGGCATCCTCGAGGTGGTCACGTCCGGCGCGATCCCGGAGATGCGCGTGTGGAATCCGGACGGCAGCATGGCCGAGAACTGCGGTAACGGAATCAGGATGGTGGCGCGCTACCTCGACGGGAAGGGAATGCTCCCGTCCGACGGACGGGTGCTCACCGGCGCCGGCGAGGTGACCGTGGCGGTGGACGGGTCGGTGGTGTCGGTGGACATGGGCCACGCATCGTTCCCCGCGGGCGAGCAGGAGGAGGCCCTGGGCACCGGTGCCGGCGAGGTGGCCCTCGCAGAGGTGTCGATGGGCAATCCGCACGCGGTGATCCGCCACGACGACCCGGACTCCGTGGTGGCGGTGGTGGGACCCCTCGTGGAGACCGCCGGGCGCTTCCCCGACCGCACCAACGTGGAGTTCATCCGCCGGGATGGCCCCTCGGAGATCACCATGCGCGTATGGGAGCGCGGTGCCGGTGTGACCATGGCCTGCGGCACCGGGGCGTGCGCGGCGGCCGTGGCGGGAGTGCGCCTCGACGGCCTGGTGAGCCCGGTTACCGTGCACCTCGCCGGTGGCGACCTGCTGATCGAGGTGGATGATGACCTGCGCGTCACCATGACCGGCCCCGCCGACCCCATCTATTCGGGCCGCATGTCGGCCGCACTGATGTCACGACTGGAGAGCATGTGAGCACCCGTCCCGTCGGCGCCAAGCGCCTTGGGCTTCTGCCCCCGTACCTGTTCGCCGAGATCGAGAGGAAGATCGCCGCGAAGAAGGCCGAGGGGGTCGATGTGATCTCGCTGGGCATCGGTGACCCCGACACGCCCACGCCCGACCTCGTGGTGCGCCGCATGCAGGACGCCGTGGCCGACCCCGGCACGCACCAGTATCCGTCCAACCGGGGGCGTGAGGGCTTCCGGGACGCCGTGGCGGGTTTCTACGGACGTCGCTTCGGCGTGGACCTCGATCCCGCCACGGAGATCATCCCGGCGCTCGGAGCCAAGGAGGCCATCGCCAACATCAACCTCGCGCTGCTCGACCCCGGTGACGTCGCGCTGGCCAGCGACCCCGGCTACCCCGTCTACACCATGGGCCCGCTTCTGGTGGGCGCGGAGCCGGTGCCCATGCCGCTCGTGCCGGAGCTGGGCTTCCAGCCCGACTTCGACGCGATTCCCGCCGACGTGCTGAAGCGGGCCCGCATCATGTACCTCAACTACCCGAACAACCCCACCGGCGCGGTGGTGGAGGACGACCTCTTCGATCGCGCCGTCGCGCTCGCCCGGCAGCACGACCTCATCATCGTGCACGACAACGCGTACTCGGAGATCACCTACGACGGCTACGTGGCGCCGTCGTTCCTCGCCACCCCGGGCGCGAAGGACGTGGGCATCGAGGTGTTCTCGCTGTCGAAGACGTACAACATGACCGGCTGGCGCAGCGGGGCCGTGGTGGGCAACCCCGACGTGGTGAGCGCCTACTGGCAGCTCAAGACCAACCTCGACTCCGGCATGTTCGACGCCGTGCAGGAGGCCAGCATCGCCGCGCTCGACTCCGACCAGGCGTCGGTGAGGGAGATGTGCGAGATCTACCGGCGCAGGCGCGACATCCTCGTGGACGCCCTTCGCACCATCGGCCTCGAGCTCACCCCGCCGAAGGGCGCCATCTACGTCTGGGCCCGCGTGCCGGAGGGGGAGACCTCGGCGTCGTTCACCGAGAAGGTGCTCGAGGATGCCGCGGTGGTCATCTCGCCGGGGTCGGCTTACGGGCCGAGCGGAGAGGGCTTCGTGCGCATGAGCCTCACGGTCCCGGACGACCGCCTCATCGAGGCGGCGGAGCGCATCGCAAGTCTCGTCAACGCCTGACATCCCGTTCCGCAGGTTGAGCCCCGCGGCGGTGCTGCCGTCGCGGGCGCATGCCGGTGACGCCGGCCTCGACCTCGCTGCCTCAGAGGATGCCCTGCTTGCGCCGGGCGGCAGGGTGGCGGTGGCCACGGGCTGGGCGGTGGCGATCCCCGAGGGGATGGCCGGCCTCGTGGTGCCCCGGTCCGGCAACGCGCTTCGCCACGGGCTCACGGTGGCCAACGCACCGGGCCTGATCGACTCCGGCTACCGCGGGGAGCTGAAGGTGATCCTCGTCAACCTCGGCGACGAGCCGTTCGCCATCACGGCGGGAGACCGCATCGCGCAGCTGGTCATCACCCCGGTGGCCCTGGGCGCCGCGGTGGAGGTGGATGCCCTGCCGGAGTCCGACGGCCGCGGCGAGGGGGGCTTCGGCTCGACCGGGCGCTAGGCCCGGCGGCCGATCAGGCGCTCGGATCTCTCGCCCCGGGCGCGCCCGGCGGCCACCTGGCGCGCGGCGTCCTCGAGGGAATCGTCGAGGGGCGCGAGGGTCGGCTCCCCGCCCGTGCGATGGGCCAGCGCCCACCGCAAGAGGGTGTCGGCAACCCAGGGATTCTTCGGCAGGAGCGGGCCATGCAGGTACGTGCCGATCGCCCGCAAGCGCACCACGCCCTCCGCGCCGCTCTCGCCATCGTTGCCGTGCCCCGCGATCACGGTGCCGAGAGGGGTGGCGCCCGGCCCCAGCAGGGTGCGGCCGGCATGGTTCTCGAAGCCCACCACCTCATGCGTGGCGCCGTCGAGCGTGGCCGCGATGAGCACGTCCCCGATAAGCCGGGTGTCGCCCGCCACCGTCTCGGCATCAAGGAGGCCGATTCCGGGCATCGCCGCGCCGCCAGCACCCACGTATCCGCGGCCTGCGAGCTGGTAGCCCCCGCACACCGCGAGCATGGCAGCGCCGTCCTCCACGGCCGACACCAGAGCCGGACCCTTGGTGCGCGCCATGTCCTCGGCCACGAGCGCCTGGTCGCGATCCTGGCCGCCCCCCAGGTAGTAGAGATCGTGATCCCCCGGGGAGATGCACGCGCCGAGTCCCGCCTCGGTCACCTCGAGGCGCATGCCCCGCCATTCGAGCCGGCGCGCGAGCACGGCGATGTTCCCCCTATCGGCGTAGATGTTCATCTCACCGGGATAGAGGTGGCACAGCCGCACCGTGCTGGCGGGATCGCTCATGCGGGATCCTTCGCCAGGCGCCACACGTGGCGTTCCGCGTCGGGGGTGAGCGGCTCATCGTGGAAGCCCCCGGCCACCGACACCACCCGCAGCCCGGCCTGCTCGGCCAGCGGCGGGATCTCCTCCGGGGAGTAGAGGTGCAGCCGATGCGCCCGCTCCACCGAGGTGCGTGAGCCGTCGGGGTGGATGCGCTCGATCAGCAGGCGCAGGGCCACATCGCCGGAGGCGATGTCCACCTCGTCGAACATCGCGCCATGCATGAGCAGGTCGCCGTTGCCGGGGTCGACGGAGTGGCCGGTGTCGAGCAGGCAGCCGCGGAGCTCCGCCGTCACCTCGATATGCGGCATCGCCAGGTCGAAGATCATCTCCCCGCCGGGGCGCAGGGCGTCGGCCGCCATGCGCAGGCAGGTGAGCCTGTCGGCGGGATCGAGCAGCAACTGGAGCGTGTTCATGGGCACCGCAACCAGTCCGGCATCCCGCACCGGGAGGGGGTCGGTCATCGACCCGGCGATCGCATGCACGCGCGACTGCACGCCATCGGCCGCCGCGCGTTCCATCAGCACGGCCAGCATCTCCGGGTCGGTGTCCACGGCCCACACCTCGTGCCCGCGGGCCGCGATGCGCACGGTCACCCGGCCTGCGGCGGCCCCGAGGTCGCACACGGGCCCCCCGAGGCGATCGGCGTGGGCCTCCCAGAAGCCGAGGTCGTCGTCGTAGTGCGCGTGCTCGGCCATGAACCCCCGGGCCGGGCTTATGCCGCTTCCTGCGAGCTCAGGCGGCATCCCAGAACTCCCCGGTCGCGCCGCGCGCCACCATCTCCGCCCGGATCTCGTGCATGGCCGTGTACGTGGGAAGCACCTCCAGCACGCCGCCGGCAGGGATGACGGCAAGCGCATCGTCGAGCGCCATCGCAGGATCGGGCTGCACGTGCAGGCGATCCTCGGCGAGTCCCGCATACCGGAACCGCAGGGCCAGGTCCTGAGCCCGCTCGCCCGTGGCGGTCAGGCGCCGCACCCGGGGCAGCAGCGGCTCCCAGTCGACATCCCAGATCCACGAGACGTCCCGTCCGTCGGCGATGCGGTCGTTCAGGGCCACCAGCAGGTGATGCTCGCGGTCGTCCAGCATGAGGGTGCGGACGTTCTCATTGGCCCCCGCGGGGTTCTTCGCGAGCAGCATCACCACGTCGCGGCCATCCATGCGCACCGACTCCGCGCGCCCGAAGGCCGCCGGCACCGCGGAGATCGCCTCGGCCGCGGTGGCAGCGGGCACCCCGAGGGCGATGGCCGCGGCGAGCGCCCCCGCGGCGTTCAGCACGTTGTGCAGCCCCGGGAGCGCGAGGCGCAACCCCACGTCGCCCTCGGGCGTGCGGATGACCGGCTGGGAGCCCCGCGAGCCATCCAGGCCCGCATCGATCACCGCCACATCGGGAGTGGGGCGTTGCAGGCCGCATGCGGGACAGCGCCAGGCCCCGATGTGGCCGATCCACGCATGCGCGTAGTCGAGCGCCGTGCCGCATGCCCGGCACGTGGTGGAATCCGACGCGTGCGCGAGCGCAGGGGCGGCGACGCCGGGGTCGTCGATTCCAAACCAGAGCACGTCCGAGCCCGCCGGGGGAAGCGCGGCGAGCAGGGGATCGTCGCCGCATACGACCAGCCGGGGACAGGGGTCGGCGCCGGCGAGCATCGCGGCCCAGCGGTCGGCGATGGCCTCCAGCTCGCCATGGCGGTCCAGCTGGTCGCGGAAGAGGTTCATCAGCAGCAGGGCCGTGGGCCGCACGGCATCGGCCACGGCGGGGAGCGCCGCCTCGTCCACCTCGAACACCCCGCACGTCCCGGGCGCGGGCCGGGACCCGGCCTCGGCGAGCGCCGTGGCCACGCCGCTCAGCAGGTTGGCACCGGCGGCATTGGTGACCACCTCGCGCCCCCCGCCTCGAAGGGCGCCGCTCACCATGCGGGTGGTGGTGGTCTTGCCATTGGTGGCGGACACCAGGATGCTGCCGCCGCCGAGCCCGGAGGCCAGGCTCCGCACGGCGCCGGGATCGAGCGCGAGCAGCACCTTGCCCGGCATGGCCGTTCCGCCGCCGCGTCCGAGGGCCCGCGACGTCCGGCCCGCGGTGCGCGCGACCGCCGCCGATACCCGGGCGCGCGCGCTCACGCGGCCGTCGTCACCGTGCCATCGGGGTGCCCGATGATGACGTCGGAGAGCACCACGCGGAAAAGGCCGTGGTCGAGCACGCCGGGCAGCCGCCGGGCGCGATCGGCAACCTCCACCCAGTCCGCGCCCGCCGGCACGGCGAGGTCGATCAGCGCCATGCCGTCGTCACTGGCTGCGGGACGCCGCGCGGGGGAGAGGTCGGCGAGCTCGCGCATCACGACGTCCGCCGCGAAGGGCACCACCGCAAGGGGAAGCACGCCCCACTCGTCGAGGGACGTCACGATCTTGGGGGCGTCCACGAGCACGATGAACCGGCGTGCGCTCTCGGCCAGGACCCGTTCGCGCACCATGGCGCCGCCTGCCCCCTTGATGCACAGGCCCAGCGGATCGATGGCATCGGCGCCGTCGAAGGCCATGTCGAGCTCGGGCCCGGGTTCGCAGAGCGGGATCCCCACCTCGCCCGCCACATCGGCGCTGGCCGCAGACGTGGGCACGCCGGTGACCGAGATTCCCTCATCGCGCAGCCGGGCACCGAGCGCCCGGATTCCCGCCGTGGCGGCGCGGCCGGTGCCCAGCCCCACGCGCATGCCATCGGCCACGAGGCCCGCGCAGGCGGCCCCGGCGGCCGCCCAGGCCGCCTCTCTGTCATTCGCCATGCGCCAAGGGTATGCGACACTCGGGGGGATGGACCTGCACCCCGGGGAAGTCCTGCAAATCGACACCATGCTCGCGGGCGTGCCCGGGATGACCGGTGCGCACCTCATCCGCGCCGAGCAGCCCGCCCTGATCGACTGCGGAACGCAGACCAGCGCGGGCACGGTGCAGGCGGCCCTCACCGAGGCGGGTCTCGGCCCGGATGACCTCGCATGGCTGGTGCTCACCCACGTGCACCTCGACCACTGCGGTGCGGCGGGAGACCTCGCCCGGGCGTTCCCGAGGGCCACGGTGGTGGTGCACCCCCGAGGGGCCCGCCACCTGGTGGACCCCTCGCGCCTCGTCGCTGGCACGCATGCGCTCTTCGGCCGGCTGTCGCCGGCCATCGGGGGCCTCGAGCCCATCCCGGAGGACCGCATCGTGGAGGCGGCCGATGGGCAGGTGATCCCGCTCGGCGGGGGCAGGTCGCTGCGTGCGGTGTGGGCTCCCGGCCACGCGCGGCACCACATGGCCCTGCTCGAGGAGGGCGCGGGCATCCTCTTCGCCGGCGACGCGGTGGGCGTGCAGATGGGGGGAGGGGAGATGTACCCGACGATCCCCCCGCCGGAGTACGACATGGATGCCGGCCTCGCCAGCCTCGACGTGCTCGAGGGGCTCGCCCCGGCGCGCATGTACGTGAGTCACTTCGGGGCCGTGGACGACCCCGGGGAGTCCATCGACCTCGGCCGGCGCGCGCAGGCCGCGATGGGGCAGGCCGCGCGCGAGGCCCATGCATGGGCGCCCGGCGACCTCGAGGCGCTGCAGCGCGCCGTCGATGAAGCCTGGCCGCCCGACGCCGCCCTCCGCACGCCGGATGCCCTCACCCGATGGACGGCCTTCAACTGGCTCGACAACAACCTCCTCGGCCTGCAGGGCATGGTGGAGCGGGAGAGCAGGGACGCATGAGCGTGCGGGTGGAGGTTGCGGTGTTCACGGTGCGCGAGGGCGGGCTCGAGGTGCTGCTGGGCCGCGTGGGCGGCGGAACGTGGTCGCTCCCGGCCGCTGCGCCCGGTGATGGCCGGGCACTCGACGATGTCGCCGCCGCCGCGCTGCAGCACATGGCGGGAGTGCGCGGCATCCCCATGGAGCAGCTCTACACGTTCGATCGCGAGGGCGCGGACATCGCCGTGGCCTACCTGGCGCTCATCGATGCCGGCCGCCATCCGATCTCGCCGGGGGCGGACGTGGCCGAGGTGCGCTGGTTCGCTCACGACGACCTCCCCACCCTCACCGACGGCCAGGATGGCGTGGTGGCCTACGGCCTGCAGCGGCTGCGCGCCAAGACGGCCTACGCCCCCGTGGCGGTGAACCTGCTGCCCGATCTGTTCACCCTCGGGGAGATGCAGGCCGTCTACGAGGTTCTGCTCGACAGGCCCCTGGATGCCCGGAACTTCCGCAGGGACGTCCTGCGCGCCGGCGTGGTGGAGGAGTCCGGGGAGGTCCGCGCGGAGGGCCGTGGCCGTCCCGCGCGCCTGTACCGCTCGGCGGGAGGCCGGTTCGCCGTGGATGCGCGCGAGCGGCGCGTGGCCCGCGCCATATCGTCCGGGGACGATCCGCCCGCGTAGGGGGGCATTTCGCCCCTGCGCACTCCGGTCGCGCGCCGTGGGGGGTGGTAGCCTCACCGCGTCGAGTCGGCGAACCGATCCGGAGGATGAGCATGGCGGAGCAACAGGACGACGAGGGCCTCCCGAAGGTCTGGCCGTTCACGCTCGCGGGCCTGCTCATCGTGATCGCCCTCGTGTGGTTCCAGCTCGGGTTCGCGGTCCACGACATGGGACGCGAGCTGTGGGCGCACTACACGCTGTTCTGGGCGCTCCTGCTGATCGCGCTCGTGCTCATCATCGCCGGCGGCATCTGGAACACCGTGCAGGGCCGTCGTCGCCGGATGGCGCACTGACGCACCGGCCACCGCGGTGAGCGCTCCGCGGTTCAGGCGCGGCCGCCTGCTGGTCGCCGCGCCGCATCTGGATGACGACCCGAACTTCCGCCGGGCCGTGGTGCTGGTGCTCGAGCACGCCGATGAGGGCGCGCTCGGGATCGTGCTGAACCAACCGATGGAGGTGCCGGCCTCGGAGGCTCTTCCGGAGCCCCTGGCCTCGGTGGTGTCGGAGGGCACGCCGGTGTTCCGCGGCGGACCCGTGCAGCCGGGCACGGTCATCGTGCTGGCTGAGTTCGACGACCCGGGGGCGGCGGGCGGCATCATGTTCGACGCCGTGGGCATCCTCGATCCCGAATCGGTGGAGGAAGGGCGCGCGCCGGCCCTCGCCCGCGCCCGCGCCTTCGGGGGCTACGCGGGATGGGGCGGCGGCCAACTGGAGTCGGAGATCCGCCAGGACGCCTGGATTGATGCCGTGCCGCTGCCGGAGGACGTGTTCACCGACGATCCGGCCGCCCTGTGGAGCACCGTGCTGAACCGGGCGGGGGCGTCGTACCGGTTGATGGCGTCAGCCCCCGACGACCCGCTGCTCAACTAGCAGGCGGGCTGCCGGGGGGCGCCGGAGCTATCCGAGGCGGTTGGCCTCGGCCATGCTCGCGAGCTTCTGCAGCGACTGGTGCTCCACCTGCCGGATGCGCTCGCGGGTGACGTTGAACATGCGGCCGAGCTCGTCGAGCGTGCGGGGCTTCTCGCCGCCGAGCCCGTAGCGGAGCTCGAGGACGCGGCGCTCGCGGTAGGAGAGCTGGTCGAGCACGTCACGAAGGGCCTCGTCGCGAAGGGCCTGCTCGGCGGCCACCTCGGGCGCGATGCTGGTCTCGTCGGCGAGGAAGCGGCCGAACTCGGACTCCTCGTCCTCGCCCACGGGCTTCTCGAGCGAGACGATCGGCTGCGCGCTGCGGAGGATGTCCTCCACCTCGGCGGCTGGCAGGCCGGCAACGGCGCCGATCTCCTCGGCGGTGGGCTCACGCCCCAACTGGCCCACCAGCGTGCGCTCGGCGCGACTGATCTGGTTGAGCTTCTCCACCACGTGCACCGGGATGCGGATGGTGCGGCCCTTGTCGGCCAGCGCGCGGGTGACGGCCTGGCGGATCCACCACGTGGCGTAGGTGGAGAACTTGAAGCCACGGCGCCAGTCGAACTTCTCGACGGCGCGCACGAGGCCCAGCGTGCCCTCCTGGATCAGGTCGAGGAAGGGGAGGCCGCGACCGCGGTATCCCTTGGCGATGGACACCACGAGGCGCAGGTTGGCCTCGACCATCTGCGTCTTGGCGGTCTGGTCCCCGGCCTCGATGCGCTTGGCCAGGTCCACTTCCTGCGCCGCGGTGAGCAGGGGCACGCGGCCGATGTCCTTCAGGAAGAGCTGGAGCGCGTCGGTGGTCTGCTCCACCGTGGCCGGCCTGCGCGGCCGGTCGGCGGCCTCCGCGAGATCCGCCGTGCGGCTGGCCGCCTCGGCCGGCTCGAGGAGCTCGATGCCGGCTTCGTCAAGCTGCTGGTAGATGTCCTCGGCCAGTCCGGCATCCACGCCGAGCTGGTCGAGCATCTCGGCGACATCCTCGATGGAGAGGAAGCCGACGTCCTGGCCGCGCTGCAGAAGGATGCGGAACTCGCCATGGTCGATGAGTTCCGCGAGTTGCGTGAGTGAGGTCGTCATCGGTCTCCGTTGGGGGTCGATTCGAAGGCCATCCTAGATGCGATGGCGGGCGTCGCGAAAGATGGCGCGCGACGAAAGTTCGTGCTAGGCGACCTCGATGCGCACGGAGTTGATGCGCTGCTCCTCCACCGGCCGGTCATTGGCGCCGGTGGCCGTGGTGCCGATGGCCTCCACGACGTCCTGCCCCGCCACGACCTGGCCGAAGTTGGTGTGGTGGCCGTCGAGCCAGGGGGTGGAGTCGGCCGTGACGATGAAGAACTGCGAGCCGTTGGTGTTGGGGCCGGCGTTCGCCATCGCGAGGCTGCCGCTCACCAGCTTGCGGTCGTTGATCTCATCCTGGAACGAGTAGCCGGGCCCGCCCGTGCCGATGCCGTTGGGGCAGCCGCCCTGGATCATGAAGTCCTCGATCACACGGTGGAACACCAGGCCGTCGTAGTACCCGGCCTCGGCCAGGCCCACGAAGTTGCCGACGGTCTGGGGCGAGTCGGCGGCGAAGAGTTCGCAGCGGATCTCCCCTGCCGATGTGTCGAAGATCGCGGTGTAGCTCTTGGACGTGTCGGCGGGCGGCGGCAGCTCAGGCATGGGTGGCTCCTCGTGGGTTGGGCGTCAAGCGTACCCGACCGGCGCGGTCCTACCGCGAGGGGCACGACGCCCCCCTGGCGTCCACGTATCCCTGCCACTTGCGCGCCACGGCACCGAGGCCCTCGCCGGGGTAGAGGCCATCGAGCGTGCGCAGCAGCGACACGTGGTAGCAGTGGTAGTTGAGGTCGGCGAGGTAGGTGCGCCATGGCTTGCCGGGGGTGAGCAGGCCGTAGTACGACCACGTCCCGGAATCGTGCAGCGGCAGGAAGCGCACGAGCGACCTCAGGCCCCGGTCGGCGATATCGCGTGCCATCGCCGCCGTGGCGCTCGCCTCGCTCGCCGTGGCGGGCGGCGCTGCCGCAACGGGCGCTGCTCCGGGCGCGGCTGCGGGCGTCGCGGCGGCGGCGCCGTTGGCCTGCGCGGGCGCCGCCGCGGGCGGGCTGGGAACGCCGGGCGCGGTGGAGGTCGATGCCCCCGCCGTGGTCGTGGCGGGCGTTGTCGAGGCCCCTGCCCCCGTGCCCGCCGACGGCGCGGAATCGAGGGCGGCCGCCGCCCGGCGCAGGTCGATGATGGTCACCATGAAGCCGTTGAGTGCCGCTCCGGCCCATGCGGCACCGCCCGGATACGCCCGCTCGGGGAACCACGTGCCCGGCGGACCACCGGAGGGGTCGGGCACGGTGGCGCGCACCCCGCCGCTGTCCACCGGCACCTCGAACGAGCGGATCACCCGCTGGGCCGCCTGCAGGTACCGCGGGTCGCCGGTCTGCGCCCACGCCTTCGCGAACAGCGTGGCGGCGCGCGCCTGTCCCATGCCGGACACCCCGGCGCGCACGGTGGACGGGTCGCCCGGCACGTCGAAGTACTCGAGCGCGGCCCACTCCCGGCCCTCATGGGTGCGCTCGGTGAGCATCGGGAGCATCGACTCCGACAGCTGCGCGGCCGTCCAGAGCTCGTTCAGGCCGCGCCAGCGTCCCATGGTGGCCACCGGGTTCACCATGAAGCCGTGGCCCTTCTTGTAGGTGAGGATCACCCCATCGGGGTCGCGGGCGATCACCCGCTCGGCGGGAGATGGCCTCCGGGAGAACCACCACGCATTCACCCGCAGGGCGCGCTGCGCGGTGGCGCGGCGCCCGGCGGGACGGGACGGCGCCATGGCCGAGCGGGCGAACGACACGAGCCAGTCGAGGTCCGCACGCTCCTGCGATCCCGCGCCTGCGGCGCGGCGGGCCGTGGCGATCATCGACCAGGCCCGCCCATCGGCGGGCAGGGCGTTTGCGGCGATCCCGATGGCGGGCGGCGGCTGGTACGGGGTGACCGACGGGCCGGGCTCGGGAGCAGGCGCGGGCTGGGGCTCGGGGGCGGGTTCCGGCGCCGGTGCGGGCTCGGGTGCCGGCGTGGGGTCCGGTGCAGGCGAGGGCGCGGCCTGGCCGGAGGGGGCGGCTTGGCCGGAGGTGCCGGGCCCGCTGCCCCCGGAGGGCGGGGTCGCGGAGTCCGCGCCCTGCGGTGGCGCGGCTGCCTGCGTGGTCACGGCCCGGGCGGGCGTCGCTGTCGCATCGACCGGGGACGGCGGCCCGTCAGCGGGGTCACCGGCGTCGTAGGGGGGCTCCGCGGGATCGGGCTGCACCGCAACCACCGGGGCGCGGTCGCCGGACGCCCTCGAGGCGAGGAACCACCCCCCGGCCACGGACGCGGCGAGCACGGCGACGAGGAGCCCGATGACCAGGCCGGGTGAGGTGCGGTGACGGTGCATGGCTGGCGGCGCCCCTGACCCTAGACGCCCGATCCGGACGCCTACGGCTATGCTGCGCGACCGTGTCAACGCCCGCGCCGTCCTTCCAGCAGATCATCCTCGACCTGCACGCGTACTGGGCGTCGCGCGGGTGCTCGCTCATGCACCCATACCACACGGAGGTCGGGGCGGGCACGTTCAATCCGGCCACGCTGCTGCGCAGCCTCGGCCCGGATCCGTGGCGCGTCGCGTACGTGGAGCCGTCCATCCGGCCCACCGACGGCCGCTACGGCGAAAACCCCTTCCGCCTGCAGCACTACTTCCAGTACCAGGTGATCCTCAAGCCGTCGCCGGACGACGTGCAGGACCAGTACCTGGGATCGCTCACCGCGCTGGGCCTCGACCCCGCGGTGCACGACGTGCGCTTCGTCGAGGACGACTGGGAGGGGCCGACCCTCGGCGCGTGGGGCCTCGGCTGGGAGGTGTGGCTCGACGGCATGGAGATCACCCAGTTCACGTACTTCCAGCAGGCGGGCGGGGTGGACCTCGCGCCGATCTCCGTGGAGCTCACCTACGGGCTCGAGCGCATCGCCATGTACCTGCAGGGCGTGCGGTCGGTGTACGACCTCGAATGGGCGCCGGGGGTCACCTACGGCGACGTCTACCAGGAGAACGAGCGCCAGTGGAGTGCGTTCAACTTCGAGGTGGCCGACACCGAGTCGCTTTTCCGCCACTTCGACGACCACGAGCGCGAGTGCGGCAGGTGCCTCGACGCGGGGCTCGTGCTGCCCGCCTACGACCAGGTGTTGAAGTGCTCCCACGCCTTCAACCTGCTCGACGCCCGTGGAGTGATCAGCGTGACCGAGCGGGGCTCGTACATCTGGAGGGTGCGCGCCCTTGCGGCCCGCTGCGCGGAGGCCTGGCTGGCGGCAACCGGGGCGGTGCAGGCCGATGCCTGACCTGCTCATCGAGATCGGCTGCGAGGAGCTGCCCTCGAGCGCCTGCCGCGAGGCCATCGCCCAGGCCCCGGGCCTGATGGACTCCGCGCTCGCCGACCTTCAGCTGGCCGCGGGGCCGGCCATCGCCTGGGTCGCGCCCCGCCGCATCGCCGTCTTCTGCGAGGGCGTGGCCGACCGCCAGGGGGGAGGGGCGAAGTCCGTTCGCGGGCCGGCAGCTTCCGCCGCCTTCGACGAGTCCGGTGCCCCGACCAAGGCCGCAGAGGGCTTTGCGCGGGCGCAGGGCATCGCCGTTGCCGACCTCGTGGTGCGGGAGGACCCTGACGCGGGCCGCGACTTCGTATGGGCCGAGAAGGCGGGGGACGATGCGCCCCTGGTGGACCTCGTGCCCGAGATCGCCCGCCGGGTGCTCGAGGGGCTGCGCTTCGGCAAGACCATGCGGTGGGGCGACGGTCGCGGCCTGCGCTTCTCGCGGCCGGTGAGGTGGATCACCGCCAAGGCAGGCGACCAGACCGTGGAATTCGAGGCCGCGGGGGTTCCCGGGGGCGGCACCAGCATGGGCCATCGGTTCCTCGGCGGACCGGTGGACGTGGCGAGCGCAGACTCCTACCGCGACGCCCTGCGCGCGTCATTCGTGATCGCCGACCACCGCGAGCGGCGCGAGGCCATCATGTCCGGCCTCGACGCGGCCGCGCAGGCCGCCGGCGCCTCGTGGGACGACCCCGCGGGCAAGATCGAGGAGGTCGTGCACCTCGTCGAGTGGCCGAGCGTCATCACGGGCCGCATCGCCGAGCAGCACCTCGCCCTGCCCGAGCGCGTGCTGGTGACCGCCATGCAGAGCCACCAGCGCTACATGCCGCTGCATGCCGCGGATGGATCACTGGTGCCGGCATTCCTCGCCGTGAGCAATGGCGACCCCGCCGCCGCGGAGATCATCGTGCGCGGCAATGAGGATGTGCTCGACGCACGTCTTCAGGACGCCGCCTTCTCGTACGAGCGCGACGTCGC
>JAGWYY010000147.1 GCA_018969105.1 Acidobacteriota bacterium | reverse complement strand
GCGACATGCCCGATGATGAGCTGCTGGCCAATGTCGGCCGCCCGCTCATCGAGCAGATGGCGGCGTTCGACCAGGACCGCGCGCAGGAGCTGCTCGAGGCCCAGCGGGCGTGGAACCACGCGCACACCGCCGAGCTCATCCGGCCATATCCCGGCGTGGCGGAGATGCTCGCGGGCCTGAAGGCCGCCGGCTGCCACACCGGGGTGGTCACGTCCAAGTCGGGGCCCACCGTGCAGATGGCCTTCGACGCCCTTCCCGAGGTGGCCGAGCACATCGACGTGCTCGTGGCCGTGGAGGACACCCCCGTGCACAAGCCGGGGCCCGATCCGGTGCTGCTCGCACTTGCTCGCCTGGGCGTCGATGCCGCGGATGCCTGCTACGTGGGTGACGCCCCCTTCGACATCGCCGCGGGGCGTGCCGCGGGCGTGACCACCGTGGGCGTCACATGGGGCTTCTTCCCGCGCGAGGCCATCAACGATGCCGACGTGGTGATCGACGAGGTGCCCGCCCTCGGGGCCTACCTGATGGGCAGGGCATGAGCGCCGCGCAGCGCAAGGGGCGCGGACAGGGTCCGAACGGCGGGCCGGGCGCGCGAGCGGAGGAACTGCGCGTCCTCATCCGTGACGCGTCGCACCGCTACTACGTCCTCGACGACCCCTCGGTGGACGACGCGGTGTACGACGACTGGGTGCGTGAGCTCGAGGTCATCGAGGCCGAGCACCCCGACCTGGTCACGGCCGACTCGCCCACCCAGCGCGTGGGTGCGCAGCCGTCCGAGAAGTTCGAGTCCCACCGGCACCTGCAAGCCATGCTCAGCCTGGCCAACGCACGCGGTGATGAGGAGCTTCGCGACTGGAACCGCCGCCTCGAGACCGTGCTCGAGCAGGAGGGCATGGGCGGCCAGCCCGTGCGCTACGTGGTGGAGCCCAAGATCGACGGCCTCGCCATCTCGCTCACCTACGAGGACGGCCACCTGGTGGTGGGCGCCACGCGCGGTGACGGCGAGGTGGGCGAGGACGTCACGAGCAACATCCGCACCATCAAGGCGGTGCCGCTGGTGATGCGCTCCGGCATCGGCACGCCGCCCGCCCGCGTGGAGGTGCGCGGCGAGGTGTACCTGCCGCTCGAGGCCTTCGCGCAGTTCAACGAGGCCCGTGCCGCCGAGGGGCAGCCCACGTTCGCGAACCCGCGCAACGCGGCCGCCGGCAGCCTGCGGCAGCTCGACCCCCGGCTCACCGCCGAGCGGCCACTGAGCGCGTGGTTCTACGCGGTGGGGGCGTCCGAGGGCTTCGAGGCCACCAGCCAGCACGAGGTGCTCGAGTGGCTGCGCGCCGCGGGCTTCCCGGTGAACCCGCTCATCGCGGTGTACGAGGACATCGACTCCGTGGCCGCGGCGTGCGAGGGCTGGGAGAAGCGGCGCGGGGAGATCGACTACGACATCGACGGCGCGGTGGTGAAGGTCGACTCGCTCGAGATGCAGCGGCGGCTGGGATCGGTGGCCCGCGCGCCGCGCTGGGCGATCGCCTACAAGTTCGCGCCCACCACGGCCACCACGCTGCTCAGGGCCATCAGGGTGAATGTCGGTCGCACCGGCGCGATCGTGCCGTGGGCGGAGCTCGAGCCGGTGCACGTGGGCGGGGTCACCGTGGAGCGGGCCACCCTGCACAACCAGGACGATCTCGCGCGCAAGGATCTCCGCATCGGCGACACGGTGGTGGTGCAGCGCGCGGGTGATGTGATTCCCCAGGTGGTGTCGGCGCTCACCCAGAGGCGCACCGGTGATGAGCGCCCCTTCGAGATGCCCGTCGACTGCCCGGCGTGCGGCACCGCGCTCGTGCGCCCCGAGGGCGAGGTGATCTGGCGCTGCCCGAACCGCTCATGCCCCGCGCAACTGGTGGAGAGCGTGATCCACTTCGCATCGCGCGGCTGCATGGACATCGAGGGCTTGGGCGAGAAGACCGTGCAGAAGCTCTTCGACGTCGGCCTCATCGCCAACGTCGCCGACCTCTACGACCTCACGGCGGAGCAGCTCATCCCGCTCGAGGGCTTCAAGGACCAGAGCGCTGCCAACCTGATCGCCGGCATCGATGCGAGCAAGCAGCGCCCGTGGCCCCGAGTGATCAACGCCCTCGGCATACGCCACGTGGGCGAGGTGACGGCCGACGCCATCGCCCTGGTGGCCCCGCGCCTCGACGCCCTGCTCGCGGCAAGTGCCGACGACCTCGCCCGCGCCGACGGCGTGGGGCCCGTGGTGGCCGAGGCCGTCACGGAGTTCCTCTCATCGGACGACAACCGCGCCATGCTCGATCGCCTGCGCGCGGCGGGACTCACCATGGAGATGGACGTGCCCGACGGCCCCATCGAGGGTCCCCTCACCGGCTGCACCGTGGTGGTGACCGGAGCCCTGCAGGGCTTCACCCGCGACGAGGCCAAGAAGGCCATCATCGCCGCCGGCGGCAAGAGCACCGACTCGGTCTCGAAGAAGACCACCTTCGTGGTGGTGGGGGCTGATCCCGGCAGCAAGGCCGAGAAGGCCGGGAAGGCCGGCGTGCCGGTGGTGGACGAGGCGACCTTCGCCGCGGTGCTCGCGGGCGATGCGCCGGTGCCGCCGCGCGTGGACGACTAGGGCGCGCCCGCCACGTCGTCGGCCGCGCCCGCGGCGAGCATGGTGACGGCCTTGTCCATGGCGGTGTGCGCCCCGCCGATGTCGGGCGTGTTGGTGAGGAAGGCGAACGCGTAGCGCACGCCCGCCTTGCTGGTGACGATTCCCGCAAGCGATGCCACGCCGTTGATGTAACCGGTCTTGGCGTGCACGCGGTTTCGCACGACCGGGCCCTTCAGGCGGTGGATCAGCGTGCCCTGGCCGCCCTTGGGCAGCGAGGCGATGAGGGCGTCGCCCCACTCGGCGTCTGCGTTGGCGGCCTCGAGCGCGCCCACCATCGTGGCGGCCGAGACGCGATTGGCATGCGAGAGGCCGGATCCGTCGATGAGGTCGTCAGCCGCGTGGAGCACGCCCTTCTCGCGCAGCAGCTTCTCGGCGCGCGCGGTGCCGCTGGTGGTGGAGCCGTTGCCCGCGCCGTAGGCACCGACGTCCTTGGCCAGCGTCTCGGCCGTGAAGTTGTCGCTGTGGTGGTTCATGAAGACGAGGATGCGCCTCAGGGGCTTGGATCGCACCTGCCCGATGATCTCGCCGCCCGGCGCATCACGGCCCGCGCGAACGGGCCCGGACACGGCCACGCCCGACGCGCGCAGGGCGGCCACGAGTCGCTGCCCTGCCGCGATGGCCGGGCTGGACACGTTGGAGCCGTTGTCCGCGCGGTTCTGGTTGGTGGCGATACCGGAGAGCGGGGGGCACTCCCAGCGGTAGTCGCTCTTCCATTGCGGCCCCATGCGCTGCCGGTCGAAGAGGGTCTCGTCCACCACGAGCCCGCCGGTGATGCGCTTCACGCGGTTCGCGCGGACGCTGTGAGCGAGATCCTCCAGCGGCGTGCCGAGGCGATCGAGGTTGGCGCGCGAGTAGGCGCGGGTGGCCAGCATCGGGTCGCCGGCCCCGATGAGGTACGCGGGCCCGGCGATCGTGCCGGTGGCTGCGCCTGAACCGGGGGCGGCCTCGAGCCGGGTGGTGAACCGGAAGTCCGGGCCCACGGTGAGCAGCGCG
>JAGWYY010000146.1 GCA_018969105.1 Acidobacteriota bacterium | reverse complement strand
CACGCCCGCGAAGGACCTTCCCGTGAAGAACGGCGTGGCGGACGAGACCGGCAACATCGGCGAGACCGGTGACATGGCGGCCGGCACGTCGAAGTCGTTCACCGTCACCATGGAGAAGGGGCACTACGTGCTGCTCTGCAACATCGCGGGGCACTACCAGGGCGGCATGTACTCCGACTTCACGGTGTCCTAGCGGGCCGCTCCGGAGGCGCCCCTACCTCGGGGGGTGGTGGGGCGCCTCCGGAAGCCCGTTCGCCTAGTATCCCGGCGGTTCCCGGCCCGCGGCGACGCGGGCCGCGTCATGCAGGGACGCGACAGGCGAAGGACGCGAATGCCGGCGACGGTGGTGATCGGCGCCCAGTGGGGCGATGAGGGCAAGGGCAAGGTGGTGGACCTCCTCGCGGAGCGCAGCGACGTGGTCGCGCGCTACCAGGGCGGCAACAACGCGGGCCACACGATCGTGGCCGGCGACCAGACCTACGCGCTGCACCTGATCCCCAGCGGAATCCTCTACCCGGACACCACCTGCATCATCGGAAACGGCGTGGTGGTGGATCCCTTCGTGCTCGTGAAGGAGCTCGACCAGCTCGAGGAGCGGGGGGTCGACACCTCGAACCTGCGCATCTCGGGCGCCGCGCACCTGATCATGCCGTACCACGTGCAGCTCGATACCCAGAGCGAGATCCGCCTGGGCAAGCTCAGCATCGGCACCACGCGCCGCGGCATCGGGCCCGCCTACATGGACAAGGCGGCGCGCATCGGCATCCGGGTGCAGGACCTGCTCGACCCGAGCATCCTGCGTCGCAAGATCGCCATCGCGCTCGAGGCCAAGAACGAGGTGCTCGAGAAGATCTACGGCGAGCCGCCGCTCGACGCCGACGCGGTGGCCGACGAGGTGCTGGCGCTGGCGCCGCGCATCCAGCCGTACATCGCCGACACATCGCTCATCCTCGACACGGCGATCCGCGACGGCAAGACGGTGCTGTTCGAGGGGGCGCAGGGAACCCTGCTCGACATCGACCACGGCACCTACCCGTTCGTGACCAGCAGCAACCCCACCGCCGGCGCGGCCTGCACCGGCACCGGCGTGGGCCCCACGCGCATCGACCACGTGCTGGGCATCACCAAGGCCTACACCACCCGCGTGGGCGAGGGGCCCTTCCCCACCGAGCTCGACGACGACGCCGGCAGGCACATGGCCGAGGTGGGCCACGAGGTGGGCACCACCACCGGTCGCGCGCGGCGCTGCGGGTGGCTCGACCTCGTGGCGCTGCGCTACGCCGTGCGGGTGTCGGGCATGACCCAGCTGGGCATCACCAAGCTCGACGTGCTCTCGGGCCTGTCCGAGGTGAAGCTCTGCACGGCCTACACCAAGCCCGACGGCACCGAGACCGCCGACTTCCCCTGGCACCAGAGCGACTTCCACTCGTGCACCCCGGTGTACGAGGCGATGGAGGGCTGGGATGAGGACATCGTCGGGGTCACGAGCCTCGACGACCTCCCACCGCGCGCGAAGGCCTACGTGGAGCGCATCGCCCAGTTCACGGGCGTGCCGATCACCCTCATTGGCACCGGCCAGGGCCGGCATGAGGTGATCGACGCCGTCGAGCTCTAGGCGGCGGACGCCCCCTCGGCGTCAACGAGTTCAAGGGCGTCGGCGGGCACGACCTGGCCCCAGTCGTGATCGTCGAACTCCAACATCATCCGGCCGTCGATGACCTCGACGATCGTGCACTCCTCGCCAGCAGCATGGCCTGCGATGTCGCGGAGGATCCTCGCGCGCTTATAGATGTCTGCCTCCGTGACCATCGCCTACCCCCCTCGCTTCGGCGCCGGGAACATCGTGACGTTTCGCGGCGTTCGCGATCCGGGTTCCAGTATCCACCCCGACACGATCCGCATCACGACCCCCGACGGGCCCACCATCGGACCGGTCACATTGTATTGCTGCCCATGGCCACGATCGGGCAGGCGCTCGGCATCGTTCTGCTGCGCGTGCGCCACGATTGCCGCGCGAAGCACGCCTGGCGCGGAGAACCCGAGCACGTCGCGAACCAACTTCACCTTGCTGCCGGGCTGATTCCGCCGGGCCTCATCGAGGTAGTAGCCGAGCTTGGACTCGGCGACGAAAGCGTGTTCGCGAAACGGAAGCGGTCCTCGGCGAGCGGCACCCATGGGCTCCCATGAGTAGCGGGCACGGCGATGCAGATGGCGCGCTGAGCGTTCTGATCCTGCCTCACCACCGCAACAGCACTGCGCCGGGGCGCGGCGGTACTACAGGTACCCCGCCAGCAGTCCGATGGACCACGCGAGGGCGGCGAGTCCGCCGGCCCAGCACGAGAACGCCATCGGGTGATAGCGGCCCTCCTTGCGGAGCCAGAAGAAGTGCGCGCCGGTGATGATGAAGACCCCGAGGCCAAGCCAGAAGGCGGGCCAGGGATTGTCGCCGGTGACCGAGTAGACGATCAGCACGATGTACGCGGCCGCATTCAGCGCCCACATCGCGTACACGGAATCCGGCGGGGGGCCGTAGTTCTTGTCGGAGGAGCTCATGGGCGCGACGTTACGTGCGCGCGCACGCCTTAGCCCCTAAGGCGCCGTGCCTACGGCCTGAGGCGCCGCCCCGTGCGGAACATGCGGATGGCCCAGAGGGTCACCGCCACCGCCACGACCGCAGCCACGAGCACCGACAGCCACACGGCGCTCTCGTGCAGGCCGGTGATGCCCGCGCGCTCGGCATCGACGAGGTAGTAGATGGGGTCGAACATCGTGAGGGTGCGCCAGGGCTCGGAGAGCGTCTCGACGTTGTAGAACACCCCGCCCAGCAGGGCGAGCGGCGCAATGATGAGCGCGGCGATGAATGCCTGCTGGTCGAACGAATCAGCCCAGATACCGGTGATCACGCCGAGGGCGCTGAACACGATGCCGGTGAGCACGAGCACGAGGATGGCCAGCGCCCAGTTGTCCACCCCGGGCACGAACGGCAGGGCGCAGGCGCCGACGATGGCCGCGGTGATCCACCCGCGGTAGAGCCCGCCGATCATGTACGACAGCACCACCTCGGCCGAGCGAAGCGGCGACGAGAGCACGTCGTCGATGTATCCCTCGTTGCGCGCCTGGTAGAGGCTGGTGGATGCGTTGGCGAACGCCTGCCCCGACACCGTGGTGACCAGCAGCCCCGGCAGGATGAACCACAGGTACTGGATGCCCGACACCTGCCGCAGCTCACCGCCAAGCGCCCCGCCGAACACGGCCATGAACAGCACGGCGGTGACCACCGGCGGCAGGATCGTCTGCGTCCAGAGCTTGGTGACCCGCCGCACCTCGCGACCCGAGAGCGCGGCGGTGCCCCGCCGCGACGCCGCCCGAAGCTCGGCCTCGCCCAGGCGACTGTCGGGCACGGTGGCCACCGCCCCCGCCTCATCTCTCGGCGCCGGGCTGGGCGCGCCCGGGCTCACGAGCCCACCCCCGCTGCAGCGCCGCGCATCACGCGCAGGTAGGCGTCCTCAAGGCGAGGGCCCCCGAAGCGGTCGATGAGCTCGGGCACGGTGCCCTCGGCCACGATGCGGCCGCCCTGGATCATCGAGATGCGGTCGCAGAGCGCCTCGGCCTCCTCCAGGTAGTGCGTGGTGAGGAGGATCGACGTGCGCTGCTCGTCGCG
>JAGWYY010000145.1 GCA_018969105.1 Acidobacteriota bacterium | reverse complement strand
CATCCCCGCGGCCGAGGCCCACCTGCATCTCGTACTCGGGGCGGGCCATCACCTCGTCGATTCCCGCGCCATCCGGCAGCATGCCGTCGAAGCGCAGCGAGAAGTCCACATGGCCACCGGCACGGGCCAGCGCCTGGCCCACGGCCTGGTGCACGCGGCCCCAGTTGGCGTCGCGGCCGTAGGCGGCCGTGCGCACCAGGGCGCTCTCCCCCACCGCGCGCACCACGCGCTCGGCCTCGTCGTCGTCGAGCGCGCCCTCCACCACCACGCGCACGGCGTGCTCGGCGCCCTCGCCGTCCTTCACCATGAGGATCGCCAGGTAGCGGCAGATCGCCCGCAGGGCGTCGCCGAAGCGCGCGAGGTCGTCGCCCTCGAGCGGCGGCCCCTCGCCGTTGGCCAGCACCAGCAGCGTGTCGCTGGGGCTCATCTGGCCGTCCACGCTGATGCGGTTGAAGCCACCCGCGGCAGCGGCCCGCGTGAGGCCGAGGAGGTCGTCGGGCAGCACGCAGGCGTCGGTGGTCACGTAGGCCAGCATGGTGGCCATGTCGGGGCGGATCATCCCCGCGCCCTTTGCGGCCGCGCCGATGGTCACATCGCCACCCGACAGCGCCAGGCGGAACGTGCCGCCCTTGGCGAAGGCGTCGGTGGTGCGGATGGCCTCGCCGAACTCCGGGCCGCCATCGGGCGACAGCGCCGCGGCCGCGGCGTCGATGCCCCCCGCGATCACCTTCATCGGCAGGCGCTCGCCGATGACCCCCGTGGAGCACACGGCCAGGCTTCCCACCGGCACGGCGGCGGCGGCAGCGGCGGCCTCGCCCATGGCCCGGGCATCGACGATGCCCTGCTCGCCGGTGGCCGCGTTGGCGCAGCCGGAGTTCACCACCACACCGCGCAGGCTCCCCGCGTGCAGCGAACGCGTGTAGGTGACCGCCGCCGACGGCAGCGCGCTGGGGGTGTCCACCAGCGCCGACTGCGCCGGTCGGTCGCTCACCAGCAGGCCCAGGTCAGGCAGCCCCTCGCCCTTGAGGCCCGCGGCCACGCCGGCGGCCCTGAAGCCATCAGGCGCCGTGACCCCCGTGCCGTCGATTCGCGTGAGGCCCTCGGGCGCGCCGATCCAGTCGGCGCGCTCCACCGGAGACCAGTCGATCAGCGCAGCCCCTCGTCCTCCGGCCGGCCGGCCATGAGGTTGAGGTTCTGCACCGCCTGCCCGGCAGCGCCCTTCATGATGTTGTCGATCACGCCGAAGGCGATGAGGCGCCCGGTGGCCTGATGGGCCATCGGGCACACCTGCGCGTAGTTGTTGCGCTGCACGGCCCGCATGCCCGGGGGCTGGTCCACTACCTCCACAAACGGGGCATCGGCGTAGAAGTCGGCGTAGGCCTGGCGCAGGTCGTCGGGATGGGGCGCATTGCCCGTGAATTTGGCGTAGCAGCTGGCCAGCAGGCCCCGGTCGACTGGCACCAGGTGGGGGGTGAACAGCACGTCGGCCCCGATCTCCTGCGCGATCTCGGGCGTGTGGCGGTGGGCCAGCACCTTGTACGCGCGCACGCTGTCGGCCACCGACGAGTAGTGCACGTCGGGCGTGGGCGTGCGGCCCGCGCCGCTCACGCCGCTCTTGGCGTCGATCACGATGTCGACCACCTGGCCCTTCACCGGCAGCAGTGCCAGCAGGGAGGCCGTGGGGTAGCAGCCCGGGTTGGCCACCACGCGCGCGTCGGCGATGGCGTCGCGGTTGATCTCGGGCAGGCCGTATACGGCCTCCGCCAGCAGGTCGGGGCGCGGGTGGTCGAAGCCGTACCACTCGGGATACAGCGCGGCGTCGCGCAGCCGGTGATCGGCCGACACATCCACCACGCGCGCACCGCGATCCACCAACTCGCCCACGGCTGCGGCCGCCTCGGCGTGCGGGTAGCACACGGCCGCGAAGTCACCCTCGGCCACGCCGGCCAGGTCGAGCTCCTGCAGCACGGCGTGCACCCGGTACTCGGGCGCCACATCGACGAGGCGCCTTCCGGCATCGGCACGGGCGGTCACCTGGCCGAGCGAGAAGTGCGGATGGGCGTCCACCAGCGCCGCGAGCTGCGCCCCCGTGAAGCCCGCCGCGCCGATCACGTGGACGGTGCTCATGACCTCAGTTCCGCTCCCACCTGGTCGCGCAGCGCGGCGATGGCGCGCTCGGTGACCCCGTCGATCTCGTCGTCGGTGAGGGTACGCCCGGGCTCGGCGATGGTGAGCCGGATCGCCAGGCTCACCTGCCCGTCGGGCACCTGGTCGCCGGCGTAGTGATCGAACACCTCTGCCCGCTGCAGCAGGTCGCCCCCGGCCTCGCGGGCGACGTCCAGCACATGCGCCGCCGTGACGGTGTCGGGCACGAGCACCGCGAGGTCGCGCGTGCTCACGGGCACCGAGATGAGGTCCACGTACCGCGTGGGCTCCTCGGGGCCCACCTGCGTGAGCGCCGGGATGCGCAGGGTCACGGCCACCACGGGGCTCTTCACGTCGAAGGCCTTGAGCACCGCGGGGTGCACCTCGCCGGCCACGCCCACCACGATCCCACCGGCCGTGAGCCGGGCCTGGCGCACCGGATGCAGCCACGGCTCCTTCACTCCGGCAACGGCCTCGGCATGCACGCCCACCGACGCCGCCATGGCCACGCCCAGCCCCGATGCCGCCCACACGTCCACGTCGGCGGGCGCCTGACGCCAGCCGCGCGCGCCCGGCGCCCCGAACAGCACGGCGGTGATCTCCTCGGGCTCGTCGGCAAGGCCACCTTCGGCGGGCACGTAGGTGCGCCCCACCTCGAAGATCCCGCCGTCGCGGCGCTGGTGCGCCTGGTTGCGCTCCACCGCCCGCAGCAGGCCGGGGATGAGGGAACGCCGCATCACGGCCATCTCATCGCTCAGGGCATTCGAGATGCGCACCACGCGGCGGCGGTCGTCGTCGGCCGGCAGGTTGAGGCGGTCGGCGTCGGCCTGGGGCACGAAGCGGTAGGTGATGGCCTCGCTGAGGCCCTGGTCGCAGGCGTACCGGGTGAGGCGGCGCACCACCTTCTGCTGCGCGCTGAGCGACGCCCGGGCCTCCACCCGCGGCAGCTCGCCCGGGATGCGGTCGAGCCCGTGCACGCGCCCGACCTCCTCGATGAGGTCGATCTCGCGCACCAGGTCGGCCGTGCGCCACCAGGGCACGGCCACCACGTGGGCGTCGTCGCCCCGGTCCACGGTGCAGCCGAGGCGCTCGAGGATGTCCCCGCTCTCACCCGGCGCGATGTCGATGCCGAGGATCGCCGCCACCCGCGCGTGGCGCAGCGTGATGGCCGGAGGCGCCTGCTCGGGCGCCCGCTCGTCGAGCACGCCCGGCACCAGCGACGCCCCGGCGAGCTCGGCCAGCAGCCGGCACGCGATGGCCATGGCGACGGGCGGCAGGTCGGTGGGCTGGCCCTTCTCGAACCGCGCGCTGCTCTCGGTGCGCAGCCCCAGGCCAAGCGAGGTACGGATGATGCTGGGGCCGTCGAACGTGGCGGCCTCCAGCAGCACGCGCGTGGTGCCCTCGCTCACCTCGGCGAACTCCGAGCCGAAGATGCCGGCGATCACCGCGGGCTTCTCGGCGTCGGCGATCACCAGGTGCTCGCTCGTGAGCGTGCGCTCCTGGCCGTCAAGCGTGACGATGCGCTCGCCGTCGCCCG
>JAGWYY010000144.1 GCA_018969105.1 Acidobacteriota bacterium | reverse complement strand
CCGGACGCCCTGCCGCAGTTCGTGACGCCGTCCACGGTGCAGGTGTTCACCAAGTACAAGGTGCTCGACAAGCGCGAGCTCACGGCGCGCTACGAGGTGTACGTCGAGCAGTACATCACCAAGGTGAATATCGAGGCCGAGACGGCCGCGAACATCGCGCGCACGCTCATCCTGCCGGCCGCACTCAGGCAGATCGAGCTGTGCCACGACGCCGGCATCGATGAGCTCACCGCCGAGGTGCGCGGCTACACCGAGGACCTCCTCAAGGCCATCAAGGCGCTCGAGAGGGCCAACGCCAACCACCCGCACGAGGGCACCGCCATCAAGCACGCGCAGTACATGCGCGACAAGGTGCTGCCGGCGATGGGCGCGGTGCGCGACCTGGCCGACACGCTCGAGGGCCTCGTGGCCGACGACCTCTGGCCGCTGCCGAAGTACCAGGAGATGCTGTTCGTGAAGTAACTGCGCATCCACTGCGCCGCACCTTCCTGAACGACACGAGGGGGGTGGGATCTTCGGCATCGGACCTCTTCGAACGGTCCTCAACCGAAATCCCACCCCCCTCGTGTCTGCGGTGTGAGGTGCGGGGCATGGGGCGCTCGAGCCTGCGTGCGGTAGTTTCGTGCCCATGACCCGCGACGAGATCCTGGCGCTCTGCGAAGAGCGCGACATCAAGTTCATCCGGTTCTGGTTCACGGATGTGCTGGGCCAGCTGAAGAGCTTCGCGGTCACCCGCGAGGAGCTTCCCACCGCGATGGAGAGCGGAATGGGCTTCGACGGCTCGTCGATCACCGGCTTCAACGCCATCGAGGAGTCGGACATGATCGCCATGCCCGACCTCGACACCTTCGCGGTGCTGCCCTACCGGCCCACCGAGCAGGGCGTGGCGCGGGTGTTCTGCGACATCCAGCTGCCCACCGGCGAGCCGTACGAGGGCGACCCCCGGCAGATCCTCCGGCGCGCGCTCGAGCGGGCGCACGCCATGGGCTACGACCACTTCTACATCGGGCCCGAGCTGGAGTTCTTCTACTTCAGGAGCAGCGAGGGCACCGAGACGCTCGACCGCGGTGGGTACTTCGACCTCACCACGCTCGACGCCGCCAGCGACCTGCGCCGCGAGACCGTGCTGGCGCTCGAGGCCATGGGGATCCACGTGGAGTACTCGCACCACGAGGTGGCGCCGAGCCAGCACGAGATCGACATGCGCTTCGACGACGCCCTGCGCATGGCCGACAACGTCATGACCTACCGCACCGTGGTGAAGGAGGTGGCGCACCGGCACGGCGTGTACGCCACGTTCATGCCGAAGCCGCTCGCCAACGAGAACGGCTCAGGGATGCACACGCACCAGAGCCTCTTCAAGGGCGAGAGCAACGCCTTCTTCGATCCCGAGGACGAGTACCTGCTCTCGGCCGACGCCAAGGCCTTCATCGCCGGCCAGCTGCGCCATTCCCGCGAGCTCTCCTGCGTGTTCGCGCAGTGGGTCAACTCGTACAAGCGCCTGGTGCCGGGATACGAAGCGCCGGTCTACATCGCGTGGAGCCGCCGCAACCGCTCCGCGCTCATCCGCGTGCCGATGTACCACGTGGGCAAGGAGCGGGCCACGCGCTGCGAGCTGCGCGCGCCCGACCCCGCCTGCAACCCCTACCTCACGTTCGCGGCGCTGCTGCACGCCGGCCTCGACGGCATCGAGAAGGGCTACGAGCTGCCGGCGCCCATGGAGACCAACCTCTACGAGTTCGGCCCGGAGGAGCGCGCGCGCGAGGGCATCGAGAGCCTGCCCGAGACCCTCGGCGAGGCCATCGAGATCGGCGCGGCGTCGGAGCTGCTGCTGCGGGCCTTCGGCGAGCACACCCACTCGCGGTTCGTCGAGATAAAGCGCGCGGAGTGGGAGGAGTACCGCGTGCAGCTGACGCCGTTCGAGATGGAGCGCTACCTGCCGGTGCTGTAGCCCGGCCCCGCGATGGACTCCACCACCCCGACCGACGTGAGCTGGCTGCCCAACTGGGCCGAGGCACTCATCTGGGTGGGCGCCATCGTGCTGGTGGCGGCCATCTGCATCTGGATCGTGCGCGCGGTGGAGCGGCGCTCCGTGGCCCGCGTGCTGCGCCAGGGCGAGACCGTGCGGGCGCGCCAGCGGGGCACGGCCATCGGCGCGCTTGCCACCGGCGTGATCTACCTGGTGGTGATCGCCGCGGTGGTGGCGGCGATCGCCGTGGTGTTCGGGGCCAACAGCGTGGCGGCCATCTCCGGCTCGGCCTTCGTGCTGCTGGTGCTGGGCTTCGCGATGCAGCGCCTGCTGGCCGACGTGGTGGCCGGCTTCTTCATCCTCTTCGAGGGGCAGTTCGCCGTGGGCGACCTCGTGATGGTGGAGAGCACCGTGCCGATGGGAGTGGTGGAGCGCGCCGGGCTGCGGGTCACGGTGCTGCGCGCCCTGAACGGCGACATCGTCTACGTGCCCAACAGCCAGGTGAAGGCGGCGCAGCGCCTGCCCCACGGCGCCCGCGACATGGAGGTCGGGGTGCTGGTGAGCGACGTCGCGCCCGTGGCCCGGGCGGTGGCCGACGCCGCCGATCTGGTGGGGCCCGGGGGCGTGCGCTTCTCGTCGGCCCCGATGATCACCCGCACCGACGACATGGGCGACGGGCTCGCCTGGGTGCGGATGCGCGTGGACGTCATGCCCGGATTCGAGTGGATGGTCACCGGCCTGCTGGTCGATGTGATCCGCGCCCGCTGCGGCGATGCCCTCAAGGGTGACCCCGTGGTGAGCGACTCCGACCGCGCGGTGCTTCGCGCCTACGAGAAGACGCTGCGCGAGGCCGCGCGCGATGGTGACGGTGACGACGCCCCGCCGCCCCCGCAGGCCGCGGCAGGACGTCCCTCGAGCTAGGCGACCGCGCCCGGCGGCGCTACGCCGCGGCTGTGCCCGGCGCCGCGGCCAGCGCGATCACCTCGCGCCAGCGGGCCACGCAGGAGTCCCAGGTCCACTGCGCGGCGAACGCCGCGCCGCTCTCGCCCATGGCCTGGCGCTCGGCGGGGTTGGCGGCGAGGCGGGCGAGCTGGCGCGCGTAGGTGTCGGGGCCGGTGTAGAGCAGGCCGCCGCCCGAGCGGGCGGTCTGGCCCGCCACCACGTCGGCGCGGGCGTTGCCGAGGGTGGGCCGCTTGGCGCGCCAGGCCTCCAGCGCCACCAGTGACAGGCTCTCGTAGGGCGACGGCAGCACCACCACCTCGGCGGCGGCCAGCAGGTCGGCGCGCTCCTGGTCGGTGATGAACCCCGTGGTGGTCACCCAGCCGGGGATTCGCAGGCCCGGCGCCTCGCGCCCAGCGAGAACCAGGCCGAGGGGGCCGCCGGCGCGGCGGTACGACTCGTGCATGCGGATGAGGGCGTCCACGCCCTTCGAGGCATCCACCCGACCGAGGTACAGCGCGAAGCGGGGCGGCAGGTCGCGCACGCGGCGGGCGCGGGCGACGTCACCCTCGGGCGTGGGATCGAGCCCCGCACCCACCACCACTCCGGGGGTGTCCTCCACCCCGGCGGCCTGCTCCACCAGCCGGCGCTCCTCGGGGGTCATGAACGCCAGCGCCTTCGCCATGCGCATCACCCCGCGCGTGAGCGTGAAGCGCAGCATGGGCTCCTCGTGCGCGAGCGGAACCAGGATGCCCCGCTCGCGCACGATGGGCATGGCGAGCTGCGAGGTGGCGTAGAGATACGTCCAGCAGGCGACGGCGTCGTATGCGTT
>JAGWYY010000014.1 GCA_018969105.1 Acidobacteriota bacterium | reverse complement strand
CGCAGCCAGCCCCACCTGCACCACCACCGCGGCCGCGAGGGCGACCAGCGGCACCACCGCTACCAGCTCCACCGATGCCTGCCCCGCCGACCATCGCATGGGACCGACGCTAAGCGGCCATCATGCGCGTGGGGCGCGCCGATCGTGCCGGATCAGCGCCGGATCAGTGCCGGGTCAGCGCCGGATGCGTTCCCCCGCTACAGGCGCCTGCTCGACCGGATGATCCACCAGATCAGCAGGCCGAGGGCGGCGATGAGCGCGATGTAGCCGAAGGGCGTGATGCGGTCGGCGAGCAGCGGGTAGCCGGCCACCAGCAGGAATGCGATGCCGACCGCGGCCACCACCACGATCACACGCTGCCAGGGCTTCATCACGAGCCACGCCAGCGGGTTCCTGCGGAAGTACGCGACGCCCGCCGCGAGGATGGCCACCACGAACAGCACGGAGATGACCTGCGAGATGGTGCCCAGCGCCACGGCGAAGGCGCGCTCCCACCACACGGCGAGCGCCGCGAGGCCCAGGATGATCACCGCATTGCGCACGCCGACGGGCATGGGGCGAGGATACCGCTGCGCCCGGCTCTACAGTGCAGCCGTGCCCCGGCCCTCGCCCGACATCATCACCGTGCTGCGCTCGCCCGACTCCCCGGGCTACCTTGACCTGCGCCTCGGCGATGCCGGCGGCCCGCAGGTGGCCACGGCGTTCCGCACCGCGGGGCCCGGCGCCGCCACCATCGGAGACGGCGAGCTGATCATCGGCGCGCCGCACCCCGCGGATGCCGGTAGCCGCCGGCTCATCGTGGGCCCCGACGGCGCGCACCGTGGGTACATCGAGTACCGCTCGCGCCTCTCACCCGTGCGCTGCGTCACGGCCCTCGTGGGAGACGATGGCGAACGGGCGTGGACGCGCGAGCGATCAGCGCTGGGCGCCCTGCTGCACCGGCTGCGCCCGGGATCCACCATGCCGGACACCGCGGTGATGATCGGCGACGACGAGGTGGGCGACGTCGTCGCCGTGCCCGGCGGGTACCGCCTGCGGTGGCACGGCGCCACCCGCCTCGGCCTCAGGGAGTCGGCGCTGCTGGCGCTGGCCCTGGGGATTGCCCGCTAGCGCGGGCCACGAAGGCCGGGCAGCGCATCACCGGCACGGCCGGGTAGCGCGGCATGCGCGGCTCCTCGCACATGGTGAACACCGACCGGCGCGTGGGCACCAGCCGCTGGAACGCGCACCTGTCGCACAGCCCCGCGGGCATGCGACGGGGGCCCGTGCTCACGGCGCGGGCGCCCCCGCGCGCAGCGCGTCGGCCAGGCCGATGAGCGGCAGGTCGCCGTCGAGGTCGCCGTGCCGGGCGCGCACCGACGCCGTGCGGGTCTCCACCTCGCGGTCGCCCACGATCAGCAGGTAGGGCACCTTGGCCAGCTCGCCGTCACGGATGCGCTTGCCCATGCTCTCCGACCGCGCGTCCACCTCGGCGCGCAGCCCGGATCCCTTGAGCGTGGCGGTCACCTCGTCGGCGTACGCGGCGTGGCGGTCGCTCACGGGGATCACCCGCGCCTGCTCGGGGGCGATCCAGAAGGGCAGGTCGCCGCCGGTGTCCTCGAGCAGGATGCCCAGGAAGCGCTCGAGCGACCCCGTGATGGCGCGGTGGATGATCACCGGCCGCTCCTCGGTGTCGTCCGCCGTGGTGTAGGCGAGCCCGAAGCGCTCGGGCATGTAGAAGTCGAGCTGGCACGTGCCGAGTTGCCACGAGCGACCCATGGTGTCGGTCACCTGGATGTCGATCTTCGGGCCGTAGAAGGCGCCGTCGCCCTCCTTGATGCCGTACTCGCGGTCGCCCAGCGCCTGGCGCAGGGCCTCCTCGGCCTGGTCCCACATCTCCGGGGTGCCGGTGGCCTTCTCGGGACGCGTGGACAGGAACATCGCGACGTCCTCGAACCCGAAGCGCGCGTAGAAGCGCTCGGTGAGGTCGAGGATCGACCGCACCTCGGACTGGATCTGATCCATCCGGCAGAACACATGGGCGTCGTCCTGCGTGAAGGCCCGCACGCGGAAGAGGCCGTGCAGCACGCCCGAGAGCTCGTGCCGGTGCACGTGCCCGAACTCGGCCAGCCGCAGCGGCAGGTCGCGGTACGAACGGCGCGTGGAGCGGAACACCAGGCAGGCGCCCGGGCAGTTCATGGGCTTCACGGCGAACCCCTGCTCGTCCACCTCCGTGAAGTACATGTTGTCCTTGTAGTGCTCGTAGTGACCGCTCTGCTTCCAGAGTTCGTCCGAGAGCATCGTGGGGGTGCGGATCTCCTGGTAGCCCATGGCGTCGAGCTCGGTGCGCAGCGCCGACTGGATCTCGTTCACCACCACCATGCCCTTGGGCAGGAAGAACGGGAACCCGGGCCCGGCCTCGTCGAAGTAGAAGATGCCGAGGTCGCGTCCCACGCGCCGGTGGTCGCGCGCCCGGGCCGCCTCGAGGCGCTCGAGGTAGTCGTCGAGCTCGGCCTTGGTGGGGAACGCCGTGGCGTACACCCGCGTGAGCATCGGGTTCTTCTCGCTGCCGCGCCAATAGGCGCCGGCCACCGACAGCAGCTTCACGTGGCCGATCTTCCCGGTGTCGTGCACATGCGGGCCGCGGCAGAGGTCGATGAAGTCGCGCTCGCGGTAGAGCGACACGTCGGCCTCGCCCTGGCGCCCGAGCTCCTCCACCTGGTCCACCTTGTACGGCTGCTTCCTCTCCGCGAAGAACTCCTTCGCGTCGGGGATGCTCATGACGCTGCGCTCGAACGGCGCCTTCGACTTCGCGATGCGGTTGATCTCGGCCTCGATGGCCGGGAAGTCGTCCTCGGTGATGGGCGCGTCGAGCTCGAAGTCGTAGTAGAAGCCGTCGGCGATCGGCGGGCCGAACCCGAACCGCGTGCCCGGGAACAGGCTCATCACGGCCTCGGCCATCACGTGCGCGGCCGAGTGGCGCATCACGTAGAGGTGATCCTCGCCGCTCTTGCCCGTGACGATGGCGATCTCCTCGCCGTCCGTGAGCGGGCGCGCGAGGTCGCGGATCTCGTCGCCCACCCGCACGGCCAGGGCAGCCTTGGCGAGGCCCGGGCCGATGGCGGCGGCGGCGTCGTGTCCGGTTGCCCCCTCGGGCAGATCCAGCCGGTTTCCATCGGGAAGGACGACGTGCATGCGGCGCGCGATGCTAGCAACGGCCGGGGGCGGGGCCGGAACCCCCTTGCGCGTCCGGGCGGACGGGCGGAAGATCCGCGTCATGATTCGGTGGCTTCTTTGCGGATCGTCCCCCACCCCGGTCGCGCGCCGGGTGGTCCCGGCCGTGTTCATCACCCTGGTGCTCGCGCTCTTCGGAACGGTGCTCATCGTGTGGACCCCCGACATCACCGGCCACGGGTGGGTGCGCACCATGTACGTGCTCTTCGTGGTGTTCGCGCTGAAGTTCCCCCTCATCGCGATCCTCTGGTGGCTCATCGCCCGGAACCCCGAGTGGCCGGGCAAGCGGCCCACCTGGCTCCCGCCCGAGCAGGCGGAGATCCTCGCCTACCTCGAGCGCGAGGCCCAGCGCGTGTCGGCGCTGCCCGACGCGCTGGAGCGGCTCGAGTACCTCTCCCAGGAGGCCTGGCACGTGGCCGACCGCCTCGACGGCGAGGCGAAGGTGGACGCCCTCACGGTGGCGCTGCGCATCGACCTGGTGCGCGAGCGGGCGCGGCGCGAGCGCAGCGAGCACTGACGCCGCCGGCCCGCGCTAGACCGCGGCGCCCACCAACGATCCGATCAGCGACGTGATGGCCATGGCCGCCACGCCCCAGAACAGCACGCGGGCGGCGGCGCGCACCACGGGGGCACCGCCGAGCTTCGCCCCGGCCGCCCCCAGCACGATGAGGCCGATGACCGTCACCACCACGGTCACCCAGATGCGCTCGGCCTGCCCGTAGGGCGGCAGCACCGCGAGCAGCGGCAGCAGGGCGCCCAGGGCGAACGACAGCGCCGACGCCGTGGCCGCCTGCAACGGCCGCGCCTTCGCGTAGTCGGTGATGCCCAGCTCGTCGCGGGCGTGCACCGCGAGCACGTCGCCCTTCGAGAGCTCCTGCGCCACCTCGCGCGCGAGCTGCGGCGACAGCCCGCGCTCCTCGTAGATGCCCGCGAGTTCCTCGAGCTCGCCCTCCGGGTCATCCTCCAGCTCGCGCGTCTCGCGCGCGATGTCCGCGCGCTCGGCATCGCGCTGCGAGCTCACCGACACGTACTCGCCGGCTGCCATGGACATGGCGCCGGCCACCAGTCCGGCGATGCCGGCGGTCACCACGGCCGCCTGATCGGCCCCGGATGCCGCAACGCCGAGGATGAGGCTCGCCGTGGACACCAGGCCGTCATTCGCGCCGAGCACGGCTGCCCGGAGCCAGCCGGTGCGCCCGGTGGAGTGCTGCTCGAGGTGCGACGGCAGGATGGGCACGGGCCGGAACGCTAGTGCGCCGAATTGAGAACATCCGGTAAAGAATCAGCGAGACTGACACCATAAGGCTTGCGCTCGGCAAACCGGCATGCCACATTGCCTCCATGCACTCAGTCTCCTCGTGAGCCTGAATTGCATGGCGGTACTGAGCGGCGGACGCTCCGAGATCGGGGGGTCTCGGTCAGCGCGGGAATCGGGGGGTTCCCCGCGCCGTCCGCCGCCGTCCGCTTCCTGCGATGCTTACCTCGTGAATGGGGTGAGCATCCGCGTGGGCCGGGCCGCCGAGGCGCTGCTCGCCGCCAATTGGCGTGAGGGCATGGGCCGCAATGGCGCGTGGTTCGCCTACACCAGCCCGGATGGCGACAAGTACCCGTACCAGTGGTTCTGGGACTCGCTGATGCACTCCCTCGCGTGGAACGAGGTGGACCCGGCGCGTGCGGCCGCCGAGCTGTCGTCGCTGGCCGCGGTGCAGCGCGACGATGGCCTCATCGGCCACACGGTGTTCTGGGACTCCCCGGTGCGCCTCGCGCGGCTGCCGTTCTACGACGTCCAGCGGCGCGACGACATGACCACCTCCACCATCCAGCCGCCCTTCCTCGGCTGGGCGTGGGCCGAGGTGGCGGCCCGGCTGGGCGATGACGCCTTCGCCGCGCGCGGGCGCGGGGTGGTGCGCGAATACAACGCCTGGATCGACCGCGAGCGGGTGGATGCCACGGGCCTCGCATGGGTCATCCTCCCCGACGAGACCGGCTGCGACGCCTCGCCGGTGTTCGACGCCTCGCTGGGCTGGCGCCGTCACGGCACCCCGGGCTTCGCGGCGCTGGTGGCCGCGGCACGTCGCGACGGCTACTCGTTCATGCGCATCCGCGCGAATGGTGGCTTCACGGCAGCCTGCCCGCTGGTGAACACCGCGCTGGCCCTTGGCCACCTGGGCCTGCATGCGCTCGGCGAGCCTGGCGCGCGGGCGCGGGCGCGCGAGCTGACCGAGGCGATCGTGGAGCACCTGTGGGACGACGCCGCCGGCATCTTCCGCCTGGCCGGGCCGGATGGGCTGCCGGTTCCCGTGAGCGCGTGGCAGGGGCTCGCGCCCGCGGCGCTGCCCGACCTTCCCGATGACATCCGCGCGCGCGTGGTGGATGAGTGGATCCTGCGGCCCCACCGGTTCTGGCCACCGCAACCCGTGCCGTCGGTGAGCCTCGACGACCCCACGTTCATGCGCGGCGATGGCCGGCTCATACCGCAGTACTGGCGCGGGCCGTCATGGCCCTTCACGCCGCCATTCGTCATCCCCGCGCTGCTGCTCGCCGGGCGCCATGCCGAGGCCGAGGCGCTGGTGGCGCACATCGAGGGGCGCCTCGACGACCACGGCTTCCGCGAGTACAACGATCCGATTGACGGGCGCGGGATGGGCGCGCGGGCCTTCACATGCCAGGCCGTGGTGCTGGCGCTGCGCGCATGGCTGAGCGACCCGCCGCTGCCCGTGCGCATCGCGCAGGGGGGCTAGCGCCCCAGCGACCGCCGCAGGGCCATCACGCGGTCGAGCGATGCCCGTGCATCGGCGCGCGGGAGGCGTCCGGATTCGAGGGCTGCCGACACCGCGCGCATGCCCTTCGCGGCCTCGGCCTCGGACGTGGCGATGATCACCAGGTCCATGCCCGCCGCGGCCGTCCCCACCGACGCACCCGCCGTGCCCCCGTACGCACGCAGCGCGGGCGTGTCGATGGCATCGGTGATGGTGACCCCGCGGAAGCCCAGCTGGTCGCGCAGCAGGCCCCGCACCACCGAGGGCTCGAGCAGCGCGGGCCGGGGGGCGAGGGCGGTGAAGATGATCGACGACACCATGATCATGGGCACGCGGGCGGCGATGGCGGTGCGGAAGGGCTCCATCTCGCGGTCGAGCACGGCGCGCGGCGCGGTGACGCGCACGGCGGCGTCATCGGTGTTCACGCGCGCCCGCCCGAAGCCCGGGAAGTGCTTGGCCGGGGCCACCGCACCGGCGTCCCCGAGGCCCTGCGCGAACGCGGTGCAGTCGGCGGCCACCGCGGCGGGCGTGGTGCCGAAGGCGCGACCGTCGCGAAAGAGGTCTCCCCCGCGCTGGGCGACGTCGCACACCGGCGCGAGGTCGGCATTCACCCCCGAGCGCAGCATGGCCCGCCCGGTGGCAGCGCCCTCGGCGCGGATGCCGGCAGGGTCGAGGCGCGCGCCCATGCGGGCGGCGCTCATGGTGGGCGGCGCCCACGCCAGGCGCTTCACGAGCCCCCCCTCCTGATCGACCGTCACGAGGAGGGGTGCATCGAGGCCGGCCGGGCGCGGGATCGACTGCAACTGACGCGTGAGGCGCGACAGCGTGGCCGGGTTGGGCGCGTTGCGGCTGAAGAGGATGACGCTGCCCACCTCGCCGCGCGCGATGGCCGCGCGCATCGATGCGCTCACCGTGGTGCCGTCCACCGGCCACGTGATGCGCTGGCCGGCGAGCTGCGCCGTGGTGGGTGCTGCGGCGGCACCGCCCGGGGCCCCGCCGGACGCGAGCGTCACGGCGGCCAGCGCCGCCACTGCGACGGCGCCTGCCCGGCTCACGACACCGCGGCCCATCCGACCGCCGTCCCGAACGTGTTCTTCTGCGCGAAGAGGGGGTTGGTGGCGCTCTCGGCGCTCGCCGGACTGGTGGGAATGCGCCGCACCACCACCAGTTCGATATTCGACTGCGCGGGCATTCCCGCGGTGCGCTTGAGGTACGACACCAGCACGAGGCGGGCGTCCTTCCTGCCGAGCCCGGTGGAGTCGGATCCCTCGAAGCGGAACTCCTTCGCCGTGGGCCACGACACCACCGGCGCGCTGAAGTCCCTGCCCGTCAGCTTGCGGTAACCCAGGGTCGATCCCGGCAGCTGCGAGAGCCGCTTCTGGTTGCGCTTGTCGCGGAAGATGAACGTGAGGCTGGTGCGGCACCACGACTCGGCGTCGTCGTACACCCGGATGCGCGACAGCACGCGCACCGCGCTGGTGCCGTCGGGCGCGGCCTGGTTGCGCCAGCTGCGCGCGCCCTGCTGGTAGAAGGTCTGGGTGCACGGGTCGGGCACCGATGACGTGGTGGCCGTGGCCGTGGCCGGCGGGGGCGTGGCGCCCGACGACGACACCACGGACGCCGAGAAGGAGTACGCCGTGGCGCGCGGCAGCCCGCTGAACGTGACGGTGCCGGCCGACAGCGCCGCGGTGGCCGTGGCCCCGCCGGGGCTGGCGGTCACCGTCACCTGCGGGTCGCGCCACGGGCACGGCGCCGTGTCGGGATTCCACGTGACGGTCACGCTGTTGCGGCCGCCGGTCGCGGTGATGGCCGTGGGCGAGGTGACCGTGTCGCAGATCCAGTCACGTGCCGCGCTCACCCGTGCGTATACCCCGGGGAGGTTCGGGTTCCCGCATCGTATGCCCCAGCTCGTGATGCCCAGCAGCACCTTGCGGCCGTTGATCGTGGCGGTGAGCGGACCGCCGGAATCGCCCGAACAGGAGTCGTTGCGCAGGCTCGGGTTCGCGGGCGGGGCGTTACCGGCGCACAGCATGGTGGAGGCCACCACGTAGGGGCCCATCACGGGCAGGGCCGCGCATGCGGCGTCGGCGAGGAGCGGCACGCCGCCCGCCGTGCCCTGCAGGATCGTCGCGGTGGTGTCCGGACCCCCCACGGACGTCGGGTAGCAACTGGTCGGGTCGGACGGGTTCACCGTGCAGGTGGTGAGCCCCCAGCCGGCGACCTGCGCGGCAGCGCCCGCCCCCTGGGCGGCCGTGATGGCGGCGTCGTCCGATGGCGCGGGCAGGGCAACCGCGGCCGCGGACGTGGCCGATGGAAGGCGCAGCAGGGCGAAGTCGCCCGACTTGGTGGCCGTGGAGTACGACGGGTAGCCGAGCGCGGTATCCGGCACGTTGGCCGGCCCCGGGCTGGCGCGCGTGTACGCACCGGGGAAGACGGCGATACCGGACGGCTGCGCGCCCTGCGCGCAATGCGCGGCGGTGATGAGCCACCGGGGCGAGATGACCGATGCGCCGCACAGGTGGGTGCTCGCGCCGATGGTGACGTACTGCAGCGCGATGAACGGCCAGTCGGCGGGGTTGGCCGGCCCCCGGTCCGGGCCCACGACCCGGGCGCCCAGGTCGCCCCCGCCGGGCGCAGGGGCGGCGGCCACCGGGCCCGGCGCGACGGCCACCGCAAGGCAGGCGGTGGCCGGGCAGGCCGCGGCGAGCGCGGTGGAGATGGCGCGGCGAAGCACGAAGGCGACCGTACCAGCAGCGGTACCGCTCCCCCTCGGCGCCGGGCGCCCCGTACTGTGCCCACCGCACCGGCACCTGCACCCGCATCCGCAACCACCGCGCGCGAATGCGGAACCCACCAGGAGGAGCACATGGCAGACGACCGCACTCTCGTGGCCGATGGATTCACCGAGACGGCATCCGACTACGAGGACGCCGTGCGGTTCAACATCGAGGGCGGCCAGCGCCTGGTCATGTCGATCCCGGCCGGAAGCTACGACGACGTGCTGGACGTCGGCTGCGGCACCGGCTGGACCACCCAGGCGATCGTCGACCGCTTCCGTCCCGCGCGCATCACGGGCGTGGACCCGTCCGAGGGCATGCTCGAGCAGTTCCAGGCGAAGCTCGGGGGCATCGAGGGCGTGGAGGTGACGCTCGCGCAGGGTGATGTGGAGAACATGCCCGTGCCCGACAGCGCGTTCGACCTCGTGGTGTGCGCCATGGCGTACCACTGGTTCCCGCGCAAGTGGGCGGCCGCGGAGGCCATGGCCGCGAAGATGAAGCCGGGCGGCGTGCTGGCCATCCTGTGCTCCGGCCGCGGCGGCGAGCAGGCCTACCGGGACATCCTCGCCAACATGGAGCCCCCCAACTACGTGTGGCTGGGCGCGTTCGACGCCGTGCAGCGGGACATCCCCGAGATGGAGGACTACCTGGTGCAGGCCGGGCTCGAGGTGGACGACATCTGGATGGAGCGCCGCGTGCGCCACACCACGGTGGAGGCCTACACGCAGCGCATGCGCGTGGTGGCGAGTCACCTGATCGGCGACATGCCCGAGGATGAGGCCGAGGCCTACCTGGCCGAGGTGGAGCGCCGCATGCGCGAGGTGTCCGGCCCGCGCGGCTGGACCTACGACTTCACCAAGCTCTACGCCATCGCCCGCAAGCCGGGCTGAGCACCCCGGGCGTCGGCGCAAGCGCACGCCCGCGCGCTACGGTGCAGGGGTGCGACGGGCCCCCCGCATCCTGCTCGGCATCATCGCCGTGGCCATCCTGGGCGTGCTGGCCCAGGCGGCATCCGCGGCGTCGTTCTCGTACGACGCCGGCACCCAGGTGCTGCGGCTCACGGGTGCGTCCGGCGAGGAGATCACCATTGAGACCACCGGCGGCGCGGGCAGTCCGCAGTACCTCGCGAGCGCATCGTCGGGCGGGGCCTCCGTGCCCTGGACGGGCACCAACCGGGCCGGCCTGCTCGCGTTTTCGGTGCCGGTCTCGCCGCCCCAGCACGGCCTCACCATCCAGCCCGACGCCGGTGGCCTTCCGCTCGAGCGCATCGAGGTGGTGGACGGTACCGGACCCGTGAACGTGATCGTGGCCGGTGGAATGGAGAACCCTGGCGGTAACCCCATCCCCTACGCCGACCCCATCGAGGTGTCCCTCACCAATGCATCGTCCACCGCCCGCGTGTACGACGCCGAACACGACCCCATCTCGATGGGCACGACGTCGCTGCTCATCAACGCGCCGGAGGTGCGGCTGCAGGATGACATCGCCGCGGCGGGGTCGATCACGCTGGCATCGTCCAATCCGATCAAGTTGCTCAAGCCGAATGCGGGCGTCGGCACCCCCACCGTCTCGCTCACCGCGAGCACCCTCGTGAGCACCACCGCGATCGTGGGCAATGCCACGGGGACCGCGAACGCCCTGCACGTGCAGGGCCCCTGGCGCGCGGGAACGGTGACGGCCGCGCACAGCATCGCCGTCACCGGCACCACCCGCCTGCTCGGCAACCTCACCGCATCCGGCGACGTTGATCTCGACGCGGTCGAGGTGGGCGGCTATGGCGTGCTCCGCACGATCACCAGCCCCAGCATCACCGTGGGCGCGGTGACGGGCGGGTTCAGCGCATGCGGTGGCCAGCCAGACGTGATCGGCATGTGCAACGTGGATGCCCTCGCGCCTGCGGCCGGCGGGGTGATCACCTTTGACGGGGACGTGACCATCGCCGGCGAGGTACGCGACATCGACACGCTGGAGGTCACCGGCGCCACCCGCCTATGGGGCGACATCACCTCGCCTGCCGGCACGGCGACGTTCAATGGCACGCTGACCATCGGCGGGTCCGCCACGCGGCGGATCACCGCGGCGGTGCTGCAGACCCTTGGCGGACTCGGACAGGACCTCGCGCCATGCGGTGGCAGCGGCATCTCGCTGTGCGCGGGGATGGGCGTGCTGGCGCCGCCCGTGCCCACCACCGCGGTGGTGGTGGACGCCCTGTGGGTGAACGCGCTCACCGCGTACATGCCGCAATCGATCACTGCGCTGCAGCGGGTGCTCACGCCGCTCACCGGCACCCGCACCTCGTCGATCCAGTCGGGGGGCACGCTCGACCTGCGGGGCGGAGCGGCGGTGGACGAGACCGGATCGCTCGTGCTGGCCGGCGCCCCGACGATCCTCGCCGGAGTTGCGCCCGGCCCGGCCGCCGGGTCGATCGGTCCGTCGGTCGGCGCCGGACCATGCACCCCGGGACCGCTGCAGGTGATCGGCGACTGGCGGCTCACAGCGCCCATCGAATGCCTGTCCACGCTCGCGACCGCCGACGGCACGACCACCCTCGGTGCCGACGTCACCACCCGGGCGCAGCAGTCGTACGCCGGGCCGGTGGTCCTCGCGGTCGGCACCGGCACGCGCACCCTGACGGCCGGGGGCGGCACGGACGTGGCGTTCAATGGCGGGGCGGTGTCCGCGGCATGGGATGCCGCCTCAGGCGAGGTGGAGTCGTACACCGCCACCCTCGCGCCGCATGGGCACCGCTGCACCGCGCCCGGAAGCGCCACCACCTGCTCATTCGGTGGCGTCGGGCCGGCGCCCGTGGTGACCGCCAGCGTGACCTCCACCCGCTCGACCGCGAAGCCCGGGGCGGGATCCGAGGCGACGACACGGCCCGGGGCGGCAGCGCGGGGAACCACGCGGAGGGTGGCACGGGGATCCCGCACCCGCCTCACCGCGCTCATCACCCCGCCGGCATCACGCGGCACGCGCCGGTGGTCGGAGTCAGGGCCCTGCACCCTCGCCGGTGCGCGCCTGGTGGCCCCCCGTCGCCGGGCCACCTGCCTGCTCACCCTGCGGGTCGCGCGCTACCGCGGCACCCCCGCATGGAGCGGCCGGGCCACCGTCATCGTGAGGTAACCCCCTCAGGGGCTGAGGAACTCGCTTACCGCGTTGGCCACGATGCGCGCGCCAGCGGTGTCGAGGTGCACGCCGTCCGGCGAGAGGAGGTAGCCGGCACGCTGGGCGATGTCGTCGTATGAGCGGCCCAGCGTGAAGTGCTCCACCAGCGACTCGAGCCCGGGGCGCCATGAGCCGGTCCATGCGGGCCCCTCCTCCCTGCCGCTGCCCACGATCACCTCGGCCATGCGCTCGTGCACCGGAAGGTATGACGCCCCGGTGGCGTCGGTGACATCGCGGATGGCCTCGTTGAACCGGCGCACGGCGTCGTTCGGCGGGGCGTCGAGGTCCTGGCCCAGCGGGGGCAGCGAGCACACCCCCACGATGGTGCCCGCCTCCTGCAGGCGGTCGACCACGGCGCGGAGGCACTCGCCGAACCATTCGGGCGACGGATCATGCGGCAGCCCCTTCGCCCGGCGGGTCATCTCGCGGTTCTCATCCGACAGGGTGGCCTGCACGTCGTTGGTGCCCACGAGGATCACCGCCCAGGCGGGGTCACAGGCCATCACGCGGTCCATGTCCTGGAGCATCTCCCAGCACACGCGGCTGTTGACGCCGCCGTTCACGAACGCCAGCTCGAGGTGCTCCTGGCGCAGCATGCGCACGAAGTCCACGCTGGCGCGCCCGCGCACGATGCTGGCGCCGATCACTGCCACCACCGGCCGGCGCGTGCGCTCGTCCGGCGGCAGTGCGAGGAAGGAGTCGATGTCGCCGGCGGCCGAGCCCTGCACGTCGCGCACGGTCTTGGCAAGCACGGCGGCCCCCACGACCCCCGCGGCCACCACGCCCAGACCGATCACCCTGCCGACGCGCATGCCCTGCACGCTAGCCCGTGGGCAGGTCGCGCATGCCCCGCCGGGCCTCGTGTGCCATCGCCGCCATCGACGAGGCCTCCCCTGCCCTGTCCGCCACCTCGGCCGGAGACAGTCCCCGTGCCATCAGGGCCTCGATGGCGAGCGCCATCGGCAGCACCAGATCGCGGTAGGCGGCGATGCCGTCCTCAGGACGCCCGCCGGCGGGCGGGTCGGTCGCCCGCGTGCGCAGCCCCCACGGCAGCGGGTCATCCTCACCGCGGATGATGGGCTGCACCAGCGCGGCGCCGGAATCGTCGAGCATCCACGCCAGCAGCATCACCGGCCGCATGGCGCCGTCGTCGGCCTCCAGCGGCACGAGCCCCCAGGTGACGGCGTCGGGGGGCTCGTGCACGTCCTCCCACGGCGGTGCGACTCCCATGCCCGGGACGCTAGGGCACCGCGGGTACAGTGCGGGGGGCCACGTGCCCGGAACCCCGCGCGCGGAACCTCGGAGGATTACCCCGTGAAGACCAGCATCGCCATCGTCACCGCGGCAGCCATCGCCCTCACGGCACTTCCCGCCGCCGCCCTCGCCGGCGGGAGCGAGCAGGGCACGAGCCTCGACTGCGGCACGATCACCGTGAACCCCGCCAAGCCGGCGCTCGGGCTGCCGAAGAAGGGCGCGTACGACCTCAACTCCTTCAACAAGCTGGGCAAGGCCCCGCTGGCCTGCAAGACGGTGCGGGCGTACGCGAAGGCCTACGTGGCCGACGGCACCGTCCCGACCGGCTACCGCGTGAAGGGCTACTCCAACATGATTGGCCGCAACTTCTACAAGCAGGGGATGGGCAACAACGCCGGGTTCCAGATCATCTGGACCAAGTAGCGCATGGGTGACGGCGATGACGACGGCGGGGATGGCCCCGGCCCCGGACGGCCGGGGCTCATCTTCTGGGTGTGGGCGGTGGTGTTCATCGCGTTCATCGCGATGACGGTCTACATCACCCTCGCGCCCTGACGGGCATCAATCGCAGCCGCGGACCCCGGGCTTGAGGTCATCACAGAACTCGTAGACGGTAAGGCCTCCCCCGCCATTCGACGCCACGGTCACCGGCGCGCCGCCGGATGCCGCGCTGGCGGGCATCACCGCCGTCAGGCCGAGCGGGCTTCCGCCCACGCTCACCAGCCCCTCGCGGAAGCCCTCCTCGTCGGTCTGGTTGACGGCGAACCGGCCGATCTCGGCGCCAGCCTCATTGCTCACGACCAGGGTGAAGCCCGGCGTGACTGCGGCCTTCATCAACACCTTCTCCACGGCCCCGCCCGATCCCGGCACGACGACTCCGTCGAACTGGCTCGGCACCAGGTGATGGAACCACCAGTAGCCGCACTCCCAGTTGGTCGACCTGAGCGACACGGGTGATGGGAGCGCATTGACCACGCGCACCGTCCACGTGCGCACCTTGGTGCCGTTCCGATGGGTCTGCGTGGAGCACACGGGCTCGGGCGCGGCAGCCTGCCGCGAGGCCGCGGTGGTGGCGCCAGGTGCCGTGGTGCGGCCGGCGTCGCCCGAGCCACCGCAGCCCGCGACCACCGCGGAAACGAGGGCAAGGACGGCGAGGAGGGTGGCGGGTGGGCGCAGGGTCGGATTCTCCCGCGGCATGGACGTGGGCATGGGCGTGGGCGGCAGCCTACTGTGGGCTGGCACCGGCGTGGGCTGCGGAGAGCCGGGCACCCCGCCCCGCCATGACATGACCACGGACCCTCTCGACGACGCCGTATCCCGCCAGTACGCGCGATGGGTGTATCCCGAGCCCATCGCCGACCTCCCCGCGTGGCTCCAGGACAACTGGCAGTGGTTCGATCCGAGCCACGCACAGCCCGTGCTGTGGCCCGATCGCGATCCGCGACCCGACCTGGACATCCTCGTGGCCGGGTGCGGCGCCAACCAGGCGGCCACCCTGGCGCTCACGAACCCCGACGCGAGCGTGGTGGGTATCGACGTCAGCCGGCCGTCGCTCGATCACCAGCAGCGACTGGCCGACGCCAACGGCCTCGGCAACCTCGAGCTGCACCTGCTGCCCATCGAGCGGGCGGGCGACCTCGACCGCGAGTTCGACCTCATCATCTCCACCGGCGTGCTGCACCACATGGCCAATCCCGCCGAGGGCATGACGGCGCTCGCGGGGTGCCTGCGCACCGACGGCGTGCTCGCGGTGATGCTCTACGCGAAGTACGGCCGGCTCGGCGTGGAGATGATGCAGGGGGCCTTCCGCGAGATGGGCCTGGGGCAGGACGAGGCGTCGCTTGAGGTGGTGAAGGCGACCATCCGCGAGCTGCCCCCCGACCACCCCCTGCAGGGCTACCTGGCCATCGCCCCCGACCTCGACTTCGACGCCGGCATGGTGGACACGTTCCTTCACCAGCGCGACCGCAACTACACGGTGGACGACTGCCTGTCGCTCGTGGAATCGTCGGGCCTGGTGTTCGACGACTGGTTCCTGAAGTCGCCGTACTACCCCAATGCCGGCATGGAGCCCGTCCTGCTCGACGCCACCTCGCATCTGCCGCTGCAGCGCCAGTGGTCAGTGATGGAGCGCATCAACTGGCGGAACGGCTGCCACTTCTTCACCGCCTGCCGCCCGGAGCGGCCGGAGGCGTCGTACGTGGTGGACTTCGCCTCGCCGGACGCCGCTGAGTACGTGCCGGCTCCGCGGTACCGCTGCGCCGTGACCGACGACGGCGTGGCCCGCAGCGACTGGTCCGTGGCGCTCGACGACACCCAGATGGCACTCGCCCGCCGCATGGACGGCCGGCGCAGCATCGGAGAGATCGCCGACGGGCTGGCCGACCCCGCCTACGCCCTGGCGCTCTTCCAGTCGCTGTGGCTGCTCGACTTCATCGCCGTGCGGCTGCCCACGCCCGACGCAGGCTAGGCTCGCCCCATGACGCCGGGACCGGGATGGACATTCACGGGCATCATCGCCGCCGTGCTGATCCCCATCATCAGCGCCGCGGGGGCGATCATCGCCGCCGTCGTGCTGGCCATTCCCTAGCCCACCCGCGGCCTGCGGCCAGGCCGCGGGCACCCGGTATCCTCTGCTCGGCAGCTCCTCCGAAGACAGGACCTCGTGCGCCATCCCCTCACCGCCATCGTCGCCACGGCAGCAGCAGCCCTCGCGCTGCCGGCGATCGGCGCGGCCGGTGCCCCTGGCGTGGTCGGCGGGTCCTACGGGGGCGGCATCCAGATGACCACCATCGGCACCGGCACCAAGACGTGCGTGCTCGGGCCGGGCGCCGACTGCCGCGGGGTGGTGCACCGCTGGGGCGTCGAGCACCACGGCAACCTGCGCAGGGCGCGGTTCACCAACGCCGATGTGCGCGGCGTGGACTTCCGGGGGGCCGACCTGCGAAGCGCCGACTTCCGCGGGGCGAAGCTGCGCCATGCCGACTTCCGGGGAGCCAAGCTCGCGGGCGCGCGGTTCGACGCACCGCCCCAGGGCGGGAAGCGCGCCAACGGCGCGAACGCGCCCTCGTGCGCGCCCAACTGCGCAGGGGCCGACCTCTCGTACGCCGACCTCTCCTACGCCAACCTCGCGGGTGCCGACCTGAGCGGTGCGAACCTCAGCTACGCCGACCTCTCGTACGCCAATGCGTCGAACGTGGACCTCTCGTACGCGAACCTCTCCTACAGCAAGCCGTGGTTCGGCAACTTCTCGTACTCGGATCTGTCCTATGCGACCGTGGTCAGCGCACTTGCCTCCGGCGCCAACTTTTCGTACGCGAACTTCACGGGGACGAGCCTCTACGGGTCGAACCTGACCCGCCCGAAGGACGCGAACGTGACCGGCGTCACGTGGTCGAACACCACATGCCCCAACGGCGATGTGACCAGCGCGTGGTGCGTGGCCTGATGCGCTGCCCGCCCGTTGCCTGCACCCTGCTCCTGGGCCTCACCGTGGCAGGTGGCGCCACAGCCGCGGACCTGCCCATCGCGCCGATTGGCACCGGGTCGAAGACCTGCGTGCCGAAGCGCGGGGCCTCGTGCAAGGGAATCACCCACCACCGGATCAACCTCGCCGGACGTGACCTGCGGGGGGCGAAGTTCCACGGGGCAAATCTCCGCCACGCGGACTTCCGCGACGCCGACCTTCGCGGCGCGCGGTTCGACGGCGCGAAGCTCCGGGGGGCCGACTTCAGCGGCGCGAACCTGAAGGGCGCGTACTTCGGTCGGCCCACGACTACGCGCAAGGGCGCGAACCAGGCGCAGCCTGCGCCAAGCTGCTACCCAAACTGCCCGGGTGCCGACCTCGGCGGGGCGAACTTCTACGAGGCGGATCTCACCGGCGCGAACCTCACAAGCACCACCTTGAACAGCGCGAACCTCATGAACGCCCAGGTAGCCATCCCCGGCACCAGTGCCAACTTCACCGGCGCGTACTGGGCCAACACCACCTGCCCCGACGGCGCCGTGACCAGCACCGGCTGCTGACCGCCCTCGCCAAGCCAAAGGGCTCGCCATGCGTCTCCGCACCACCGCTGTCCTGCCCGCTGCCGCGCTCGCGCTGGCATCGACGGCAGCAGGAATCGCGTTCCTGTCGGGATGCGGCGAGTCGTCGCCCGCGGCCGGGTCGACCCCCGCAGCAGCGATTCGCCAGGCAGCCGCGGGTGCCCCTCCCCCATGCTTTCCGAATTGCCGGGGTGCAACCTTGAACGACTACCCGCTTGAGGGCGCAGACCTCCGGGGCGGGGACTTCACGCAGGTGAGATGGCATGGCGCACGTCTGCGTGGAGCGAACCTCTCAGGCGCCAACCTGAGCTCAGCCGACTTCAGCCCGCGGATTACTGGCTATTGGCACGGGTCCGACAACCCTTACGACGACGAGCCCCGCCCCACCCCCACCCCGGAGCTTCCCTCTGATCTCAGTCATGCAAACCTCAACCGCGCCAATCTCACCGGCACCAACTTCAGGGGCGCGAACCTCGACCCTACGGGGGTCGCTGGCGCCAAGTGGTCCAACACCACCTGCCCCAACGGCTCGGTGACCAACACCGGCTGCTGACCGCCTGACCACACAAGGAATCCCCATGCGCCTTCGCACCACCGCCATCCTCGCCACCACCGCCGCGGCGACGTCGGTCGTTCTCCTCGTGGGATGCGGAGGCAGCGCGTCCGAGGCCAGCCCGTCCACGGCAACGTCCACGGCGACGTCCACGACCGCAATGCGCAAAGCGGCATCACGCGCAGGGAACCGGCCGGACTGCTATCCGAACTGCCAGGACGCGAACCTCCTCGGCGCAGACCTCAGGGGTGCGGATCTCACCGGCGCGGTCTTCACCGTCGCGAACCTCACCAGCGCGAACCTCAGGGGCTCGAACCTCTTCGGCGCGAACCTCACCAGTGCGAACCTCTTTGGCGCGATCCTCTCCGGCGCGATCCTCACCAATGCGTACCTCCCCTTCGCGAACCTCTCCCACGCGAACCTCTCCGCCGCGAACCTCTCCGCCGCGAACCTCCGGGGCGCGGACCTCAGGAGCGCGGACCTCACCGACGCGAACCTCACCGACGCGCGGCTCATCAGCGCAAACCTGAGGGGCGCGAACCTCAGGGGCGCGAACCTCAGGGGCGCGGACCTCACCGGCGCGGCCTGGAGCAGCACCACCTGCCCCGACGGCACGATGACCGACACCGGCTGCTGACCGGCTGACCACACAAGGACTCCCCATGCGCCTTCGCACCACCGCCATCCTCGCCACCGCCGCTTTCGGGCTGGCGATCCCCGCCTCCGGGCTCGCCGAGGTATCGACAACGATCGGCACCGGGGCGAAGACCTGCGTGCTCGGGCCTGGTGCTGACTGCCGGGGCGTCGTGCATCGCTGGACCGTCGAGCACCACGGCAACCTGACGAAGGCGAAGTTCACTGGGGCGGATCTTCGTGGGGCGGACTTCCGGGGGGCGGATCTGCGGGGCGCCGACTTCCGGGGGGCGAAGTTGCGTCATGCGGGTCTGCGTGGGGCGAACCTGAAGGGCGCGCGGTTCGATGCGCCACCCAAGGCACGAAAGCAGGCGAACCAGACGCCCGCCTGCGCGCCGAGCTGCCAGGGCGCTGACCTCCGAAACGCGAACTTCACCGGCGCGAATCTCTCCTACGCGTACCTCAACGGTGCGAACCTCACCGGCGCGAACCTCTCCCGCGCGGGCCTCGTCAAGGCGTCACTCACCTACGCGAACCTCACCAACGCGAACCTCACCCGCGCGTCCCTCGCCGTCGCGAACCTCACCAACGCGACCTTCACCGGGGCGAACCTCAACGGCACTAACTTTTTCCAGGCGACCTTCACCGGCGCGAACCTCAACGGCGTGAACCTAGCCTCGGCGAATCTCTACGGCGCGAACCTCAGCGGAATGAGCTTCATCGAGGCGGACTTCCCGGGCGCGAACTTCAGCGGCGCGAACCTCTCCGGCGCGGATTTCACGAACGCAGACCTCACCAGGGCGAACTTCACCGGGGCGGACCTGACCAACGCGGTCGCCGGCAACGCGTGGGCGAACTTCGCGAACTTCACCAGTGCGAACCTCAGCAACGTGAACTTCACCCAGGCGACCCTCTACCATGCGAACCTCACCAGCGCGAATCTCAGGAACGTCATCTTCAGCCACACGAACCTTTCCGGCGCGAACCTCACCGGCGCGAACCTCACGGATGCGCGCGTCGAGAACACGGAACCCGCCCCGATCTGGAGTAACACCACTTGCCCCAACGGCACGGTGAGCAACACCCCCTGCTGGGGGATCTTCTGAGCGATGAACCCCGAGCGCCTGGCGGAGCCGCGAGCCCTCGTGGGGGTGTTCACCGCACGGGTAGTCGTGGCGGCGCTGCTGGTCTTCACGGTTGATGCCGGGGCGGCCGATGAGGCCCGAAACGAGAAAAGGCCCGCATAAGCGGACCTTCCCCCGAGAGTGGGCGCTACTGGGCTCGTAATTCAGCGGGGGTAGCACCTATGCGGACTCCCCATGGAATAGGCGTTCTTGGGGTGCGAGGAGAGCACCCTGTGCCACCGCCGTGATGCCTCGGTGATGCCTCGGGGGTGGCGTCGCGGGAAGGCCGCGAGGGTGTGGGGATGGGTGCCCTAGGCCACAGAACCCCGCCGCCCCTCATCCAACCCCGGCGTCCATTACCCTCCCACACGGCACCTCCCCACTAAGGACTCCCCATGCGCCTTCGCACCACTGCCATCCTCGCCGCCGCTGCTCTCGGGCTGGCCATCCCCGCCTCCGGGCTCGCCGAGGTGTCCACAACCATCGGTACCGGCAAGAAGACCTGCGTGCTCGGGCCTGGGGCCGACTGCCGCGAGGTTGTTCACCGCTGGAGCGTCGAGCACCACGGCAACCTGAGGGGGGCGAAGTTCACGAAGGCCGACCTTCGCGGGGCGGACTTCCGGGGGGCCGACCTTCGTGGCGCAGACTTCCGGGGGGCGAAGTTGCGGCATGCGGACCTGCGGGGTGCGAACCTGAAGGGGGCGCGGTTTCACGCGCCGCCCGGGGCCGGCAAGAAGGCGAACCAGACGCCCTCCTGCTCACCGAGCTGTCAGGGCGCGGACCTCCAGTGGGCGAGCCTCAACGGCGCGGCCCTTGTCGGCGCGAACCTCTCGGGCGCGAACCTGACCCGCGCGGACCTGCAGCATGCGAACCTCGTGCGCGCGTTCCTCACCAACGCGAATCTCACCTGGGCGAACGGCGACGGCGCGAACCTCACCGGCGCGAACCTCACCGGCGCGAACCTCAACGATGCGGACTTCACCAGCGCGATCCTCGGGAGCGCGAACCTAACCAACGCGTACGGCGTCTACGCGATCCTCGCCTACGCGAACCTCTCCAGCGCGATCCTCGCCGGCGCGAACCTCACCAACGCGGACCTCTCCAGCGCGAGCCTCGGCGGCGCGAGCCTAGACGGATCAACTCTTTACGGCGCAAACTTCGAGTCGGCCGACGTCAGCAATATGACGCTAGGGAATTCGACGGTCGGTTGGGGGCAAGCCGACTGGACCGGCGCCACTGGGTGTTCGACGGTGACACCTAACGTGCTACCGATTATCGATGCAGCATTGCTACTGGTCGAAGAATTTATGGGCCGTGGCAGTTTGTACAGATCGGGAAAGTGCGCCAGCTAGCAGCAGCACCGCAACGCCTCTAGCCCCAACGGCACGGTGACCAACACCGGCTGCTGACCGCGCGACCCCTCAGAGATTCCCCCATGCGTCTTCGCACCACCGCCATCCTCGCCACCGCCGCCCTTGGGCTGGCCATCCCTGCCGCCGGGCTCGCCAACGTTTCGACCACGATCGGAACGGGCAAGAAGACCTGCGTGCTCAAGCCCGGGGCCGACTGCCGGGGCGTCGTCCATCGCTGGACCGTCGAGCACCACGGCAACCTGCGGGGGGCGAAGTTCACGAAGGCCGATCTGCGGGGCGCGGACTTCAAGGGGGCCGACCTCCGCAACGCCGACTTCCGGGGGGCGAAGCTACGGCATGCGGACTTCCGGGGGGCGAAGCTCAAGGGTGCGCGGTTCGATGCGGTGAAGCGTGTGGGCAAGGGTGCCAATGAGGTGCCTCCGCTGTCGTGCGATCCGAACTGCGAAAGCGCGGACCTCGACGGAGCGAACCTCGCCGCCGCGAATCTCAGCTTCGTGATCTTCACCCGCGCAAGCCTCATCGGTGCCAACCTCGTTGACGTAAACCTCACCGGCGCGTACCTCGCGCGCGCGAGCCTCATCGGTGCGAACCTCACGAGCGCGAACCTCTTTGGAGCCAACCTCATCGGTGCGAACCTCACGAGCGCGGATCTCACCGGAGCGAACCTCGGTCTCACGAGCATCTACGGCACGAACCTCACCTACGCGAACCTCGCGTACACGAACCTCACTGACGCAGACCTCATGAGCGCAATCTGGAACAACACCACCTGCCCCAACGGCACGGTGACCAACACCGGCTGCTGACCGGCTGACCACACAAGGACTCCCCATGCGCCTTCGCACCACTGCCATCCTCGCCACCGCCGCCCTCGGGCTGGTCATCCCCGCCTCCGGGCTTTCCCAGCAGTCCACAACCATCGGCACCGGAGCGAAAACCTGCGCGCTCGGGCCTGGTGCTGACTGCCGCGGCGTTGTCCACCGCTGGACCGTCGAGCACCACGGCAACCTGAGGAAGGCCAAGTTCACGAAGGCCGACCTGCGGGGCGCAGACTTCAGGGGGGCTGACCTTCGCGGGGCCGACTTCCGGGGAGCGAAGTTGCATCACGTGGACATGCGGGGAGCAAAGGTGAAGGGGGCGCGTTTCGATGCCCCGCCGAGGCGCGGAAAGCGGGAGAACCACGGATGCGTCGACACCTCCGTCGATTGCATGGGCGCGAACCTCGAATGGGGGCAGTTCACCAATATGGATGCGCGCGGGGCGAACTTCACCAACGCGTTCCTCGGCCACGCGAACTTCACCGGCGCGTGGGCCGACTGGGCGAACTTCACCGGCGCGGAGCTCTACGACGTGAACTTCACCTGGGCGGAGCTCAGCTTGGCGAACTTCACCGGCGCGGACCTCACCAAAGCGAACTTCACCAGCGCGGACCTAACTATCACGAACCTCAGGAGGTCGAACCTCACAAACGCGACGCTCACAAACGCGAACCTCGGTCGTACACTCCTTAAAAATTCGAATTTGACCGGAGTCCAGTCCGGTGGCATCACTAACCCGACAACAGATTTGCCCCAAGGGTGGATCCTCACCAACGGATACCTTGTCGGGCCGGGCGCGAACCTGACCAGCGCGAGCCTCTCTTCGGCGAACCTCACGGGCATAAACCTCACCGGCGCGATTCTGACCGGAGTTCAATCCGGTGCCATCACTGGCGTGCCAAGCACGCTGCCCCAAGGGTGGATCCTCACCAACGGATACCTTGTCGGGCCGGGCGCGAACCTGACCAGCGCGAGCCTCTCTTCGGCGAACCTC
>JAGWYY010000143.1 GCA_018969105.1 Acidobacteriota bacterium | reverse complement strand
GGAATGCCAGGTTGATCTTGTAGGACGAGCCCGTGGTCTGCGTCGACCGGATGATCATGGCGCCCAGGTCACCGCCCGAGATCGTGGCGAAGCCCTGGATGAGCGTCGACCCCGACGGCGGGGTAATGGTGACGGTCTGGGTGCCGTTGAAGCCCTTGGTCGCGAGCTTCGAGATCGACACCTTGCCGCCGCCGTTGGACAGGTAGAAGTACGAGGCCGCGGGACCGCCGAGCTTCGCCATGGGGACGGCCTTCTGCACGTTCATCACGCCGGCGTTCACGCCCGTGACGTTCTTCACCGGCATCGTCTGCACGGTGGTGCTGCCGGCGAATGCGCCGCCGGCCATGAGGCCAGCCGCGGCGAGCGCGGCAGCCGACGTTGCGATGACCTTGTTCATCGACTCTCCTGATGTGGGGACTGAGATACCGGGCACGCTAGCCACGGGCGGGGACGGCGCAGGGCGATCCGGTTCGCGGAACGCCGCGGGCTTCGATGCCCGGTGGCCGCCGTCTAGGCTGCGCAGACCCGCGGGTGTAGCTCAACGGTAGAGCAGGAGCCTTCCAAGCTTCTGATGACGGTTCGATTCCGTTCACCCGCTCTCGGCGGCCCACCATGGGCGCATGTAGGGTCACCCAGGTGGCGGATCTCTGAGGACGCCGCCGCCGCATCCCCCTCAGAGACCCACCCGAGGAGCATCCATGTCCCAGCGCACCCTCCGTTCCGTCGCCCTGCCCGTGGCCATCGCTGCCGCGGCCTGCGCCGTGGCGATCCCCGCCCAGGCGGCCCTCGCCGGGGGCGTGGGACAGGCCCCATCCGCCACCAAGGCCCCGCCCGCGGGCGGCGGCTACTACGGCGTGTGGATCCAGACGAGCTGGGATGTCAATGGGAAGGTGCTGCCGTGCCCCGTGGAGGTGCCGCTGCCCCCGGGCGCGCCGAAGATCTCCTGCGCCGCGAACACCTTCCTCAAGCTGCACCGCTCGGGCCGCTACGAGAGCAACCTCCCGGTGTTCAACGCGAACGAGGCCGACACGGGCCTGTTCGCGGTGATCGCCTTCGGGGGCAAGGCCGGCAACGCCATCGTGTTCGACGACTACGGCACGAACGACGAGCCGCGCTCCTACCGCCTGACCATGCCGAAGTCCGGCAAGAAGGCGCCGAAGACCATGGTGATCTCCGCCAGCATGAGCACCGCCGGTGGCGGGGAGATGCAGTTCAAGATGAACTTCACGCGCTACACGGGCTGATCTCGCCTCACTGCCCCGGATGGGCACGCGCGGGCATCACCCGCGCGTGCCCCCGGTGCTACTTGGCCTTGGGCGGCGGGAACGGGTTGACCACCTGGCCGTTCGCGACCTGGACCGGCGTGGCCGTGGCCCAGTCGCTGGCGTAGGTCGCGGACATGGTGTTCACGATGCCCGTGTTCGCCAGGAGGATCCCCAGCTCGCGCTCGGCATTCACCGACACCTGGTCACCGACGTTCATCGAGCCCACGTAGCTCAGGGCGCCCTTGAGGCCGGCATCGCTGATGATGCTCTTCGTGTGGACGAACAGCGACTTCCCGGCTGCGCTCTTCGGGTCGTGCGCGAACTGAATGCCGGCGCTGGCCATCTGCTGCAGTGAGCCGAGCGTGAACGCGGCGGGCCCTGTCGTGTTGAACAGCACGCGCACCGTCACCCCGCGCTTGGCCGCATTCATCAGCTTGAGCTGGATGGGCGCGTAGTCGAGCAGGAGCGCGTAGACGTCAAGCGTCTTCTTCGCGCCGTCGATCTGCTGCATGATCTTCCCGAGGCCACCCGGGCGCGGCACGTAGCCGGGGGCGTTTGGCGACCAGATGAGCCGCGGCGACGACAGCTGCTTCACCTGCTGCGCGGGCGGGAAGTCCGCGTCGTACGTGGCCTGGATCTCCGCGACGTCCTGCGCGTTGGTGGTGATCACGCCAAAGCCGCGCGTGCCGCCCTCGGTCGGGTACTTGGGATCGGGGGTTCCGTAGTACGCCGGCTGGCTGTTGAAGTCCATGATGAGCGCCCGGCCCTTCTTGGTGTGGCCATCCGCGATCATCGCCTTCTCGTGGTAGTACGTGAAGGTGTAGGGACTCCAGCCGGTCTTGATGCCCTGCGCCTGGAGCTGCTGCAGCACCGGCGTGTTCTCGTTGTAGAGGGCGCTGGTCGGGTCGGTGCTGCTGTTCGCGGGGAATGTCTGCCACGTGGCCATCACGCGCACCTTCACCCCTCGTTGCCGCGCCTGCACCAGGGCATCCTGGATCACCGGGTCACCCAGCTGGTAGATGCCGAAGTCGAGCGTCTTCTTCGCCGACGCGATGAAGTTGACCACGGGCGTGTGTCCGGTGTCGGGCTCGATGAAGAGGGAGACGCCCGAGGTGGCGCCGGTGAGCGGCGGGGTCTTGGCCTTGGCGGCCATCGCACCGGCGGGAACGCCGGCAAGCACGGTGGCTGCGGTTGCGGCGAGTACGAGGCTGCGGGTGCGGAAGCGGGGCATTGGGTACTCCAGGGTCGGGTTCGGTATCCACGCTAGACCGCTGCACGGGCCAGCGCCATGCGACACCCGCATGGCCCGAGCCCCCGGCACGCCCCGGGGAGGCGGCCGTGTGGTGCAACACTGGCGCCGTGGCAGGAGCTGATCTCACCGGACGCGAGCGGGTGCTGCGGCGCTGGGTCATCGCGCTCGCGGCGATCGCCGGCGTGATGCTGATCCTCGTGATGGCCGTGGTGCTCTACTGGCTGAGGTTCGTGCTGCCCACCGAGCCCGATCCGTTCACGCGCGGGCCGTGGGTGGCACAGGTGTCCGCGACGTCGGCGCGCATCGCGTGGCAGGTGGACCCCGAGCAGGCGGTGCAGGTGCGGGCCACCGGCCCCGACGGGCGCACGATCGCCGCGCGCGGTGGCCGCCTCACCGGCCTGGCCCCCGGTACCCGCTACGGCTGGGTAGCCGACACCGCCGGCACGGCGCGCGCCTTCGGATCGGTCACCACTCCCCCGCTCGGTGCAGGCGCCCCGGTGCGCTTCGCCATCCTCGGCGACTACGGCGTGGGCGGGGAGGACCAGTACGCGGTGGCCCGGGTGGCCGCCGCGCAGGGACCGGCGTTCACGGTGTCCACCGGCGACAACGTCTACCTGGCCGCCGCTCCGGTGCTGTTCGACCAGACGATCTTCCGGCCCATGCGCCCGCTGCTCGCCCAGGGGCCGCTGCTGGGCGTGGTGGGCGACCACGACACCCTCTGGCGGGGTGGAAAACCACTCGCGGACACCCTGGGCTGGCCGGGTGGTGGCGACCACTCGGTGCAGCGCTACGGACGCCTGGCGTTCATCACGCTCGGGGTGGATGGCGACGCCGCCGACCTGCCCTTCCTGCGCCGCGCCCTCGCGGCCACGGCAGGGGCCGATGCTCGCTGGGTGATCATCCACCGCCCCCTGGCCCCCGGGAACCCGGTGCTCCCCGTGGTGCGGCAGGCCGGGGCCGCCGCCGTGCTGAGCGGCCACAACCACCGGTACGAGCGGCGCACGGTGGACGGCGTGCTGTGCCTCACCGTGGGCACCGGTGGCGCGCCGCGATCGGGGGGCGAGGAGTTCACGCCCACCAGTCCGGACGCCGTGGTGTCACTGGCCGAATACGGGTCGCTCCGCACCGACTACGGCGGCGGACAGGTCACCTACACCTTCATCGATGCCGGCGGCAAGGTGCGCGACCGCTTCCGCGCCCCGGCAGGCGGATGACCTACCGCCGCGTCATCCTCGGGGTGCTCGGCGTGGCGGACGTGGTGGCGCGCCTCGCGCTCGGCCTGCCCGGTGCCTTCCCCGTGCTCATGATCATCGCGCTCATCGGCGTTCCGCTGTCCGC
>JAGWYY010000142.1 GCA_018969105.1 Acidobacteriota bacterium | reverse complement strand
CCGAGCTCTCGGGCCGCCTGGGCGAGGAGAAGGCCCGCGAGGCCATCGCGAGCGGGGCGCGCGAGGTGGTGTCGTGCGACCTCGGGTGCCTCATGCACATCGTGGGCGTGGCGCACCGCCAGGGAATCCCGCTGCGCGCGCGCCACGTGGCCGAGGTGCTCGACCGATGAGCACGCGCAAGCGCCGCGACGACGGCGGGGTGGCCTACCTCGACGTCGAGGGCACGCTGCGCGAGCGCACGGTGGACGCCCTTCGCGACCGCACCCTTCGCGGCAACCTCGACACCGCCGCCACCAGCTGGGGCGAGAGCCGGGACGCCATGCGCGAGCACTACGGGCTCGACGACATGCGCGAGCGCGCCCGCGAGATACGCCGGTCGAACATCCGCAACCTGCCGGCCCTGCTCACGCAGATGCAGGAGAAGGTGCGCGAGGCCGGCGGCACGGTGGTGCGTGCCGCCGACGGCGCGGAGGCCTGCCGCTACATCACCGGCCTGGCTCAGGCGCGCGGCGTGAAGGTGGTGGCCAAGAGCAAGTCGATGGCCACGGAGGAGATCAAGCTCAACGAGGCCCTCGTGGATGCCGGCATCGAGGTAGTGGAGACCGACCTCGGCGAGTGGATCCTGCAGCTGGCCAACGAGCACCCCAGTCACATCATCGCCCCGGCCGTGCACCTCAACCGCGAGCAGGTGGCCGCGCTCTTCCGCGAGGAGGCCGGCACCGACGACGTGCCCGACGACCGCGAGGGCCTGGTGGCGCACGCGCGCGTGCGCCTGCGCGAGAAGTTCGCCGAGGCGGGCATCGGGGTGTCGGGCGTGAACCTGGGCGTGGCATCCACCGGCACGGTCTGCGTGGTGGAGAACGAGGGCAACGCGCGGCTGGTCACGTCGCAGCCGCCCATCCACGTGGCCGTGATGGGCATGGAGCGCGTGGTGGCCGACTGGGACGAGGCCGCGCACATCCTCCAGGTGCTGCCCATGGCGGCCATCGGCCAGGACGCCGCCAACTACGTGAACCTCATCACGGGCCCGCGCCGCGAGGGCGAGAGCGACGGGCCCGAGGAGTTCCACCTGGTCATCATCGACGGCGGGCGCGGCGCGCTGCGGGGCACCGAGTTCGAGGAGGCGCTCTCGTGCATCCGCTGCGGGGCCTGCCTGTACTCATGCCCGATGTGGCGCTCGGTGGGCGGCCAGGCCTACGGCTCGCCCTACTCCGGGCCCATCGGGGCGGTCATCACCCCGCTGCTCGAGGGCCCATCCTCCCCCGCCTCGCGCGATCTTCCCTTCATGTCGTCGCTCTGCGGGGCCTGCGGCGAGGCCTGCCCGGTGGGCATCCCCCTGCAGGACCTCCTGGTGCGCGCACGGGCGCGGGCGTCATCGCCCGCCACGCGAAAGTCGGGCATGGCCTTCCGCGCATGGAGCCGCCTGTGGCGGCGCCCCAGCACCTACCGCGCGTGGATGGCAGGCTGGCGCCTGATGCTGCGCACCCGCGGGAAGGACGGCTGGGCCACCGAGCTGCCAGGGCCGGGCGCCGGCTGGACCGAGGTGCGCGACATGCCCACCCGGTGGCCTCCGCGCAGGTGAGCACCGGGCAGGGAGGCAGCGCGCAGTCGGGCGACCCGGTGGTGGACCTGCTGCTTGATTCGCTCGCGCGACGCAAGGCCACGGCGCAGGTGGTGGACGCCGCCGACGCGGGCCGCGAGGCGGCCCGATGGATGGCCGATGCCGGGGTGGCCCGCGCGGTGCTTGCGAGCGACCCGGTGGTGGAGCGCATCGGGCTGGCAGACGCGCTGAAGCGCGAGGGCATCGACGTTCGCATCTGGCCCACGGGCCTCGGCAAGCGCGAGACCATGGGCCTCGAGGGCCCGGCGGACGTGTGCGGCGTCACCGTCCCCTCGCTCGCCGTGGCCGAGCGCGGCACGATCGTGCTCGAGGCATCCGACGGGCACGGCCGCGGGCTCGACGTGACCAGCCGCCATCACGTGGCCCTGCTCCCCGCCGATCGCATCGTGCGCACCCTGGGCGAGGCGCTGGCGCTCACGTTCGCCGACGGGCGCCCGGCGCCATCGGCCGTGAGCCTGGTGTCGGGGCCCAGCCGCAGCAGCGACATCGAGAAGATCTCCACCCTGGGGGCCCACGGGGCGCTCACCGAGCACGTGGTGATCATCCGCTAACCGCGACCCCGCCTCGCGTTGGCGCGTGACAGCTCGCGCTTCATCTCCCGGTCCTTGATGGCCACGCGCTTGTCGTACTGCGTGCGGCCGCGACCGAGGCCGAGCTCGATCTTGGCCCGGCCGTCCTCGTTGAAGTACATGCGCAGGGGGATGAGCGTGACGCCGGCCTCCGACAGCCTGCCCGCGATCTTGTCGATCTCGCGGCGGTGCAGCAGCAGGCGACGGGTGCGCTGGGGGTCGTGGCCGCGGCCGCCGGCGGGGCCGTAGTCGCTGATGTGTGCGCCCACGAGGAACACCTCGCCGTTGATGATCTGCGCGTAGGCCTCGCGGATCATCGCGCCGCTCTCGCGCAGGCCCTTCACCTCGGTTCCGGTCAGGGCGATGCCGGCCTCGTAGCGGTCGAGGATCTCGTACTCGTGCAGGGCCTTGCGGTTCTGCGCGATGTCCTTGCGAGCGGGTGCCTTGGCGCCGCCCTTCTGCTTGGCCTTCTTGCCCATGGGCGAGGCAGGTTAGCGGCGCTTCGCGGAATGCCCGGCGATCTCGAGCGTCACCCGGCCCCGCAGCGGCTCGATGTCGTGCACGCGCACCCTCACGGCGTCGCCCAGGCGGAAGCGCCGCCCGGTCTCCTCGCCCACCGCCTCGGCCGAGAACTCGTCGGGCACGTAGTGGTCGTCGGGCATCTTGCGGAAGGGCAGGAAGCCGTCGAACACCTCGTCGAAGGTGATGAACAGGCCTGACTGCCCCACGCCGGTCACCTCTCCATCGCGGGGGCGGTCCCAGTCGTCCCCATGCGTCGACTGCGCCAGCAGGTAGGCCAGGCACATGCGGTCGGCACGACGCTCGAGGTCGGTGGCGTCGCGCTCGCGGTCCGATGCGTCACGGGCCACCTCGGGCAGCATGGCGGCGTCGGGGGCGGGCTCGCCCAGTCCCAGCGCGTGCGCGAGCGCCCGGTGCACCACCAGGTCGGGGTAGCGCCGGATGGGCGAGGTGAAATGCAGGTAGGCCGGGCTGGCGAGCCCCGAGTGCGACGTCTCATCGGGGCGGTACACGGCCTTCTGCAGCGCGCGCAGCACCATGTACGGCAGGCTGGCCGCCCCCTCCCCCGTGCGTTCCACGTGCAGGCGCACGGCATGCGCGGCCACGCCCGCGGCCTCGCGGCGCTGCTCGGAGGTGAGCACGCCCTCGGCCAGCGGTGGCACGGGGATGCCGATGATCTCGAGCCGCTCCCAGAGGTCCTCGATGGCCACCTGGTCGGGATCGGCGTGCACGCGGTAGAGCGCCGGCACGTGCTTGGCGATGAGGAACCGTGCCACGGCCTCGTTGGCGGCGATCATGCACTCCTCGATGAGGCTGTGCGACGCGGTCTGGGTCTCCATCTCCACCGACGCGATGCGATCGCCCTCGAAGTGGAACCGGGGCTCCGAGGTGACGATGTCCAGGGCGCCACGGCGCATGCGGCGGGCGCGCAGGCGGCGGGAGAGCTCCATGGCCAGGCGCACGTCGGCCTCCATGGCGGGGTCGCCGAGGCCGGCGCGGCCCTCGAGGAAGGCGTCCACCTCGGGGTAGGTGAGGCGACGATCGGATCGGATGAGCGAGCGGTGGAAGCCCTCGGCGGTCACCGAGCCATCGGGCATCACCAGCATGTGGGCCGTGAAGGCCTTGCGGTCCTCGCCGGGGCGCAGCGAGCAGACGTCGTTGGAGAGCACCTCCGGCAGCATCGGGTCGACGGTTCCCGGCAGGTACACCGAGCACCCCCGTCGCTCGGCCTCGCGGTCGATCGCGCC
>JAGWYY010000141.1 GCA_018969105.1 Acidobacteriota bacterium | reverse complement strand
CCCCGGGGCGCAGGTGTCGTACTACCCGTACCTGCCGCCGACCTACACTGGCCCCACGATGATCAGGGTGCTCCTCCTCGAGGACGAACCGCTGCTTCGCCTTACAGCCCCGTTGCCTACCCGACGACGACCTTCACCCTGCGCGTTCCCACCTTGCCGTTCTTCCGCTTCACCTTCATCTGTCACCCGGGACCGGGCACCCGCGACGCAGTTGGCTACCGGACGTGCGCTCTACGGCGCGATCAAGTGCCCGACGCAGGTGTTGCTGTGACTCGACGCGAGACTTCCATCCGGGCATGTACTCGTACCCCAATTGATACCGGCGATGGTCGCGCCGGTGAAGGTCGCGCCGGTGAGGTTCGCTCCGGAGAGGTTCGCTCCGGAGAGGTTGGCGTTCGTGAGGTTCGCGTTGGTGAAGATGCCGTTATACATCTGCGCGCCGGTGAGATTCGCGCTGATAAACGTGACTCCGGTGAAGTTGGACCCTTGCCTCAGGCCCGCATCCGTGAGATCGGCGTTGTTGAAGTTCGCGCCAGTGACGTCAGCTGCATAGAAATCAGCCCCTGCCATTCGCGTATTGCTGAAGTTCGCTCCAGTCGCCTCCTGTCCCGCTCCAACACCGGCTCCTGTGAGATCCGACCCCGAGAAGTCTCCGTACTTGGCGAACCTTTCCACGACGGCACCAAAGAGGTCGTGATTCGTACAGATGGTGTGGGCTGAAGAAGTCGCCCGTGCCGACAGTACCCACGTGCAGAATGCAGCACCGTCCCCGCCTGACCCGTCCGCGCCTGCTGGTCCAGCAGGCCCAGCCGGACCGGCCGGCCCCGCAGGACCCTGCGCGCCGTCCTTGCCGTCCTTGCCGTCGAGGCCCTTCAGCGCAGCCTTGCTCAGGTCGCTCACCTCAACAGCGCCCGACTTGATGTCGGCACCGTCGATGCTGCCGTCCTTCAGGTCGTTGCCGGTCAGGCTGCCGTTCTTGACATCGGCACCGGTGATGCTGCCGTCCTGGATCTGCGATCCGGTGATCAGCGCTCCGGCGCCGACGCCGATGCCACCTGCGGCGATCGACAGGGCGATGGCCGACACCACCAGGGGCGCGGACCGGCGAAGGCGGCTCGGGCCATCGCGTTCGGGGGTGGGCTCAGACATGCAGGCTCTCCTGATTCGGGGTAGTGAAACCGCACGGTAAGCGCCCCGTGCACCCCTGTGAATGGGGCGGTGGCGTGGTGTCGTGCCACCCGTACCCCCCCGGGGCGCAGGTGTCGTACTACCCGTACCTGCCGCCGACCTACACTGGCCCCACGATGATCAGGGTGCTCCTCCTCGAAGACGAAGCGCTGCTTCGCCTCACGCTGGCCTCGACGCTCCCCGACGACACCATGAGCGTGGTGGGGCACTTCGGCGAGGCCGCCGAGGCGGTGGCGGCCGCGGATGAGACGGCGTTCGACGTGCTGGTGACCGACCTGGACCTGTCGCAGGGGCCCGGGCCCAACGGAATCGTGGTGGCCAACGTGCTGCGCCGGTCCCGGCCGCTGCTCGGCGTAGTGCTGCTCACCGCGTACGCCGACCCGAGGCTTGTGGGCGCCAAGCTGAGCCAGGTGCCCCCGGGCACCGAGTACGTGCGCAAGCAGGACGTGCGCGACATCGAGACGCTGCGCACGGCCATCCGCCACGCGGCGCACCGGACCGGCGACGGTGCTGCGCCGCCGAGCACCGTGGCGCTCACCGATACGCAGATCGAGACCATGCGCCTGGTGGCCCAGGGGCTCACCAACGCCGAGATCGCCCGCCAGCGGGTGGTGACCGAGCGCGCGGTGGAGAAGTCGCTCTCGCGCATCGTGCAGGCGCTTGGCCACGACGGCGACGTCACCAGGAACCCGCGTGCGCTGATCGTGCGCGCGTACTACGAGATGGCCGGAGCCGGCAGTGCCAGCGACAGCGCGTCGCCCACGCCCGGCTGAGCTGCTCGGTGGCCCGTGGGCCACCTCGTTTCCCGCCTGGCTCCTCGGCTCGCTCGCCCTGGTGCTGACGGCCCCGGCACTGGGCACCCTGACCGGCGCGCCAGCCGATGCGGCCGCGACGACAGTGGCCCTCGAGTGGCTGCTGGCGACCGTCGTGCTCGTGGCAGCGCGCCTCACCGTGTTCCGCAACGCCCGCACCACGCCCGTGGCGCTGCCGTGGGTCGTCGCGTTCGTGATCATGCTGGGCGCCGCGCGCCTCGCCGCCATCATCCTGATGGCCCGGGGTGACACCGGCCCCCTTCACACGTGGAGCGGGATGGGCACAGCCGTGGTGGCGGTGATACCGGGCACCGCGGTGTTCTTCGTCCTCATCACCTACGTGCTGGCCATCAACGAGTGGTACGCCGGGGAGCGCGCCCGGCTGCTGCGCTTTGAGGTGGATGCCGAAGCCACCCGCCTTCGGTCTGCCGGCGCCCTGGCGGCCGCGCGTACGGTGGCCACGAAGCGCATTCGCGACGACCTCGACGAGCGCCTCACCCTGCTCGACACCGCCACATCACGCGACGCCGGTCCGGATCTGCCCGATGCCCTCCTCGATGCCGCCAGCGCCTCGGTGCGCCCCGCGAGCCATGCCCTGTGGGCGCAAGGCCACGCCCCACCCGCGCCGCGCCTGCGGTTCCGGCCCCTGGAGCAGGCAAGCCTGGCGGCGCCGCTGCCGATGCTGCTGCCGTTCCTGCTGTGGGCGGTCATCGTGCTCCCCAGCATCGCCATCAAGTCGAGTTGGCCGAGTGCCGCGCTCACCGCGCTGCTGCTGCTCGCCGGAATCGTCGTCTTCTACCCCCTCGGCACCGCCGGCATCCGGCACCTGGCCCCTCCGCCCCACTTCGCGCGCGCACGCCTCATCAGCATCGCGGCAATGGTGGCGGCCACGGTGCCGGCGTTGGCGCAGCGGGCGCTTGACACGCCGGACGGGGCGGAGGCATTCGGTGCCTCACCGTGGCTTCGACTGTCCTTGTTCGTTCCCGTCGTCGCGTTCACGCTGCTGGTGGGCTGGGTGCAGGCCGCCCTGCGAATAAAGGAGGACGATATCCGCGCGCTGCGCACGCAGGTGGAGCGCACCGAGATGGAGCGCATGGCGCTGGAGGAGGCCACCGAGCGCATGCAGCACGACCTCGCGCGACACCTGCACAGCAACGTGCAGGCGGGGCTGGTGGCGTCGGCCTACGCCATCCAGGACGCCGTGAACCGTGGCGACCAGGTGGCCCTCGAGCACGCGATCGCCGAGGCCCGCATGGCGGTGGCGCGGGTGGATGCCGACGACGTCCCTGCCCCGTCGGCCGACCTGCGCTCCCTCGCGCAGGCGATCGACGCCACGTGGCAGGGCATGGTCACCATCACCTGGCACCTGCCCGGCATCACGCCCAGCGCCGAGGTGGTGCAGCGCATCGGCAACGTGGTGCAGGAGTGCCTGGCCAACGCGTCCATCCACGGCGCGGCCAGCGAGGCGACCGTGTGGGTGTCGGCCGATGACCCGTCGGGCGAGGTGGTGGTGGAGGTTGCCGACAACGGCAGTGGCGTCGGCGGGGGTGCGCCGGGGCTCGGCAGCGCTGTACTCACCGAGGCAACGGCCGGCAACTGGACCATCGCACCCGCGCCCACCGGGGGCGCCGAGGTGCGCGCCGTTATCACCGCCTGAGCCCGAGGGATCAGGCGGGAAACGCCCCGCCGGGGATGACCGCGCGCACGGCGGCCCCGCCGTCCCGGCCCGGCGCGATCGACCACGCGCCCCCGGTGACCTCGTCGAGCACCGAGGCACCGAGGCCCGGTGCGCCCCCTGCGGGGCCGATGCCATCGTCATCCACCTCCACCGACCAGCCCTCGGGCACAGCCGCGACGCGCACGTGGGCGCGGGTGGCGTTGCCGTGCACCAGCGCGTTGTTGAGGCACTCGTCGAGCACGCGCACCACGCCCGCGGGCACAGGTGCGCCGGGGTCG
>JAGWYY010000013.1 GCA_018969105.1 Acidobacteriota bacterium | reverse complement strand
GAACGGCCCGCCATCGCGCGGGCCGTTCGCGTTGGCGGGAGGGGTCGTACTCGGGGGTTTCGGGCACTCGCCGAAGCGGGATGATGCATTTGCGGGGGCCGCAAATGCATCATCCCCGGCTGCGATCCCCGCAACCCCCCGAGTACGACCCCTCCCGCCTGTCGGCGCGTGGTCCCAGGGGATGACGTGCCCCCCGCGGCGTGCGCCGGCGCTAGGCTGCGCGCATGGGTTGGGACGACGAGGACGACTGGCCGGAGCGGGAGACCGATCCCGAGGTGCTCGAGACGAAGCGCGAGAACGCCCGGGTGGCGACGCTGGGGGCGAGCCGTGCCGTGCGCGTGGCCTACGCGACGCTGGCGGTGCTGCTCGTGCTCGTGATCGTCCTCGCCATTGTCCTCACGTAGGCCCGGTGCCGTCGGGCTGGTGTCCGACCTCTGGCGGTACCCGGTGGCATCGATGGGCGGGGAGCGCCTGCGCCGGGCGTTCCTCGGGCCGCTGGGCGTGCTCGGCGACCGGCGGTGCATGGTGGTGGACCCCTCCGACGGCAGCGCGGTGATCGCGCTGCGCAATCCGCCCCTGCTCGCCTATCGGGCGTGGTGCGACGACGCCGAGGGCGGCGACCGCGTGATGGTCGAGGCACCCCGCGGCGACGTGATGGCCTGGGACGACCCGATGCTCGCGGAGCAGATCAGGGCGGACCTCGAGCGTGATGAGCATGCGCCGGTGGCACTGCGGCGGCCGCCGGCCGGGGCGCACGCCGAGCAGCCGGTGGCGTTGCTTGCCGAGGCAACCATCCGGCAGGTGTCCGACTGGGCGGGCGAGGACGTCGACCGACGGCGCTTCCGTCCCAATCTGGTGATCGAGGGCGATGACGACCCCTTCCCCGAGGACGGCTGGATGGGCCGGCGCCTCGCGATCGGCGACGGGGCGGAGATCGAGCTGGTGGCGCCCACGCGCAGGTCGGGGGTGCTCAGCCGCGACCCCGACACCGCCGAGCGCGACACGCGGGCCCACGCGGCCCTGGCGCGCGAGCGCCGGAACTACGCCGGCGCGTGCTGCCGGGTGGTGCGCCCGGGCTGGGTGGCCGTGGGCGACACCGTGCGCATCGTGGCCTGACCGGGCCGGGCCCGGGCCGGGAGAGGCGTCGTGTCGGGGCGGACGGGCCCGGAGGCTCCGCGCCGGGCGTGGGTCAGGCCAGGTGGGCCATCACGTTCGGCAGCAGGAACCCGCGCTCCAGGTGCCCCCACGACATGTCGCTCACCTGGTCGCCGATGCTGGCGATGATCGCGTAGCCCTTCTTCTCGAGCGCCGCGCGCGCCGTCGCCTTGAACTGGGCGGCGGTCGACCCCGCTGAGGACGCCGGGCGGAACGTCGCCTGGTCCCAGCCCTGCACGCCGTTCCGCGTGAGGCACGAGGTGAACGAGGTCGCGATGGCATCCGAGCCGCCGCTGATCACCGCCACGTACACGCCGCGCCGGCGGAGGCCATTGAGCAGGTCGATGGTCGGCGTGATGGGCGCGTAGCCGCAGGCCTCCACGAAGGCCGACCAGGTGTCGGGGTGGAACGACAGCGGGGGATCCTGCACCTTCGAATATGGCCACGAGCTCATGAGGGTGTCGTCGATGTCGAACACCACGGCCACCTTGCACCGCCGCACGGCGGCGCGACCCGTGCCGTCGCACCCGGTGCGGATGCGACGGTTCACCCACGACCTCGCGGCGGCCGCCACCTGCGCCTGGTCGCGGGGCAGGGCGTCCGACTCGTAGTACCACGACACCTGCGGGAACACCGAGGCGCCCTGGCTCCAGGTCTTCCCCACGATCGGCGGAAGGTTCTGCCCGGTGCCGGTGATCGGCCTGCCCTGCACGACCGCGCCGGGGTTCACCGGGAAGGCGCCGCCGAGGGCGGTGGCGGAGGCAGCGAGCAGTGCGGCGGCGCCGACAGCGCCTGCGAGGAGGGAGCGCATGGCGCCATCCTCGCAGGTGGCGCTACCTCGTGGCCATGCCGATCTCAGAGATATGCCTCTCCTCCGGCGCGAGGTCGCCCGGCGAGGCCGCCGGGCGGTAGTCCTCATTGATGAGCGGGCTCGCCAGGAGGAAGTCCGCGGTGGCGCGGTTGCACGCGATGGGGCAGTTGTGCACCACCGCGATGCGCAGCAGCGCCTTGACGTCGACGTCGTGGGGCTGGGGCTCGAGAGGGTCCCAGAAGAAGATCACCACGTCGAGCCGGCCCTCGGCCAGGGCCGCGCCCACCTGCTGGTCGCCCCCGAGCGGCCCGGAGAGGAACCGGTGCACGTCGAGGCCGAGGTCGTCGGCGATGATCCCGCCGGTCGTCCCAGTGGCGTGCAGCTCGTGGTGGCGCAGCACCTCGTAGTGGTCGCGGGCCCACTCGAGCATGTCGAGCTTCCGGTTGTCGTGGGCGATCATCACGATTCTCTTGCGCTGGTTCATCATGGAACCCACCATAGGTCGGTGCCCGGCCCTGTCCAGCGCCGCGGGTTCGGTGCTACATTCACGACACGCCGCGGGGTGGAGCAGTCTGGTAGCTCGTCGGGCTCATAACCCGAAGGTCGCAGGTTCGAATCCTGCCCCCGCTATTCATCGAGGGTCCCTTCGGGGGCCCTTTCGCGTTCCGGGGGCCGGGCGCCCGGGGCGCCGGCGGGATGGGGCGGACTGGGCGCCGGTGTGATGGTGTTCCGGGCGTGGCACCGCCTCCGCCCAACGGCCGCCGGCCCATCGTCGCCGCCGTGGCCATCGTGCTCATCGTGGGGCTGGTGATCCTCTTCATCGTCGCCATGTAGGCGGCGCCGGGCGCGGGAGGGGTCCGCCGGTGGAGGAATACGCGCAGGTCAATCGCGCGCACTGGGACAGCCGGGCGGCCGCCCATGCGGCCTCGGCGGGCTACGACGTGGCCCGGCTCATAAGCGGCGAGCGGCGCCTGAGCGACGTCGTGGCGTTCGACGAGCCGCGGCTCGGATCGCTGGAGGGCCTCGAGGGCGTGCACATGCAGTGCCACATCGGCACCGACACGCTGTCGCTGTCGCGCCTCGGCGCCCGCATGCACGGGCTCGACCTCTCCCCCGCCAGCCTCGAGCAGGCCCGGAGGATCGCCCGGGAGGCCGGAGAGGACATCACCTACGTGGAGGCACAGGTATACGACGCGCCGGCCGTGCTCGGCGAGGGCCGCTTCGACCTGGTGTACACCGGCATCGGCGCGATCGGGTGGCTGCCCGACATCGACCGCTGGGGCGCGGTGGTGCGATCGCTGCTCCGCCCCGGCGGCATGCTCTTCATGCGCGAGGGGCACCCGATGCTGTTCGCGATCGATGAGGTGCGGGCAGCAGCCGACGGCCTCGTGTGCGCCGAGTACCCCTACTTCGAGACCGTCGAGCCCTTCGTGGACGAGAGCGAGGGCACGTACGTGGAGACCGCCGAGCACCTGCCGGCGTCGCGCAACCTGTCGTGGAATCACGGGCTCGGCGAGGTGGTGATGGCCCTCGTCTCGCGGGGGATGGTGGTGGAACTGCTGGAGGAGCACGACTCGGTTCCCTGGGAGGCCCTACCCGGCCGCATGCTCGGCATCGGCGGCGGCGAGTGGCGCCTGGCCGACCGGCCGGAGCGCCTCGCGCACAGCTACACGCTGCGCGCGCGGCTGCCACGCGGCTGAGCCCCTGACCGCCGGGTGGGGCCTCCGCCCCGGCATCGCCGGACCGGCAGCGGAACCCTGGGAGAGGCAGGATTGCGCTGGCTGCGGTACCGTCGTATCCGGCCTCCCACTCCAGAGCAAAGGTTCACCCGAATGAAGCCATCCCTCCGCCGCATCCTCGCCGTCACGGCCCCCATCGCCGTGCTGGCCGCCGCCTCCACCGCGTCGGCCGGCCTCCCGCCATCGAACCAGGGGCTCACCGATACCAAGGCGTATCCCGTGGTGCTCGACACCGATGGGTCGTCGTACGTCGACGTGGCGGTGCGCTGGGCACCCCACCTGCTGCGGCGCGGGAAGACGGCGCATGAGATGCGCGTGACCCTCACCGGCAAGGGGCGCAAGGGCGCGCCGATCAAGTTCGACGCGAAGACGATCAAGCACGGGAGCAGCAAGTTCGAGGTGGTGCGCCTGCGCATCAAGAAGAAGCAGCGCGGCGCCTACGTGAACGCCCGAAACGTGGTGGTGAGCAGCGCCCACCACTGGAGTGCCCCGAAGAGGGCCACGGGACTCGCCGCCGTCGCAGGCTCGAACCTCGTCGCCGTGAGCAACGCCAACGTCAAGGGCACCGTCGGCAAGGGCCAGTTCTCGATGCGCGCGGTGAAGGACTGTGACGTGGCCACCCTCGGGCCCAACTCGAACGCCGCCGGCTGCGACTTCGCGGGCGCCAACCTGGCGGGCGCGAACCTCAGCAACGCCAACCTGTCGGGGGCGGTCCTCGACAACGCCAACCTGGCGGGCGCGAACCTGAGCAGCGCCAACGTGACCGGCGCCTCGATGGTGGGCACCAACATCGCGGGCGCCAACTTCGGGTCGACCTCGCAGGCGGCCTTCAGCATGCCGCAGGCCGCCAGCCCCGGGCAGGGCATCAACCCGGTGTGCAAGCAGACCGGCGGCGGTCCCATGTGCGAGGCCATCTACTCGGCCAAGTCGACGATCGGCGCGGTCTACTACCAGTTCGCCGGACCCAACGTGACCACGTGGCTGCAGGACGCCCTGCGGCGCGGGGTCGACGTGTTCGTCATCGAAAACAGTGCGAACACCACCCCGGGCAGCGTCGCTCCCTACCTGTGCCAGAGCGTGTCCGCCACCGACCAGAACTGCGCGTGGTCGCCCAAGGCCGACTCCTTCTACGCCCTCGAGGCGCAGCTGAAGAAGGTCGTGGGCCCCGGCACCGGCCAGGTGCGCGTGCAGTTCTCGTCGCAGAACTTCAACATCACTCACCAGAAGTCGATCCTGGTCGACGTGCTCGACTCGGCCGGGAATGCCCTGAACCCCGGGCAGATCGCCGCCGCAGGCGGTTCGGCCATCGTGAGCACGGGCAACATGCAGGCGTTCCCGAACTACTGGGGCCAGCGCACCGCCAGCATCAACGGCAAGCCCCTCGTCATCAACCCGAACTACCTCACCAATCCGTCAGCGGGTTGCGTGTACTCGACGGACAAGAAGTGCGACGACGAGTGGACGCCGCGCGACTTCGCCATGAAGGTGACCGACCCGGAGATCCTGGCCCGCGTTGCCGGGGTGTACGCGTCCGACCTCGCATGCGCGCCCGCCGGAGCGACCAACGTGCAGCGCAACGAGGGCGGCCAGTTCTACCCCGGACTCATCCCGGACTCGGGCACCTCCGACCCGGTCAGCGCCACGTGGCCCGAGACATGGTCCAACGGCAGCGTCTTCCAGCAGGGTGACACCCTGCCGCCGAACGGGCAGCAGCTCGGGAACTTCCCCTTCCCCGGCGTGTACCCGAGCGGCTACTTCGCCTACGGCCCCGGCAAGACCGACCCCAGCTACATCCCGAGCAAGATCACGGGCAACGTGCGGGCACGGCAGATCAAGCTGATCAACGCCGCGCAGAAGACCCTGGTGGTCTACAACGAGGAGATGAGCGACTTCGCGAAGCCCTCCTACGGGAAGCCCGTCGACGTGAGCGCGCCCTCGATCGTCAACGCCATCATCGGCGCCGGCCAGCGGGGCGTGAAGGTGTCCATCGTGATGGCCAACCAGTTCTGGACGGATCCGACCACCGGCGCCTGGGTGCCGTACCGCACCAGCACCTCGTGGTCGAGCCAGTTCGACCAGATCATCAAGCAGTCGAACTACCCGCAGGCGGGTGCCATCGTCCCGACGATCTCGCTCATCGACAGCAGCAGCACCGGGCCGATCTACATCCACGCCAAGGCGCTGATCGCCGACGGCATCGATGGCTGGTTCGGCTCGATCAACGCGAGCTCGGGCTCCATGAACACCAACCGCGAGTTGGGCCTCGGGGTGACCAACCGCCACGACGGCTCCACGCCGTACATCCCGGCGGTGTACAGCCCGCAGATGCTGGCGACGGTCACCACGGCTGCGGCATCCGACGCGGCGCTGGGGACCTCCTGGAAGTCGGCCACCGGGCCGTACCAGCCCGGTCCGCCCTTCATCGGCGCCGCGCAGTTCCCCTGCATCAACATGCAGGCGAACCCCGACTCCGGCCTGCCCGTCCGGAACACCGCCAACATCCCGTCGCCGCCGCAGGCCTCGGCCACTCCCTAGAGGGTCAGCACGCCGAGCACGATCAGGTAGGCCCCGACCAGCACCAGCACCGTCACGACGATGGCGATGCGGTGCCGGCCGGCGGCCGTCCTGAGCGCCGTGAGCCTGCGCAGGGCGCGCTGGCGGTCGGCCATGAACCACAGGATGGGGATCCATCCCCATGAGTACGAGATGACGCTGAACACCACGACGGTGGCGAGGGTGAACCACGCGCCGTGGCCGGTGGTCTCCACGAGTGCGAGGGCGTACCAGACGCCCGGCATGCCGAAGAGCAGGCCCACGGCGAACGACACCTTCGACGACTCCACCATGCGGTCGAGGCGGGCCTCCTCGCGCGCTCGGTCGTGCTTGTGCGGCCGGGTGCGCGCGTGCACGTGCCGCCAGAGGATGTACCCGGCGAACGCGACCAGCAGCGCGCCCGCCGCCATGTAGACCACCGGGAAGTGCCGGCCGTTGCCGAGGCCGGTGGGGCGGATTCCCAGGTCGACGATGCCGTACGCCACGAGGCCACCGCTGACGAGCGACGTGAGGAGCGTGCCCGTGACGAATAGCCAGGCGTGCCTGAGGCCGCGCGTGCCGCCGAGCAGGTACAGCACCACCGCGAGCGTCTGCGGCGAGATCGATGAGATGAGGGCGAGCTCGAAGAAGCTCATTCGGGATCAGTAGAGGATGCTGATGGCGCGGGCGGCAATGATGAGGATCACCATGAGCGACAGCAGCGACTCCATCGCCATGAGCAGCTTCATGCGGTGGCGCAGGGGCAGGACGTCCGCCGGCGCGAACGACACCGAGTTGGTGAACGACACGTAGAGGTAGTCCCAGAAGGCGGGTCGCCAGGTCCAGGGCTCGGGCAGCGTGTACTGCGCGAACAGGTACTCATGCGGACCGGGCGGCGCGAGGGCGCGGTGGCGCGGGCCGCCGCCGTCGATCTCCCAGAACCACACCGCGAACACGATCATGTTGGTGAACCACACCTGCAGCGCCGCGACGATGAGGTACTTCCCCTCGAAGCCCGCCTCGGACACGATGCCGTAGACCAGCTCGCCGATGGCGCCCGCGTTCGCGAGCGTCACGAGCGCCGCCACGGTCACGCCGATGCGCCGGCGCCGGTCGGTCTCCTCCACCGGTGACACGGCCGAGATGACGATGAGCACGGCGACCAGGGCCGGGATGATCCAGCGGATCCACCCGCCGCCCAGGATGAGGTCGCCCGGCAGGGTCACCTCGAGCACCGCGGCCACGAACAGGGCCGCGAGCGGGGGCCATCGCGACTCGCGCCAGGGGTTCGCGTCTTCGGCGGAGGGGGCCACGCCGGGATGTTGCCAGCCCGGGCCGGGGCCATGGGCTAGTGTGCGCCGCCGTGCCTGCTCGGGAAGACCTAAGGAACGTGGCGATCGTGGCCCATGTGGACCACGGCAAGACCACCCTCGTGGACGCCATGCTCTGGCAGAGCGGCGCGTTCCGCGACAACCAGGACGTCCAGACCCGCGTGATGGACTCCGGCGACCTCGAGCGCGAGAAGGGCATCACGATCCTCGCCAAGAACACCGCGGTGCGGCGCGGCGACCTCACGATCAACATCATCGACACGCCGGGGCACGCCGACTTCGGCGGCGAGGTGGAGCGCGGGCTCTACATGGTGGACGGCGTGCTGCTGCTGGTGGATGCCTCGGAGGGCCCCCTCCCCCAGACGCGCTTCGTGCTGCGCAAGGCGCTGGAGGCCCGGCTGCCCGTGGTGCTGGTGATCAACAAGATCGACCGCCCCGACGCCCGCGCCGCCGAGGTGGTGGACGAGGTGTACGAGCTCTTCATGGACCTGGGCGCCGACGAGGCCCAGATCGACTTCCCCATCGTGTACGCCAACGCGAAGGCCGGCACGGCGTCGCTCTCGGCCGACGCGCAGGACGACGACCTCTCGGTGCTCTTCGATGTGCTGCGCGACACCGTGCCGGCGCCGGAGTACACCGAGGGCGCCCCGCTGCAGGCGCTGGTCACCAACCTGGCCGCCGACAGCTACCTGGGGCGCCTGGCGATATGCCGCGTTCACGAGGGGACGATCCGCCGCGGCGAGCAGGTGGCCTGGTGCAGGGCCGACGGCTCGATGCAGGTGGTGAAGGTGGCCGAGCTCTTCCTCACGAGGGAGCTCGACCGCGTGCCCGTGGACGAGGCCGGGCCGGGCGACATCATCGCCGTCGCGGGAATCGAGGAGATCACCATCGGCGAGACCCTCGCCGATGCGGAGCATCCGAATCCCCTGCCGGTCATCACCGTCGATGAGCCCAGCCTGGGCCTCACGATCGGCATCAACACGTCCGCGCTCGCGGGGCGCGAGGGCACCAAGCTCACCGCCCGCATGCTGAAGGACCGCCTCGACCAGGAGCTCATCGGCAACGTGTCGCTGCGCGTGCAGTCCACCGACCGGCCGGATGCCTGGGAGGTGCAGGGCCGCGGGGAGCTGCAGCTGGCCGTGCTGGTGGAGACCATGCGCCGCGAGGGCTTCGAGCTCACGGTGGGCAAGCCCGAGGTGCTCATCCGCGAGATCGACGGCGTGCGCCACGAGCCCATGGAGCGCGTGACGGTGGACGTGCCCGAGGACATGATGGGCGTGGTCACGCAGCTGCTGGCCCTGCGCAAGGGGCGCATGGAGCAGGTGGTGAACCACGGCACGGGCTGGACCCGCCTCGACTACCTGGTGCCCGCGCGCGGCCTCGTGGGCTTTCGCACGGAGTTCCTCACCGAGACGCGCGGTACCGGCCTGCTGCACTCGGTGTTCGACTCCTGGCAGCCCTGGCAGGGTGAGATCCGCACGCGCACGCGCGGCAGCCTGGTAGCCGATCGCACCGGGGTGGTCACCACCTTCGCGATGTTCGGCCTGCAGGAGCGCGGGGTGCTCTTCGTGGAGCCCGGCGACGCCGTGTACGAGGGGATGATCGTGGGCGAGAACTCCCGCGGCGACGACCTCGACGTGAACATCTGCAAGGAGAAGAAGCTCACCAACATGCGCTCGAGCACGGCCGACGAGCTCGAGCGCCTTGTGCCGCCGCGCACGCTCTCGCTGGAGCAGGCGCTGGAGTGGGTGCGCGATGACGAGTGCGTGGAGGTCACGCCCGAGGACGTGCGCATGCGCAAGACGGTGCTCGATGCCACATCGCGCGCGAAGGCGGCGAAGAGCCGCAAGGTGGCCGCCGAGGCCTGAGGCCGCGCAGGCCGTAGAGTCGGGCCATGCCCGACGTGCGCATCCACGAGAGCGTCTCCCCCGCCGCCCACCGCGCAGGCATGCTCGCCGCGCTCGAGGCCGGCCGCGTGGACAATCGCTTCCACTACGTGGGCGAGCGCTCCGCGGGCATGTGGCGCGCGCTGGCATCGTCGCACTCACCCGCGCAGGCCGAGGACGGCCTGGCCGCCTACGACGCCGCGGCGCGCGCGGCCATCGCCCGGCTGCCGGAGGGCCCCGTGCACGTGATCGGCGTCGCATGCGGCGACGGCGTGAAGGAACGGCGGCTGCTGGGCGCGCTGGCGTCAGCGGGCCGGGCTGACGTGCAGGCCACGGCAGTGGACGTGAGCGTGCCGCTGGTCACCGCGGCGGCACGGGCCATGAACACGGTGCCGGGCATCGGGGAGGCTGACGCGGTCGCCGTGGACATCATGACCGTTCGCGATCTCGCCCCGGTGCTCGGCGCACGGCGCAGTGGCGCCCGCCTCGTCACGCTGTTCGGCGTGCTGTCGACGCTGGGCAGCGGCTCGATGGCGCCGGCGCTCTCGCTGCTCGGACCGGGCGACGTGCTCATGCTGAGCGCCAACCTGCTGCCCGGCACGCCGGGCGCGCGCGACCACGTGATGGCCCAGTACGACAACGCGCCCACGCGCGAATGGCTCACGGCGGTGCTGGACGACATCGGCCTGGCGGGCGCCGGCGACATCGCAATGCGGTGGCACGACGCCCCGGATGCGCTGGCGATCGTGGGCGAGGTGACGCCCGCCGAGCCACTGATGGCCGACGTGGAGGGAGTCGCCGTGGCCATGCCCGCCGGCCAGCCCATCCGGGTGCTGGAATCGTTCCGGCACGACCCGCCCGGGCTCGAGTCGCTCATGATGGACGCCGGCCTTCGGGACGTCGTGGCCTGCATCTCGCCCGACGGCGAGGAGGGCGTGGCGGTGGGAGTGGCCTAGTCCGCCGGCGCGCCGTTGAGGCGGCGGCCGAACATCACCAGCACGGCGGCGATGACCCCGGTGAGGGCCATGATGCCCATGCCCCACGCGAACGACAGGCCGGCGGCGGGAAGCACCACGTAGGGCGCGATGGCCCCGCCGATGTGCCCGGTGCCGTCGGCGATGGACACCCCGCGCGCGCGGTTGGACGAGTGGAAGTGCTCGCCGGTGTACACGTACATGATCGGCACCGCGAAGCCGATCGTGGCCGACGCGATGAAGCCGAACGCCATGATCACGCCGCCCGACGGCGCGAGGCCGATGATGGTGAGTGCCGCCGCCCACACCACGAGGGCCGCGATGATCGAGATCTTGCGCTCGACGCGCTCGGCCACGCCGAAGGCGGTGAAGGCACCCACCACGAACCCGATGCCGGTCACCGACAGGAAGGCGATGCTGGTGCTGAGCGAGAACCCCTGGTCGGTGAGAAGGGTGGGCGCGAGGGTGAGCCAGCCGTAGTTGCCGATGTAGTACGCGAACCACACTCCCACGAAGAGCAGCGCGAACACCACGAAGTCGTGGCGCCCGCGCTTCACCGGCGGGCGGTCGATGGGCACCTGCGTCACGCGCAGGCGGCTGGGCTTCACCCGGGCGCGCTCCTCGGCGGCGGTGACGATGGCGTCGGCGTCGTCCACCCGGCCCACGGCCACGAGCCAGCGCGGCGACTTGGGAAGGTGCAGCCGCATGGGCAGCACCACCAGCCCGCCGGCGGCCCCGATGAGGAACAGCACCCGCCAGCCCCACGAGAACGCCGGCACCAGCGCCATCGACACGAACGGCACCACCGCGAAGCCCACATAGCCCCACGCGGCGGCCAGGCCGCCCGCCCGCCCGCGAAGGCGCGACGGGGATATCTCGCCGATGTACGCCGTGGCCGCGGAGATCTCGGCGCCGATGCCCATGCCGGCGATGAACCGGCCGATGCACAGCCACGTGAGGTCCTGCGAGAGGGCGGCCACCACGCTTCCCGCCGAGAAGGCGATGACCGAGAGGGTGAGCGCGAAGGTGCGGCCCTTGCGGTCGGCGATGACGCCGTCGAGCAGGGAGCCCACCACGTAGCCCACGAGCCCGAGGGTCACGGCGATGGCGGCCTGCGACGACGACACCCCGAACTGCTCCGAGATCACCGGTAGCGCGTAGCCGATGTTCACCACATCGAAGAACGCGAAGAACCACGCGGCACCCACGGCCACGAGCAGCTGCGGCCGGTACGGCCAGCTGGTGAGCGCATCGAGGCGCCCCAGCACCTGCTCGCCCTGCGACCCCGTCCTCATGATCCGGTGATGCCTCGAGCCTCGATCGCGTGCAGGGTGTCGAGCACCGCGCGCACGCGGGGCACCTCGTGCGTGCGGAACAGCCCAGTGCGGCCCATGGCCGCGAGCACCGCGAAGAACGGCTCCGCCGTGCGGACCTCCTCGCGGAAGAAGTCGAACGCATGCGGGAGGGCGTGGCACACGGGCCACCCCAGCACCCGCAGGCGGAAGGTGTTGAGGAACACCTTGGCCTGGTGGCGCACGCGCGCCTCGCCGTCCAGCAGGTTGCCGTAGTAGAAGCCCAGGCCGGGGTCGACGAAGAGGCGCTGCACGCCCAGCTGCTGCGCGCGCTCGAGGCGCGGCCCGAAGTGATCGACGAGGCCCGGGATGGGATCGTCGGCCAGCACGAGGTCCTGCACCTCGCGCACGTTGGCGCCCTGCACGAAGCACATGATCACCGCGGCGTCGTGCTCCGCCGCGGCCTCGTACATCTCGTCCTCGCGCTCCACGCCGGTGAGGTTCAGCACGCCCGCGCCCGCGGACAGCGCCACGCGGGCCACCTCGGGGGCGTAGGTCTCGACCGAGCTGATGATGCCGTCCTCGCGCAGGGCCGCGATGACGGGCAGCACCCCCGCCAGCTGCTGCTCGGGCGACACGCGCTCGGCGCCGGGGATCGTGCTCTCGGCACCGATGTCGATGATCAACGCGCCCTCGGCGGCGAGCACCCGGCCACGGGCGATGGCCGCGTCGGTGCTCGGCGACACCGACTCGCGGTACCAGGAGTCGCGCGACAGGTTGACCACGCCCATGATGCCGGGGCGGCGGTCGGCATCGAACGGCACGCCGCCGATGTCGAAGGCGCGCACGGGCGCCCGCAGGGCGTCGCCGTGCGCCTCCACGAGGGCGGCCATCTCGGCCAGCAGGGGCGCGGGGTCGGGCATGAGGCGGAACGGTACCGGCCCCGGGCTTCCCCCGACGCCCGGGGCATCATCCGCGCGGATGATCGACGTGGCCACCAGGGGGGTCGAGGGGCGCGGGCTCATGCGCAGCTTCGCCGGCCCGGCCCTGTTCCTCTTCGCCACGATCGTCTACGGGATGATCGGCTACGCCATCCTCATCCCGAAGGCCAGCCTGATCGACGGCCTGTACTGGACGGTGCTCACGCTCGGCGGCGTGGGGTACCGCGACACGTTCGCGCTGGGGGATGCCTTCGAGCTCTTCTCGATATCCCTCATCGTGCTGCTGGTCATCAGCATCACCCTGTTCGTGGCGGTGGGGTCACGCGTGGTGGCCTCGGGGGAACTTGCGAAGCGCGTGAGGAGACGACGGATGACGCGGGCGATAGATGGGCTTTCCGGGCACGTGATCGTGTGCGGCTACGGGCGCGTGGGGCGCGCCTGCGTGATGGACCTGCTCGAGCGCGGGAAGCAGGTGGCGGTGGTGGACAGCGATCCGCGCCACGACGCCGAGCTCGAGGACCTCGGCGTGGCGTACCTCATCTCGGAGCCCGAGCACGAATCGGTGCTGCGCCGGCTCGGGGTGGATCGCGCGAGCGCCGTCATCTGCGCCGTCGACTCCGACGCGGTGAACGTCTACATCACCCTCGCCGCCAAGGACCTTCGCGAGGAGATCACGGTGGTGGCGCGGGCATCGGACCCCGACACCATCAACGTGCTCGAGCGCGCGGGCGCCGACTCGGTCATCTCGCCGTACATCGTGTCGGGCTCGCAGATGGCGATGCTGGCCGCCGGGGCGGCCTAGGGCAGCATCGGGCCGGCCGAGGGGATGACCACCTCGGCCCCCAGCACCAGCAGCGGCGCGGCGTCCACCCCGGGCGCCGCCTGCAGCGCGCCGTCCCGCACCTCCAGCGCCCGCCCGGGCATGAGCGCGCGGTGCACCGGCGACCACAGCGCCACCTGGCCGGCGCCCACGGAAATGGCCTCGATGCCCGGGGGGATGGGTTGGGAAGGCTCAGCGGGCTCCCGGGGCTCGCCGGGCTGCCAGCGCGACGCGCCGGTCATCGCCGCCGTGGCCTCGGCGTCACGGGGGTCGTCGGCGCGGGTGAGCAGCACCCACGCCCGGCCACCAAGCCGCGCCAGGTCGCGGGTGATGGCGCGCTCGAACCGCGCCAGGTCGTCCCCCGGCGGTGGCAGCACCGGGTCGACCAGCAGCATCGCATCGCCGTGCTCCAGGTAGGCCGACGCCAGCTCCACGCCATCCCGCGGCACGGACCAGCGCCAGAGCCCCTCCCCTATGCGCGTCACCTCCACCCGGGGAACGCTAGACGCACGGGGGAGCAGGTCACGCCGGCGCATGCGCGAACATCTGGCAATGGGGCGCATGGCGCGTTGGCTCGGCATGGAGATGGTCACCTGGCTCATCGCGGGCGGGGTGCTCGTGGTGGTGCTCGCCCTGTTCGCCCCCGCCGTGGTGGCCGTGGTGGTGGGCGGTGCCGTCACGCTGGTGCTGGCCATCGGCAGCTGGTCGCGCAGGGGCCGCGACGGCCTGGCGCGGCGGCGTGGCCTGGGTGCCGCCGACCGGATGACCGGCGATGAGTTCGAGGACTGGCTGGCGATCCTCTTCCGTGCCGCCGGCTGGCGCGTGCGCCATACGCGCGTCACCGGCGACTTCGGCGCCGACCTGGTGCTGGGCCACGGATCGGCCGATGAGGTGGTGGTGCAGGCCAAGCGCCAGGGGCGCCCCGTGGGCGTGGCCGCCGTGCAGCAGGCTGCCGCCGCCCGCCTTCACTACGGCACCGACGAGGCCATGGTGGTGACCAACAGCACATTCACTCCAGCCGCCATCGAGCTGGCCGGGAGCACCGGGGTGATCCTCTGGGATCGCGACGACATCGCCCGCGAGCTGCTGGCCGCCGGGGGCCGCCGCTCGTCGGGCGTGGCGGGCTGAGGACCCCGGCGCATGGGACGCATGCGCCGCAAGGGCGACCTGCCCACCAAGACCTGCGCCACCTGTGGCCGGCCGTTCACGTGGCGGAAGAAGTGGGCGGACGTCTGGGACGACGTGCGCTACTGCTCCGACCGCTGCCGGCGTAATCGGCCACGGGGTGATCCCGATGCGGACGCGGACGCGGAGCCCAAGGACTAGGGGAGGAACAAGCCCGCCGCCCGGGAACGGCGGAACAAGAACGAGGAAAACCTTGACAGTTCCCCTTGCATCGTTGTCCAGCTTCTGCCTTACTCCACGAACTGTTTGGGACGAACCCGAGGAGATGAGATGACCGCGATCACCGATGAGGCCACGGCACCCGCCACGGCGCTCGACCGCATGCGCGAGCGCGCCGTGTCGGACTACCTCGCGGTATCGCGCGGAGCCGGGGTGTTCTCGAGCATGGACGACTACCTGGCCGCCGAGGAGCGCGCATGGGACCGCCTTCAGGCGGCCATCGGGCGCGCCCGTCGCGTCGAGGAGTCCGCACTGGTCTAGGGGTGGGGATCCCTGTGGTCGGACGTGCGCGGGGGCGGCCATGTGCCGCCCCCGCTGCGTTCCGGGGCACCGGAATCGACCGGACGGGCTTGCGCGTCCGTCCGTCTGACGTAAAATCAACCGTGTAATGACGTCAGTTCGACGTAAAATCACCGGCAGCACCCCCGTGGTGGTCGTGGGCTCGGGCCTGGCCGGCCTCTCCGCGGCCCTGCGCATCGCCGCGCATCGCGAGGTGGTCATCGTCACCAAGGGCGCGCTCGGGGACGGCAGCTCGAGCTGGGCGCAGGGCGGCATCGCCGCCGCGCTCGGCCCCGGCGACACCGTGCAGGCGCACGCCGCCGACACCCTGGCCGCGGGGGCGGGGCTCTCGGATGCCCATGCCGCGGATGCCGTGTGCGCCGACGCACCCGGGGTGATCGCCGACTTGGCCGTGCTGGGCGTGGCCTTCGACCGCGACCACGGCCACCTTGCCCTGGCCCGGGAGGGCGCGCATGCGCTCCCCCGCGTGGCGCACGTGGGTGGTGACGCCACCGGGCGCCACGTGATCGATGCCCTCGCCCTGCGTGCCCGCGGGCACGAGCACATCACGGTGCTCGAGCAGGCGCGCGTGGATGACGTGCTGGTGGACGACCGCGGGGTGCGCGGCGTGCGGCTGGCCACCGGGGAGGTGCTGTGCACGGACCGCGTGGTGCTGGCCACCGGTGGCTCGGGGCACCTCTTCGCGCGCACCACCAACCCGGTGGGCGCCACCGCCGACGGGCCCGCGCTCGCCCGGCGCGCGGGCGCCGCGCTGGCGGACATGGAGATGGTGCAATTCCACCCGACCGCCCTGGCCGCGGGCACCAGCCCCCTCGCGCTGGTGAGCGAGGCCGTGCGCGGTGCCGGCGGCATGCTCTACGACTGCCACGGCGAGCCCGTGATGGCCGGCGTGCACCCCATGGGCGACCTCGGCCCGCGGGACGTCGTGGCCCGCGCGGTGTTCCGCCGGGCGCGCGAGACGCGCCACGACGTGGTGATGAGCATGGCCCACCTCGATCCCGACCGCGTGCACGCGCGGTTCCCCGAGGTGGCCGCGCTCTGCGCCGCCCACGGCATCGACCTCGCGCGCGATCCGGTGCCCGTCACCCCCGCGGCGCACTACGGCATGGGCGGGGTGCTCACCGACCTGCGCGGGCGCACCACGGTGCCCGGGCTCTGGGCCGTGGGCGAGTGCGCCTGCACCGGCCTGCACGGGGCCAACCGGCTGGCATCCAACGGACTGCTCGAGGCCGCGGCCCTCGGCCGCCGCGCGGCGGACGACGTCGCGGCGGGCGGCGGCGCCCCGGCGCCGGGGCCCCGCGCCGAGGCCGTGCCCTTCGTGCCGGGCCGGGGCGATGGCGGGGCAGTGCGCGATGCCGTGGGCCGCATCATGTGGCAGCACTGCGGACTGGAGCGCGACGCCGACGGGCTCGCGCAGGCCATCGCCGCACTCGATGCACTCCCCCGCCCCGCCGATGCCGAGGCCGCGGGCCTGCTCGACATCGCGCGGCTCACCGCCCTGGCCGCGAATGCGCGCGAGGAGAGCCGCGGCGCCCACTTCCGCACCGACTTCCCCGAGACGGACCCCTCGCAGGCGCACCGCACATGCTGGGCCGCAGACACCCCGACGGCCCTGCCGTCCATCGACCTCACGGAGGTAGCGTGACCACGATCGCCCCCACCTGCGCCATCCCGGCGCCCGAGGAGACGGTCCCCGAGGCGGAGCTCATCGCCCGCGCCACGGCGGCACGGGAGGCCTTGGGCGATCGCCTGGTCATCCTCGGCCACCACTACCAGAAGCACGAGGTCATCCGGTTCGCCGACATCACGGGCGACTCGTTCCTGCTGGCCCGCCGCGGCGCCGAGGCCACGAAGGCCGACCTCGTGGTGTTCCTCGGCGTGTACTTCATGGCCGAGGCCGCGGACATCCTCAGCCAGCCGCACCAGCGCGTGGTGCTGCCCGATCTCGGCGCCGGGTGCCACCTGGCCGAGTGCGCCGACATCTTCACGGTGAACGACGCCTGGGGGCAGATCACCGCCCAGTTCCCCGACCGCACCATCGTGCCGCTCACCTACATGAACTCCGGCGCCGACCTGAAGGCCTTCGTCGGCCGCAACGGCGGCGCGGTGTGCACGTCGGGCAACGCCGAGCGCGCCTTCCGCTGGGCCCGCGAGCAGGGCGACATGGTGTTCTTCTTCCCCGACGAGCACCTGGGCCGCAACACCGCGTGCCTGCTGGGCATGGATCCCTCCGACCCCGTGGTGTGGGACCCGCGCCAGGCCGACCTCGGCGGCATCGCGCCCGACGCGCTCGCGGCATCGGAGATCGTTCTCTGGAAGGGCTTCTGCAACGTGCACACCGGATTCACGGTGCGGCAGGTGGAGGAGGCCCGCGCCGCGCACCCGGACGTGACCGTGATCGTGCACCCGGAGTGCCCGCGCCCGGTGGTGGAGGCCGCGGACGAGGACGGCAGCACCGAGTACATCATCAGGCGCATCGACGAGCTCCCGGCGGGGTCGACCGTGGCGATCGGTACCGACTGGAACCTGGTGGACCGCCTGCGCATCAACCACCCGGACAAGACGGTCTTCTGCCTCAAGGAGGACCTCTGCCCGTGCGTCACCATGAACCGCATCACCCTGCCCAAGCTCACGTGGACGCTCGAGAACCTCGCCGCGGGTGAGGTGATGAACGTGGTGAGCGTGGACGAGGACATGGCCGCCGAGGCGCGCCTGGCCCTCGACCGCATGCTCGCCCTCTGATGGACCTGGCCGATCTGGTGGCCGCCGCGCTGGCCGAGGACCTCGGCGAGCGGGGCGACGTGACGTCGCTGGTCACCATCCCGGACGACGGCCATGCCCGAGGCCGCGTGGTGGCCCGCTCGGGCGGCGTGCTGGCCGGACGCGCATTCGGCGAGGAGGTGCTGCGCCAGATGGGCATCACGGGCACCTGGCAGGCCGCCGACGGCGCGGTGCTCGCGCCCGGCGAGAGCGTGCTGGGCGTGGACGGCCCCGCGCGCGCGGTGCTGTCGGCCGAGCGCACGCTGCTCAACGGCATGTCGCACCTCTCAGGAATAGCCACGCTCACGGCCCGCTACGTCGAGGCCGCCCGCCCCGCGAAGGTGCTGGACACCCGCAAGACCACCCCGGGGTGGCGCGTGCTCGAGAAGCAGGCCGTGGCGGCCGGCGGCGGCGTGAACCACCGCATGGGCCTGCACGACATGGTGCTGGTGAAGGACAACCACCTGGCCATGGGCGGCATCGACCTAGCCGCTGCGGTGGCGCGCGCCCGGGAGGAGCTGCCCGGCGTTCCCGTGGAGGTGGAGGCCGACGACCTGGCCGGCGTGGAGCTCGCCCTCGAGGTGGGGGCCGACCGCGTGCTGCTCGACAACATGGACGAGGCCACCATGCGCGCGGCGGTGCAGATGTGCGCCGGCCGCGCCGAGACCGAGGGGTCCGGGGGCATGGACCTGGCCGGCGTTGCGCGTGCCGCGGCCTGCGGGGTGGACTACGTGAGCGTGGGGGCGCTCACGCACTCCGCCCCGGCACTCGACCTCGCCCTCGACCTCGACTAGTCCCGCGCGGGCGACGGCGCGGGCGCGGCCCGATGGCCCGGGGACGCGCGTTGCAGGTTGCCCGAACCATGGGCCAACGCCCGGTGTCAGGCGTATCCTCGGTAGCCGACCGTGACACCGGCCGACACAACGATCCAGATCCTCCTTCCCGTACTCGGCGAGTCGGTGACCGAGGGAACCGTGATCGAGTGGAGGAAGGCCGTCGGCGATCCGGTGGCCGAGGGCGAGACCCTCCTCGAGGTGACCACCGACAAGGTGGACGTGGAGATTCCCGCACCCGCCTCGGGCGTGCTGGCCGCAATCGCGGCGGACGCCGGCGTGGCCGTGGAGGTGGGCCAGCTGCTGGGCGAGATCGCCTCGGGCAACGGGGCGGCTCCCGCGGCGGCGGCACCGGCCGCCGCTCCGCCCGCCGAGGAGACCGCGGCTGCCCCGGCCTCCCCCGCCGTCACGGCCGCGAACGGCAACGGCGCAGCACCCGGCGCACCGCCGCCCGTGCGCGATGTGGCGGCGTCCCCCATCGCGCGCCGCGTGGCGTTCGAGCAGGGCGTCGACCTCGCGAACGTGTCGGGCACCGGGCCGGGAGGCCTCATCCGCCGCGCCGACGTGGAGAACGCCGGCAAGGGCGGTGGCATGGCCGAGCCCCCGCCGCCGCCGGGCGAGGAGCTGGTGAAGCTCACGGGCCCCGCGGCCGCGCTGGCCGACTACATGGACGACAGCCGGTCGATCCCCACGGCAACCACCTTCCGCACCATCTCGGTGCAGGCGCTCGACGCCGAGCGCAAGCGCCTGAACGAGGCCCTGGCAGTGGCGGGTGGCGGCAAGCTGTCGTTCACGCACATCATCGCCTGGGCCATCGTGCGCGCCGTGGAGCGGACGCCCGTGATGAGCACGGCGTTCGCGCGCGTGGACGGCGTGCCCAACAAGGTGCCGCGCGAGGCCGTGAACCTCGGCATCGCCGTGGACGTGGAGCGCAAGGACGGCAGCCGCTCGCTGCTGGTGCCGGTGATCCGCGACTGCGGGGCACTGGGCTTCCAGGGCTTCCGTGCGGCATTCGACGACCTCATCCAGCGCTCGCGCGTGGGCAAGATCACGCCCGACGAGCTCAAGGGCGCGGGCGTCACCCTCACCAACCCCGGCGGCTTCGGCACCAACGCATCGGTGCCGCGGCTCATGCCGGGGCAGGGCACGATCGTGGCCACGGGCGGCATCACCTGGCCGCCCGGCATGGAGGGCGTGCCCGACGACCTGCTGAAGGTGTGGGGCGTGTCGAAGGTGATGACCGTTACCTCCACCTACGACCACCGCGTCATCCAGGGCGCCGAGAGCGGCGCCTTCCTGCGCGACATCGCCGGGCTCCTGGCCGGCGATGAGGGCTTCTACGACGAGATCCGCCAGGCCCTCGGGCTGCCGGCCCAGCCGCCGCTCGACTTCACCCCGCAGGCCGCCGCGCCCGAGGGCGCCGCCCCGGCCGTGGCCGCCAGCGCCGACGAGGACACCCTCAAGGCCCTGGCCGGCGCGATGTCGCTGCTGCGCGCATTCCGCACGTACGGCCACCTGGCCGCGCACCTCGACCCGCTGGGCTCGCCGCCCCCGGGTGACCCGTCGCTCGAGCCGGCATGGGTGGGCCTCACCCCCGAGCACATGAAGCTGGTGCCGGCGTCGCTCCTCGGCGTCGCCGTGCCGGGCGCCACCTTCGCCGAGGCCTACCCGGCGCTGAAGGACACCTACTGCGGCACCATCGCCTACGAGATCGAGCACATCTCCGACCACGACCAGCGCCAGTGGCTGCGCGAGTTCATCGAGTCGGGCCAGGTGCGCACGCCGCTGCCGCGCGACGAGCGCCGCGCGCTGCTCGAGCGCCTGGTGTCCGTTGAGGTATTCGAGCGGTTCCTGCGCCGCACGTACCTGGGCCAGAAGACCTTCTCGCTCGAGGGCTGTGACGCGCTCATCCCGATGATGGACGAGATCGTGCAGAGGGTGGCCGAGGACGGCGTTCCCGAGGTGCACATCGGCATGGCCCACCGCGGCCGCCTGGCCAGCATCATGCACACGGTCGGCCGCCCGCCCGAGTCGATCCTCGCCGAGTTCGAGGGCCAGATGGAGCACGAGTCCGACGACGACCACGCCGACGGCGAGCCCTACGCCGCCGCCGGCGACGTGAAGTACCACCTCGGCGCCGAGGGCACCTTCAAGGCGCGCTCGGGCAGGTCGGTGCACGTGCACCTGGCCGCCAACCCGAGCCACCTCGAGCAGGTGAACGCCGTGGCCGAGGGCGGCGTGCGCGCCAAGCAGACCATCCGCGCCACCAACATCGCCGAGCACCAGCCCGACCGCGCCGTGGCGCTGCTCATCCACGGCGACGCCGCGTTCCCCGGCCAGGGCGTGGTGGCCGAGACCCTCAACCTGCAGGGCCTGGTCGGCTACTCGACCGGCGGCACGATCCACGTGATCGTCAACAACCAGGTGGGCTTCACCACCGACCCCGAGGACAGCCGCTCCACACGCTACGCCAGCGACATGGCCAAGGGCTTCGACATGCCCATCGTGCATGTGAACGCCGATGACGTGGATGCCTGCATCGCGGCCGTGAACCTCGCCGTGCAGTTCCGCGCCAGGTTCGGCCACGACGTGCTCATCGACCTCATCGGGTACCGGCGCCTCGGCCACAACGAGCTCGACGAGCCGGCCTACACGCAGCCGGTGATGGCGCGCACCATCAAGGAGCACCCCACGGTGGCGCGCATCTACGCAGACCGCCTCATCGAGGACCGCGTCATCAGCGAGGACGACTACGCCGCGATGGTCACGGTGGCCGAGGAGCGCATGACGTCGGCGCACAAGCGCGTGCAGTCGGGCCTCGAGCAGGGATCCGACCAGGAGAGCTCGCGCGACAAGCGCCGCCGCGCGAAGACGCAGGTGGTGAAGACCCGCGTGAGCGCGTCCACCCTGCGCAGCCTCAACGAGCAGCTGCACCTGCCGCCCGATGGCTTCCCCGTGCATGGCAAGCTCACCCCGCAGCTCGAGCGCAGGCGCGCCGCGCTGGCCGAGGACGGCGGCATCACGTGGTCGCACGCCGAGGCGCTGGCGTTCGCGTCGCTGCTCACCGAGGGCGTGCCGATCCGCCTCACCGGACAGGACGTCGCGCGCGGCACCTTCACGCAGCGGCACCTCGAGCTGCACCACAGCGCGGATGACGCCACGTACGAGCCCCACAAGGGCGAGGTGTACGTGCCCATGCAGCACCTGCTGCGCGCCAAGGCATCGTTCGAGCTGCACAACAGCCCGCTGTCGGAGGCCGCCTGCGTGGGCTTCGAGTACGGCTACTCCACTACGGCGCACGAGGCGCTGGTCATCTGGGAGGCCCAGTACGGCGACTTCGCCAACGGCGCCCAGATCATGATCGACCAGTTCCTCGCGGCCGGCGAGGCCAAGTGGGGCGTGCGCTCGCGCCTCACGCTGCTGCTGCCGCACGGCTACGAGGGCAACGGCCCGGAGCACTCCTCGGGGCGTCCCGAGCGCTTCCTGCGCCTCGCGGCCGAGGGCAACATGCGCATCGCCAACTGCTCCACCGCGGCCAACTACTTCCACCTGCTGCGCCGCCAGGGCCTGCTCGACGAGATCCGCCCGCTCGTGGTGTTCACGCCCAAGAGCCTGCTGCGCGCGAAGGCCGCATCGAGCAGCCTCGACGACCTCACGAAGGGCCGCTTCGAGCCCGTGCTGGCCGATCCGCGCGTGACCGACCCCGCGGCGGTGACCCGCCTGCTGCTGTGCACCGGCAAGATCTTCCACGAGCTCGACGGCCACCCCGACCGCGAGAAGCACCCCGAGCTCGCGATCGGTCGCATCGAGCAGCTCTACCCGTTCCCGCGCGAGGAGATCCTCGCGCTGTTCGAGAGCTATCCGAACCTGAAGACCGTGCAGTGGGTGCAGGAGGAGCCGCGCAACATGGGCGCCTGGTCGTTCGTGACCCGCCGCATCGAGCGGCTGCTGCCCATCGAGTCGTTCGAGTACGTCGGCCGCCCGGCGCGGGCGTCGGTGAGCGAGGGCTACCCGCAGACCCACCAGCTCGAGCAGGCGCGCGTGCTCGAAGATGCCCTCGCGGGCAGGGAGATGACCTTCACATGAGCGATGGGCCGCGGGTTGTCGTGCTCGGGGGCGGACCGGGCGGGGACGTCGCCGCCCTGCGCGCCGCGCAGATGGGGGCGCAGGTGGTGCTGGTGGAGCGCGCCGAGCTCGGCGGCACCTGCCTCAACTGGGGATGCATCCCCACCAAGGCGCTGCTCGCGGCGAGTGACCTGCTGCGGAAGATCCGCGAGGCGAAGGAGTTCGGGATCCTCGTGGGCGAGGTGGGCTACGACTTCGCCGCGATGATGTCCCGCAAGGACGACATCGTGCTCAAGATGCGCGGTGGCGTGGAGGGCGCCTGCGAGCGCAAGGGCGTCACGCTCGTGCGCGGGCAGGGCGTGGTGGACGGCGACGCCGTGGTGGTGGACGGCACGCGCTACGAGTACGACCACCTCATCGTGGCCGTGGGCACCGAGCCGGCCGGCCTGCCGGGCATCGACATGGACAACCCCGCGGTGCTCACCTCGAACGACGTGCTGGTGATGCCCGAGGTGCCCGAGAGCATGATCGTGCTGGGCGCCGGCGTGATCGGGTGCGAGTTCGCCAGCCTCTTCC
>JAGWYY010000140.1 GCA_018969105.1 Acidobacteriota bacterium | reverse complement strand
GCCACGATCGTGCCGCACACGGTGGAGGAGGCCTTCGAGGTGGCGGAGGCCGTGGCCGAGGGCGACCCCGACCACCAGGCCGACGAGATCGGTGACCTGCTGTTCCAGTCGGTGTTCCTGTCGGCGCTGCTCGAGGAGGACGGTCACGCGGACCTGGCCACCGTGGCGCGCGGGCAGGCCGACAAGCTCATCAGCCGCCACCCGCACGTGTACGGCGACCAGGCCGCCGCCGACGCCGGCGCCGTGGTGGACATCTGGGAGCAGCGCAAGCGCGCCGAGCGACCCGACGAGGGCATCTTCCACGAGCTGCCCCCGGGCCTGCCGGCCCTGGCCTACGCGGCCAAGGCGCAGAAGCGCGCGGCGAGCGCGGGCTTCGCCTTCCCCGACGTGCAGGCCGCGCTGGCCAAGCTGGACGAGGAGGTGGGGGAGGTCCGCGCCGATCCCGGCCAGCACGAGGTGGGGGACGTCATCTTCGCGGCCGTGGCCGTGGCCCGCGCCGCCGGGGTGGACCCCGAGATCGCCGTCCGCGCCGCCGCCGCGCGCTTCCGCGAGCGCGTGGAGGGCGCCGCCGCGATGGCGGCCGAGGCGGGGGAGGACTTCGAGGCGCTCCCGCCGGAGGCACAGCTGGAGTGGTACACGCGGTTCCGCGCGCGCCCGTAGTATCGGGGAGTCACTCCACTCGACCCGAAAGGTCCCATGGCCGAGATAACGCGCGTCCACGCCCGGCAGATCCTCGATTCGCGAGGGCAGCCCACCGTTGAGGTGGAGGTCGAGCTCTCGAGCGGCGCGTGGGGACGCGCGGCGGTGCCGTCAGGAGCCAGCACCGGAATGCACGAGGCCGTGGAGCTGCGTGACGGCGAGCCGTCGGCGTACGGCGGCAAGGGCGTGCTGAAGGCCGTGGCCAATGTGGAGGATGAGCTCTTCGGCGCGCTCGTGGGCCTCGACGCCGCCGACCAGGCCACCGTCGACCGCACCATGACCTCGCTGGACGGCACGCCCAACAAGGGCCGCCTCGGCGCCAACGCGATCCTCGGCTGCTCGCTGGCGGTGGCGCAGGCCGCGGCCAACGACGCCGGCCTGCCGCTCTACCGCTACATCGGCGGGGCGCAGGCGCACCGCATGCCGGTGCCGCTCATGAACATCCTCAACGGCGGCGCGCACGCCGACAACTCCGTGGACTTCCAGGAGTTCATGATCGCCCCGGTGGGCGCGCGCACCTTTGCCGAGGGCCTTCGCATGGGATCCGAGGTGTACGGCGCGCTCAAGGGCGTGCTGCGCGCCCGCGGGCTCACCACCGGCGTGGGTGACGAGGGTGGGTTCGCCCCCGACCTGCCGAGCAACCGCGCGGCACTCGACGTGGTGATGGAGGCCATCGCCGCGGCCGGCTATCGCCCGGGCGACGACGTGGCCATCGCGCTCGACCCGGCCACCACCGAGCTCTACCGCGACGGCGCGTACCACCTCGAGGGCGAGGGCCGCGTGCTGTCGTCGGAGGAGATGGCCGCGCACTGGGCCGAGCTCTGCGATGCCTTCCCGATCGTGTCGATCGAGGACGGCATGGCCGAGGACGACTGGGACGGCTGGAAGATGCTCACCGACGCCGTGGGCCAGGACGTCCAGCTTGTGGGCGACGACCTCTTCGTCACCAACACCGCGCGCCTGCAGATGGGCATCGACCGCGGCGTGGGCAATGCCATCCTCATCAAGGTGAACCAGATCGGCACGCTGTCGGAGACCCTCGCGGCCATCGAGTTGGCGTCGCGCCACGGGTACCGGTCGATCATCTCCCATCGCTCCGGCGAGACCGAGGACACCTTCATCTCCGACCTTGCCGTGGCCACGGGCGCGGGGCAGATCAAGACCGGCGCGCCGTCGCGCGGCGAGCGCACCGCCAAGTACAACCAGCTGCTGCGCATCGAGGAGCAGCTCGGGCCGGCGGCGTCGTACCCCGGGCCCTCGGCGTTCTCGCACCACTGACATGAGAGGAAGTCGCCTCCTGAGCGCGTATCCCGTCTGCGTAGGGGTCCACCGGGGACCCCGCGGATCGCGGGAACGGGGCGCTGCTCAAGCGACTTCTCATCATCGGGCTCATCGGCGGGCTGGTGTTCGCCTATGTGGGACCCGTCCGCGACTACATGCAGCAGAAGTCCCAGTTGCGCGAGCAGCAGGTGCAGCTGATCGAGGCCCGCAAGGTGCGCGACGGACTGTCCCGGCAGATCAGGGCACTGGGTCGCGAGGACGTCCTCGAGGAGCGCGCGCGCGAGCTCGGAATGGTGCGTCCGGGGGAGACGCCCTACGCCGTGCGCGGCATCAAGAAGCCCGCCCCGCCGAAGAAGGCGAGCGCCGATGACGGCGACACCGGGGTCTGGGGCTTCGTCACCGGCCTCATCGACTGACGCCGACGCCGTGCGCAGGCTCATCGGGCGCGATCCCCATGCGGGGTTTCGCGTGGCGGTGCGGTGCCCATTCGGCAATCCGGCCGTCATCGAGAACGCCCCGCGCGACGAGCGCGGCTATCCGTTCCCCACGCGTGAGTGGCTCACCTGCCGGGCCCTCGCCACGGCCGTCAGCAGGCTCGAGGCCGATGGCGGGGTGCGCATGCTCGAGCAGGACGAGGCCATGGCGGGCCCCGTCGCCGAGGCGCACGCACGTCACCAGGCCGTGCACGAGGGGCATCGCGTTGCCGGCGCGGGCGATCCCGACCATGTCAAGTGCCTGCATGCCCAGCTGGCCTTCGCCCTCGCCGAGGGCGGCAACCCCGTGGGGGACTGGATCATGGATCGCAGCGGGGCCGCCTGGCCCGCAGCGTGCTGCATCGGGGGCGCGGCATGAGGGGCGCCACCCCCGCGGAGGCCACGGCGCTCATGGAGTGGGACGCCGGCGAGAAGCGGCTCCATGAGCCCGGACCGGCACGCGACGCGCGCCTCAGGGTGGTGGACGCCGTGGATGACGAACTGCGCCGGCGCATCGGCGCCACCTACCGGCTGGCCGACCTCGTGACGGTGTACGGCGACTCGTCGCGGTGGTTCCTCGAGCTCGCCCAGCGCGTTGCCCCCGGCACCCCCGCGGCCTGGGACCCATCCACCACGCTCGATGCGGCCTTCGCCCGCTGGGCCCGCAACGCCTCGGACGCGGTGGCCCGATGAGCACCGCCCGCCAGAGGGGCGAGAAGCCCGGCGGCCGTACCCCCGGCACGATGTCCCGCGGCCTGGCGATCGCCCTGATCGTGGTGGCCCTCATCATCGGCGGCCTCATCGGCTACGTGGCGCGCGGCGGCCCCGACCAGCCCGACGAACTGAAGGTCACCACCCCACTGCCGGTGGTAACGGTGACAGTCACCAAGTAGCGCTCCCCGGGGGTGGGGCCGTCCATTCGGCGGCCAGCACCGGGTCGGTCGTCTCGCCTCGGTCGATCAGGGCGTGGATGGCCGGGAGGGAGTCGCGGCGCAGGTAGACGTGGCGCTGGCCCACGCTCGGCTTCTCGCCCAGCAGGCCCGCGCGCACCAGCGCCTCGCCGACCGCGAGGGCATCGCGACGGTCCTCGGGTGCCGCTCCCCGGTAGAGGTGGTCGAACTCGGTGTGGTACTGCGCGCCAACCTTGCCCATGCGCAGCAGGCGCCGCAGCACCGTGCGGGCATGGCGCCGACGGGGGCAGGGGTCGTCCTCGATCTCCAGGCTCGGCGCGTCGGGCGGGGGAGGCGCCCCGTCGAGCCCCCAGCGCCGGAGCTCGGGGATGATCTCGGCCGGGTATGACGCCGCGTCGATCGCCTGGCCGTGCGCGGCCAGCTCGAGTGCGACCCTGAGCGGGTGCGACCACGTGGCGGTGGCGAGCGGCGTGAGCGGGGCGGATGGATCGAGTCCCGCTGGCGGCCCCGCCAGCACCACGTCCGCGCCGTCGGGCCGCACGTCATCCGGCAGCTCGGCGAGCACGCCCTGCGCCGGGGAGGGGAAGGCCTCCTGCACGGCCAGCGCCGCGATCTCATCGTCGATGCCCGGCACCGTGAGCACGGCGAGGCCCTTCCACTCGAGCACGCCCATGGCCTCGGGCATGGCACCGGCTT
>JAGWYY010000139.1 GCA_018969105.1 Acidobacteriota bacterium | reverse complement strand
GGTGATCTCGAAGGAACCGCCGGAACCGGGCAGGCAGCGAACGTCGCCGCCCGCCGCCCGTGCCAGGCGTCGCGCCAGCGGCAGGCCGAGCCCGGACCCTCCGCCGCGCGCGTTCGACCCCCTGCTCCCCGGCTCGAAGATGCGCTCGGCCTCGCCGGCCGGCACGCCGTGGCCGTCATCCTCGACGAGCACGCGCACGCGCGATCCGGAGCGACTGACGCCCACCGTCACCCGGCTGCGTGCGTGGCCGAAGGCGTTCTCCGCGAGCGGGGCGATGATGCGGCTCAGTACTTCCGGCTCCATGGGCACGAGCACCATGTCGGCGGGTGCCTCGAGGTCTGCGGCGATGCCGTTGGATCCCGGCGGTCGCGCGCCGGCGAGGGCGTCGCGCGCAACCGCGACGGCGTCGCATGTGGCCGATCCGCCCGCCTGCTGGCGGGCGGATGCCAGCAGCGCCGTGATGGCGTCGTTCATCCTCAGGGCGTCGTCGCGGATCGCCGCGATGGCCCCGCGTTGCTCCGCGCCCAGGGTGACGTCGCGCAGGGCGAGGTCGGCCTCGGCCACGATGCGCGCCAGCGGCGTGCGGAGCTCGTGCGACACCTCTGCCGTAAGGGCCCGCTCGTGCCGCAGGCTCGCCTGCATGCGATCGAGCATGCGGTCGAGCATCGACGCCAGGGCGCTCACCTCGTCCACGGGATCGCCGCGCTCGAAGCGCTGGTCGGACCCCTCCTCGCTCCACGACGCGGCCGTGGTGGTCATCTCGTCGATGCGCCTGAGCGCCGACCGCAGGGCCCACGCCGTGATGCCCACCACGAGGATCACCAGCAGCAGTCCCGCCGCGGCGGACCCGATGAGCACGTGCCGCTCGGTGCGCTCGTATGGCGACAGCGCAACGGCCGCCACGGCGCGCCCGAGCGACTCGCCCTGCACGGCGATGTCGGCGGCCCCGAGCATGGCCGACTCGCCCTCCACCTCGAGCGAGGTGTCACGCGAGGCCAGCAGCCGGCGCGCCGATGCCCGAGCGGCCGCCGAGGCCCGCGGCGGGTCGTGCACCACGCCGCCGACCGATGTCCAGGCGTCCACGCCGCTGGCCGCCGTGGCCAGCGCGCGCGACTTCGTGGCCACCTGCTCGGCCACGGTGAGCGCCACTGCCTCGGCGCGCTCACGTGCAGCGGTGCGGGCGTCGTCGAGCAGCGCGATGCGAAGCGTGATGTTGAGCGCGATGACCGCAATGACGACGACGGCAACCACCGACGCCCCCACGATCAGGAGCAGGCGGCCGCGCAGGGTGCGGGGGCGCGGCAGCCTCATCCGAGGCGGTATCCCACGCCCACCACCGTGGTGATCTGCGGGGGGTCGGGAAGGTCGCGCACCTTGCGACGCACGCGCGCGATGTAGGCATCCACCGAGTTGTCGCTCACGATCGCGCCGGCCGGCCAGCCCGAGCGCACGATGTCCTGCCGGCGCACGGCCTCTCCGGGCCTGGCCAGCAACGCGCCGAGCACCCGGAACTCCGTGGGGGTGAGGGCCACCCGCACGTCGCCCTGCTGCACGGCGTGCGCTGCGGGGTCGAGCACAAGGCCGGCGCCCTCCAGGGCGCCGTGCTCGCCGGCCCGTCGCATGGCTGCCTGCAAGCGCGCGATGAGCTCCTCGAACTCGAAGGGCTTCATCATGTAGTCATCGCCGCCGGCATCGAACCCGGCCAGGCGATCCACCAGGGCGTCGCGCGCCGTGAGGAAGATCACCGGGGCCGTGAGGCCCCGCGCGCGGAGCGCCTGGCACACGTCGCGCCCATCTGCATCGGGCAGGCCGATGTCGAGGATCACGGCGGCCACGTCACCATCCGCGCCCTTGCGCATGGCGTCCTCGCCCGACGCCGCCAGCAGCACGTCGAAGCCCTCGCGGGACAGTCCCCGCTGCAGGATGTCCCTGAGGCGTGGGTCATCTTCGACCACCAGCACACGTCGCCCGCTCACGCGGCCAGTATCGCATTGGCTGCCCGGAGGCCGCGCAGGCTGCCTGAACATGACCTGACCACCGGACGCGCCGGAGCAGGGGAGTGGCCTATGCGCCGTTAACGTGGCCCCATGGACTACGACGCCCTGCACGCCGTGAACGACCACCTGGGCGGCCACGTCTGGCTGGCCCACGCCCTGGCGATCTTCTCCGACCTCAGCCCCTTCCTCGTGGTGGCCGCGCTGGTGGTCGCATGGTTCTCGGTGCGCCCCGGCTCGCCCGGGCGCCTGAGGGAGGGCGTGCTCGGCGCGCTCGCCGCCGCGGCGATCGCGCTGGGCATCAACCAGGTGATCAGCTACATCTGGGCGCGGCCACGGCCGTCCATGGCCCACCCGGCGGACGTCCACCTGTGGTTCACCAATGCGTCCGCCGATCCGTCATTCCCGAGCGATCACTCCGCGGCGGCGTTCGCGGTGGGGTTCGCGCTGCTGTTCGTCAGCCGCCGGTGGGGCATCGGAATGCTGTGCCTGGCCGCGGCCATTGCGATTTCGAGGGTGGCCATCGGCCTGCACTACCCGGGTGACGTCCTCGCCGGCGCGGTCGTGGGCCTCGTGGCGGCGGTCGTGGTGATGTACCTCGCCCGCCGCCCGCTCGCGGCCGTCACCGCGCCCATCGCCCGGATGTCAGACGCCGTCACCGCGCCCATCTGGCGCCGGGTCGCGCCGGCGCGCCGCCAGATGGCGTCGCCGGGGGCCTAGGAGAGGATTCCCTGCCGCCGCGCGATTGCCGCGGCCTCGGTGCGGTTGCTGGCCCCGAGCTTGCGGTAGGCGTTCTGCAGGTGGAACTTCACGGTGCGCTCCGCGATGGCCAGGTCGGCGGCGATCCCCGCGTTGTCACGGCCGTCGGCGGCGAGGCGGAGCACATCGAACTCGCGCGTGGTGAGGTCAACCGTCCGGCCATGGTCGCCGTGATCCTGGGGAACGGTCACGAGCCCGTCCATCGCGCGACGGATGATGCCGGGCAGGGTGGCCACGGCGGTGGTCTTGGGCACGTATGCGCGGGCGCCCAGCGCCATCACCTGCTGCACGCGCTCCCGGTCCCACACGCGTGAGAACGCCACGATCGTGATGTCCGGGTGGTCATGGCCGATGCGCGCGAGCGCGTCCAGGCCATCGTCACTGCGCAGCCAGGGCTCGGCCACCACCACGGCGCACGAACATGTGCTCAGGTGCGCGATCAGCTCATCCCCCGTGGACGCGCTGCAGCACACCGTGAAGCCCTCGGCCGCGGCGATGCCATCCGTGAGCCCCGCGCGCGAGAACGGGTACTCGTCGAGCACCGCGACGCGCGCAATGGGCGGGGCGCTGTCCGGCCCCCGAGAGGGTTGAGGTGACATGCCATCAGGAAGGCTACTCCCGCGGCCGGCACGGCCCGCCACGCCTGGGTGGGCCCGGGTGGGGCCCCGGATGCTGTCGCGCTGCGGTGCGCAGGCCCGTGCGACCGCGCTCGCCCCCCGCGTCCTGCTCGGAGCTAGCCGAGTATTCCGGCGCGCGCGGCCTCGTGGCTCGCCTGCGTGCGGTTGGTCACGCCGAGCTTGCGGTAGATGTTCGAGAGGTGGAACTTCACGGTCTGCTCCGTGACGTACAGCTCCCGTCCGATCTCCACGTTCGAGAGGCCGCGCGCGGCCAGGCGCAGCACGTCGCGCTCGCGCGTGGTGAGCGGCGTGCGCAGCGCATGCGCCTTGCTGCCCGCCGGTCGCACCTCGGCGCCGAGCGCCGACTGGCGGATGAGGGCCGGCAGGTCGTCGAGCGGCGTCGTCTTGGGCAGGTGCGCCACCATGCCGGCCTGCATGCCCTCGGCCACGTGGTCGTCGTCCCACAGCCGCGACAGAGCGACCAGGGTGATCTCCGGGTGCTCGCGGGCCACCTGCGCGGCGAACGCGATGCCGTCGCCGCTGCGCATCCACGGCTCCAGCACCACCACGTCGGGGTGCGCGTCCGGGAGCTTGCCGAGCGCCTCCCCGCCCGACGTGGCGGTCATCACCACCTCCATCGAGCTTGACTGGTCGATCACGCGGGTCATGCCCTCGACCTGCGCCGGGTACTCATCCACGATCGCCACCCGA
>JAGWYY010000138.1 GCA_018969105.1 Acidobacteriota bacterium | reverse complement strand
GGGCCGAGCGGCTTCGGCGTGCGCGCGGCCGGTGATGCCGGGCTGCGGGCCACCGTGCACATGGAGATCTTCGGGCGCGACACCGGGGCGGACGCACGCGAGAAGGTGATGGCCCACGCAGAAGCCCTGCTGGCCGCGCGCGATGCGGCCGCACCGCGGGTGCACGTGGGGGTCTCGCCGCACTCCCCCTACACGGTGGGCCCCGAACTCTGGGCCGAGGTGCTGGGTGATCCCATCCTCGGGGCCGGCTCCGTGGCGGCCCACGTGGCGGAGTCGCCCGACGAGGTGATGCTGCTCGACGACGGCGTGGGACCGCTCGTGGACGCCATCCACTCGGTGGGACGCGACCCCGCCCGGTGGCCGGGCGGGGGGCCGGGAGTGGTTTCGCGGCTCGAGGCCGCCGGCGCGCTGGCACCGGGCCTCATCGCGGCGCACTGCGTGCAGGTGGAGGAGGGCGATGCCGCGATGCTCGCCGAGCACGACGTGCGCGTGGCCCACTGCCCGCACTCCAACGTGCGACTGGAATGCGGCGACGCCCCCATCGAGATGCTCGACGCACTCGGCGTGACCGTGGGCCTCGGCACCGACAGCCCCGCAAGCGCCGGCGCCTACGACCTGCGCGACGAGGCCCGCTGGGCCGCCGAGGCCGCGGCGCGGCGCGGGATGCGGCCGGTGGCAGCGGACATGCTCGCGCTGGCCACTATCGGGTCGGCACGCGTGCTGGGCATGGACGCGCAGGTCGGGTCGCTGGTTCCCGGCAAGCGCGCTGACATCGTGGCGATCCGCCCGTTCGAGGGCGCGCCGCTCGAGGCCGACCCCTCGCTTGTGGTGCTCGATCCGCGCTCGCAGGTGGTGGCCGCCTGGGTGGATGGCGAGCAGGTGCTCGATGAGCACGGTGCGACGCGCCTCGACACGCCGGCCATCGTGGCCGCCGCGAACGAGGCGCGCGAGCGGATCATGTAGCGTCGCGCCGTGCTGTTCGACGGGAAGCACCAGAAGACCCTCACCAAGGTCGTCGCCATCGTGGCGATCATCGCCTTCCTCGGCTTCGGCCTGGTGGCGGGCTTCCTCGCGGTCGGTGGCGGCTGCGGCGTGGCCGATCCGGCGGCGCAGGCGGTGAGCGACGCGCAGGCGAGCGTGCAGCAGGGCAAGGCCGCGGTGGCCGCCGCCACGAAGGCCGTGAAGCAGTCGCCGAAGAGCGCGCAGGCCAAGAAGGACCTCGCGCAGGCGCGCAGCGACCTCGCCAAGGCGCAGATCACGGTCGCCCAGGCCACGCTGGCGGTGAACCGCCAGGACCCGCAGGCCCTCGCCAGCGCCCTGGCCGCCGCGAAGACCGCGCCGGACGACCTCGACGTGGTGCTCGGCGTGGTGACGGTGGCGACCACGCAGAACAACCCGGCGGCGGCCCTGCCCGCGCTGCAGGCCTACACCGCGCGCAACCCGAAGGACTCCCAGGCCTTCGCGTACTGGGGGCAGGTGGCCGAGCAGGCCGGGCAGCGCAACCAGGCGATCCTCGCCTACCAGCGCTTCCTGCAGCTCGCGCCCGATGACACCCTCGCCCCGGACATCCGCAACCGCCTGGCCCAGCTCTCGAAGCCGGTCACCACCACCGGCTGAACCCCTTCCCCCGGGGCACGGCCCGGTGCTAGCGTGCCGCCGGGCCGTTAGCTCAGCTGGCAGAGCAGGGGACTCTTAATCCCAAGGTCGCAGGTTCGATCCCTGCACGGCCCATTCGCAGGTCACCGGGAGAGCCGCCATCGCGCGGCTCTCGGCGTCTCGGGCCTTTTTCCTGCTCCCAGCGCGAATGGGACGTAACGCTCTTCCCCGCTACGAGCGGGTTTCCGAGGTTGCAGGGCCCCCCGTCCGGCTAGGGTTCCGAGCCGTACTTCACAGGGTCCGTGAGCAATTCGCCGTCCGTCCCCCGGGCGGCCCCGGACCGACACCGCGACAGGGAGCAACCCCTGCTGCATCGCATCGCCATCGCCGTTACCTCGCTCGCCCTCCTCGGGGGCGTTGCGGTGTCCGGCACCATGGCGGCGATGCCCGAGGGCATGCCCACCGCGCCCGTGTCCGCGCCGCCGGCGGGAACCACGGGATCCGCGCCCGTTCCCCCCGCGAACCCCGTGAGCGCGCCGTCCGCCGCCGCGGTGGCGATGCCGGCCGTGCTCCCCAGGCGCACCACCGAGGCCTCGGCGTACAGCGCGTGGGACGAGGGCAACTTCTGCCCCGGGCTCCCGCAGACGCAGAAGATGGACCTCACGGTGGGCAGCGACCTCGTCCCCTGCGGCGCCTACATCCGCATCTGCCTCATGAACGGCAAGCGGTGCGTCGTGGCCCAGCGCCGCGACTGGGGCCCCGGCCTCTCCGCCAAGCGCGGGCTCGACATGAACCTCGGGGTGGTGCGGGCGCTCGGCTACCGCTCGCTGCATCACTGGGGCGCGCGCATGGTGCGCTGGGAGCCGGTGGCGAACCCCGCGCGCACCGTGGCCTCCACTCCCGCGCGCTAGCCCCGCACACTAAACACCACCGCATCGCGGGTATTTAAAAGCCGGAATACTTGACTTCTTTCTGGTCTTTCCCCTAGGGTGCCGCATCCGTGCCAGCACCGGCACGCATGCACGCACCGTCGCGAGGAGAGAACAGGGTGAGCACGATCGGCTGGCGCGACCGCCTCCAGGGCCAGATGGACCCTGAGCTGGCGGAGGAGATCGACGTCTTCGAGAACCAGGTCGAGCTGCGCAAGGACGGCCGCGTGGACGAGCGCGTCTTCGCCGAGACGCGGCTGCGTCGCGGCGTCTACGGACAGCGCTACGACAACGGCCAGCGCCACGACGGCGTGGAGCACCGCCGGCTGGAGTTCCCGTCGGGCGACCTGACCAAGGGCCCCGAGACGCTCTGGGACGCCCCGGGCATGCTGCGCATCAAGGTTCCGTGGGGCGGGCTCACCCCGCTGCAGATCGACGTGCTCGCCGAGCTGGCCGAGGAGTACTCGGACCACGTGCTGCACGTGACCACCCGCCAGGACATCCAGCTGCACTACGTGCACATCGAGGACATGCCCACCGTGATGCGCCGCCTCGCCGCCGTGGGCATGACCACGCGCGAGGCCTGCGGCAACGGCGTGCGCAACCTCACGGCCTGCCCGCTCTCGGGCGTGTGCCGCACCGAGGCCTTCGACGTCACCCCGCACTCCGAGGCACTCTTCCGGTTCCTGCTCGGGCACCCCGACTGCCAGGACTTCGGGCGCAAGTTCAAGATCGCGTTCTCGGGCTGCGCCGACGAGGCCTGCGGCCTGGTGATGATGCACGACCTCGGCGCCATCGCGCGCGTGGACGTGGTGGATGGCGAGCCGGTGCAGTCGTTCGACGTCTACGTGGGCGGCGGGCTCGGCACCACCCCGCACCAGGCGAAGCTGCTGGCCGGCCAGGTGCCGCTCGGCGAGCTGCTGCCCACCGTGCAGGCGGTGTCGCGCGTGTTCGCCCGCCTCGGCGAGAAGCAGAACCGCAACCGCGCGCGCATCAAGTTCCTGGTGTCGCAGGTGGGCATCGAGGAGTTCAGCCGCCTGGTGCGCGAGGAGCGGGAGATCCTGCCGTACGACCCGCGCTGGACCGCCCACCTCGAGGACGGCCTGCTGCCGGAGGACCCCGCGCGCGCGCTGGACACCGGGGCCGAGGACGACGGCGCCGACCCGGCCTTCCTCGCCTGGCGCGAGAACAACGTGTACCTGCAGCGCCAGCCCGGCTACGCCGTGGTGACCATCCCGCTGCCCCTGGGCGACATCTCGTCGGGGCAGGCCCGCCTGCTGGCGGACGTCGCCCGCCGCTTCGTGGGCGACACCGTGCGCACCACCGTGGAGCAGAACATCGTGTTCCGCTGGGTGCGCCTGGAGGACCTGCGCGACCTGCACGCGGCGCTCGCGGAGATCGGCATGGCCGACCCCTACGCCGAGACCATCGTGGACGTCACCTCGTGCCCCGGCACCGACACCTGCAAGCTCGGCATCTCGGCCTCGCGGGGCCTGGCCGGCGAGCTGCGCGAGCGCCTGGCGGCGAAGTCGGGCGAGCTCGACGAGGCCGTCAAGGG
>JAGWYY010000137.1 GCA_018969105.1 Acidobacteriota bacterium | reverse complement strand
CACGGCTCCCATCCGCAAGGCCGACCTCACCTACGCGCTGCCGCTTGTGGTGCGCAACACCCTGCCCGTGGACGTGCAGGTGACCCCGCAGGACCCCCGCGGTCCGTGGGAGGTCAAGCCCGATGCCCAGCGCACCACCATCGCCGATGGGGAGTCCACCACCCTGCGCCTGCGACCGCGCACCTACTGGAACCAGGACGACTCCGACTGGGGCACGCTCAGCCCCGGGCCGCTGCTTACCCTCGCGGTGAATCAGCGCGGCCAGCAGGAGACCGCGTCGCTGTCGCTGGCCGAGCGTTACGTGAAGCGCACGATCAACATCGTCGACTGGGGCACCAGCACGTTCGCCATCGCCCGCTCATGGGTGTTCGGCACGCAGTCGGCCACCGCGTGCGGCCCAGCGACACCCGGCGGCGGGGTGGCGCTCACCTACGCCAACCCGTCCACGGGCGAGGCATCGACGGCCACGATCTCCATCGACTGCCCCGCGAATCCCAGGGATGGCGACCCGCCCACGGTGCTCACGCTCGCGCCCTAGGGCGCGCTGAGGGTGGCCGGGCGCCAGGCCGACCAGTTGCCGGCGCGGTCGCGCACGCGCACCTTCACGTTTCCGTGGAGGCCGCCGATGCGCACGGTGCGCTGGAACGCGCGGAAGCGCAGCGCCTCGCCGCCGACCGCGATGCGCATGCGGCTCACCGACGAGAGGTTGTCGCGGGCGCTCACCCGCAGCAGGGTGCTGAGCCTGCCCGTGCGTGCGGATTCCTGCGCCCCGGTGGTCACGATCACCGCGTCCAGCACCTCGGGCTTGGCGGTGTCGAGGATGATGTCGTCGGTGTAGGGCGTCTCGGAGTTCACGCCCGGCCCGTCGAAGCGCGCGTAGACGGTCTTCGGAAGGCGGACCGGCCCGGAGTCGTCGAGGGTCCAGGCCATCCGCCTCGCCACCGGCACGGTGCGCGCCCCGTCGAACCCGCCATCATTGGAGAGGGCCATCTCCGTGGCGCCCGCAGGCGGGTTCACGCAGATCGTGACCTCGGGCGAATTGGTGAAGGTGGCCCCGCAGTCGATGGAGATTCCGGTGCGCGGGCGGGTGGAGGTGCCAGGTTGCGCTTCTCCTCCGGACCCGGAGCCCGTGCTGCCGCCCGAATCCGGCGTACCGGGCGTGGCCGAGCCGGGTGTGCCGCCTGCCTCGATGGCGGCGTACTTGGTGATGCCGGCGGTGCTGTTAGCCACCACGATGGTGCCTGAGCCGCCACCCGGCGTGGAGGCGGGTGCGAGGTCCAGGTCCACCGGCTGGGCGAGGCCGGTGGAGGCTCCGACGATCCGCTTGATCGGCGTGTCGACGTCGGTCGAAGAGTCGAGGGCAGAGGGCGGGAAGATCGAGATCGCGCCGATGCCGCCAGAGCCACCTCCCACCGCCCCGTAGCGCTCGGCCACGTAGACGTTCCCGGATGGCGCGATGGCGATTCCGATGGCGGTACCGAAGCCCCCAGGGGGATCAATGGCCCCGGTCGGCGGCACGTTGCCGTCAGCGGTTGGCGCGAAGCGCAGCACGCGGGTGTTGACGGCGACCACGAGGTTGCCGCTGCCGTCGATGGCGAAGCCCCACGACTGGCCCAGGCTGGACGGACCCGCGAGGTAGCCCATCATGGTGAGGGGGCCGGCGATGCGCCGGATGGGTGTGGCAGGCGTCGGGTTGAGCGGTGCGCTGGCTGGCGGCGCGAACGTGCCGAGCCAGCCGAGGTCAACCGATGAGGCGACGATGTTCCCGTCTGCATCGCGGTCGAGCCCGCGCACGTTGTCGCCGCCGGCATCGAACGCATACAGGGCGCCGTTGGGCGCTGTCCCGGTGGTGGCTCCCGCTGGGAACCTGAGGACGTGCGCGCTGTTGTAGCCCACCCAGAGGGAACCCTCGGAATCGATATGCGTGGCCAGGGGCATGCTGGCCGGGGAGCCCGCCGGAGGCGTGACCACGCCGCCGGACGGCGCGACGTTCCCGTTGGCCGACCACGGGTAGATGTTCACCCCACCGCCCTGCTGCGCCGAGTAGACACGCCCGTCGGCGTCGATGGAGAGGGAGTGGGGATTGCTCACCTGCGCCAGGCCACCGTTGATCGTGGCGATCGGGGCCTCGTCCACGTCCGCGGCCTGCGCGAGCGCGGGCACTGCGAGCGCGCACGCCGCGAGTGCGATGGCAAGCCGTGTGTAGGTGCGGGGTGGGGGTGTCACGCGTTTCTCCATGCCGATGTCAGGGCGCATATGAAGGGTAGACCCCTTGGGCGCCGGGGGAGTCGGAAAGGGCCCGCGGCCGACGCCCGATGCATATCTGGCACACTCCGCGATGCATACGCGATTTGCCGGCGCCTACCGTGGCCGGCATGGCACCGGAGGCGCGGGATGGAGGGCAAGCGGGTGAAGCGGATGACGTTCAACGCCGATGCCGACCTGCTTACGCGGGCGCAACAGGTGCTCGGCACCACCACGGCCACCGACACCATCAACACGGCGCTGGCCGAGGTGGTGCGCACGCGCGACCTCGGCAGGCTCGTCGACCTTCCGATCGACGACCTCACCCCCGAGGTGCTGAAGCAGCTGCGCAAGCCCCGCGAGCACTGAGGTTTCTCGCCGACACCAGCGTGTGGGTGTGGGCGAAGCGCCTGCCCGACGATCTGCAGGACTTCCGCCAGCACGTAGCGGAGGGGCGCGTGCTCACGTGCGCCCCGGTGGTGATGGAACTGCTCTACTCAGCCCAGCGCCCGGACGACTTCCACCGCATGCGGGGTGACTACGCCACGCTCACCACCTGCCCCATCGGCCCGCCCGAGTGGGCCCGCGCCCTCGAGATCTACGGCCTGCTCGCCGACCAGGGGCCGCTGCACCAGCGCCAGGTGGGGCATGCCGACCTGCTCATCGCCGCCGCGGCGGAGTCGGCCGGCGTGCCGGTGCTCCACTACGACGGCGACTTCGACCGCATCACCGAGGTATCGGGCATCGACACCCGCTGGGTGCGGCCGCGCGGCAGCCTCGAGTAGCCGGGGGTGCCTAGGCGGGCGGCGGGAAGGGGCGCAGCAGGAAGCCCGATCCCACGCACGTGAGCCTCGCGTTGGGGAACTGCACCGACGAGGTGAAGATCACGCTCTTCGTGGCGCTCTGGCGCCAGAGGCCGATGCAGTTGGGACCCTGCATCTTCACGGTCACGCGCTCACCGAGGATCTTCAGCACGAAGGTGCGTTCCAGGCCGTCCTTGGTCTCGATGAGCACGCTCACGGGCTGTCCGGCCGTGAGCACGATGCCGTTGGGGTATTCCTTCGACCCGTTGATGTTGCCCGGAGACGCCAGCGGCACCCACTCGGTGCCCTCGCCCCACTGGGTGGCCGACACGGGCACGCTATCGGGCATCTCCGACGTCATGGAGAAGCCCGCCCCGGCTGCCTTGCGAACGGCGGCGGTGGATGCCGAAGACGAGGCGCCATCGCTGGCCTCCGACCCACCGCATCCGGCGAGCGCGCCCACGGCGAGGGGTGCGGCGACAATGAGGGCGAGCAGCTTCGGAGGCATGCCGACAGGGTAGGTGACAGTCACCCCATCACCGCGCCTGCCTGGCGACGGTGATCACCACCTTGCGCGGGGTGGCCTTCACCTTCGCGATGCCCTTCGCCCGGGCGGTGCCCGTGACCGAGCGCGTGACCCTCCGGCTGGCGCTGGCCCGCAGGGTGATCTTCCGCGTCACCTGCGTGCCCACCGCGAGGGTCTTCACCGTGAAGCAGGCGGGGTTGCGCAGGCGCTTCTTCACGCCGGGCTTCTGCACGAGGGATAGCCCCTTCGGTGCCTTGATGCAGGCGACCACCTTGGTGGCGGTGGCCGTCCCCGTGTTGCGCACCCTGATGCTCGCCGTGATGCGCTTGCCGCTGGCCACCGTGCGGCGCGATGCGGTGATGGTCGCGGTGAGTGGGGCGGAGGCAGCCCCGCCTCCGGCCCCCGACCCGCCCGATGCCGGCACGCGTGGCGTGGCGGCCACCGTGGACGCCCACGAGGTGCCGAGCGCATTGGCGGCGGTGATGCTGAAGCTGTAGGCCGTGCCATTGGAGAGGCCGGTGAAGGCGCACCGCGTGGTGGGCGGCGTGGGGGCACAGGTGAGGCCTCCG
>JAGWYY010000136.1 GCA_018969105.1 Acidobacteriota bacterium | reverse complement strand
AGCACCTCGAGCTGGTTCACGTAGTTGTTGGGCACCCACGTATCGGGGCGTGCGATGCGCCGCGTGCTGAGGTCGCCCTCGAGGTGGTCGGACACGTGCGCCACCACCTCGGCGCCGAACCCGCCGGTGAGGTTGTCCTCGTGCACCACCACCAGGCGGCGCGTGCGCGCGGCGCTGGCCGTGACCGCCTCGATGTCCCACGGCGAGATGCCGCGCAGGTCGATGAGGTCCACTCCCACCCCGGCGGCGTCGAGTACCGCGGCGGCGCGCTCGGCGATGGGCGCCGTGGATCCCCACGCCACGAGCGTCACGTCGTCGCCCCTGTGGCGCACGACGGCGTGGCCGGGCACCACGGGCCGGTGCGCGCCCTGCACGCGGCTGGCGCGCAGCGGATCGTTGAGGCACGTCTTGGGGTAGAGGATCAGCGTGGGGCGGTCGCCGTCGAGCGCGGCCTCCAGCATTCCCGCCGCGTCGTCGGCCGTGCTGGGCATCGCCACGTCGAGGCCTGGGATGTGGGCGAACGTGGCCTCCATTGTCTGCGCGTGGAACGGACCCAGGCCGGGGCGGTAGGCGCCGCATGGCGCGAGGATCACCACGGGGGCCGACCAGGCACCATCGGTGCGCCAGTGGATGGTCGCCAGCTCGGATGCGATCTGGTTGAACGCCAGGGGCAGGAAGTCGGCGAACTGGATCATCGCCACGGGGCGGCCACCGGCGAGGGCCCGGCCGATGGCCGTTCCGACGATGGTCGACTCGCTGAGCGGCGCGTTGGTGACGCGCCCCGGGTAGGCCGTGGACAGCCCCCGCGTGAGGCCGAAGACGTCGCCCTTGGGGTCCTCGATGTCCTGGCCCATGAGCGACACGCGGTCATCGTCCGCGAGGCGCCGGGCCAGCACATCGCGCATGGCCTCGAGCATGGTGCGCGGCGGGCCCTCGGGCGCGTCGTCCTGGGCGCTGGCACGGGCGATGACGTCGGCGGATACCGGGCGGATGGCGCGGCGCGATGCCACGGGGTCATCGGCGGCCAGCGCCCGGGCGGCTGCCGCGCGCACCTCGGCCTCCACCTCGCGGTCGAGGGCCACCAGGTCATCGGCCGGAACGCCGTCGGCGATGAGGTTGTCGCGCAGCGCCGCGATGGGGTCGCCCGCGCGCGCGGCGGCGCGCTCGGCGTCGGTGCGGTACACCGCCTCGTCGTCGGCGTTGGTGTGGTGGGTCAGCCGCTCCACCTGTGCCACGAGCACCACGGGGCGCCGGGCCTCGCGGACGTCCTGCACGGCGCGCCCGGCGACGATGTCGAGTGACATCGGGTCGCGGCCGTCGGCGCGCACGATCGGCGCCCCGAGGAACTCCGCGGCCGGGCCGGTGACGGTGTCGTAGATCGTGCGGCCGCTGGTATGCGTGGAGATCGCGTAGCCGTTGTCCTCGATCCAGAAGAGCACCGGGAGGCCCTCGCGCGCGGCTTCGCCGATGGCCTCCATCACCTCGCCCTGCTGGGTGGTGCCGTCACCGACGCCCGCCACCACGATCGGGCGATCGGGGCGCCCCGCCACCTCGCGCGCCACGCCCACGGCATGCAGCAGGCCGTTGCCCGTGGGCACGGTCATCGGCAGCACGTGCAGTTCGGGGTGGTGCAGGAAGGCCGGCATCTGGCGGCCGGCGGAGTCGGAGTTCACCGTGGAGAGGAGGCCGTCGAAGAACCGCTCCGGGGCGAAGCCCCGGCGCACGAGGAGGGCGCGCGAGCGGTAGTGGGGCTGCAGCCAGTCCTGGGGGCCGAGGTGGTCCGCCAGCACCGCCGAGGCCTCGTGGCCCGCGCCACCGAGCTGGAAGAACGCCTCGCCGCGCTGCACGAGCTCCTCTTCCACGGCGTCGATCCAGCGTGCGCTCATCATGGCCCGGAGGGCCGCGAGCGAGCGTGCCCGGGCCGTGATGGCCTGCTCTGCTGCGGTGCTCAGGTGATCGCCGATCGTCACGTGGGTGGAGGGCGATTCGAAGCATGCGCCCGACGGATGAAACGGTGCGACGATAGACGGGGATACGGACGCATGTCCAGCGCGCGCATTGGGATCGGGATAACCATGCGGATGCGCCCTGTTGCACCGGGCGTCGGGCGTACGATCGGGCCGTGCGCATCGCCCTCGCCCTCGATCACATGGCGCATCCGCGGGAGTCACTCGACCTCGTGGTGCGGGCCGAGGCCGCGGGTGCCGACGAGGCGTGGATTCCCGAGACCTGGGGCTTCGACGCACCCTCCCTGATGGGCGCGATCGCGGCCCGGACGGATCGCATCGGCATCGGTGCCGTGCTGCCCGTCTACTCACGCAGCCCGGCGCTCATCGCCCAGACGGTGGCGGGGGCCGACGCGCTGTCGGGGGGCCGCGTGATCGCCGGGCTCGGCACGTCGGGCCCCCAGGTGATCGAGGGCTGGCATGGCGTGCCCTTCGCGCGCCCGCTCGGCGAGCTCCGCGAGGCCATCGTCGCGTGCCGCACGGCGTGGAGGCGCGAGGTGCTCGAGGTGGACGGCCCCCGGCCGATCCCGCTGCCGCCCGGCCAGGGCACCGGCATGGGCAGGCCGCTGAGGATGATCACGCGCCCCGAGCGCGACCGGGTGCCGATCGTGGTGGCGGCGCTCGCCCCCGGTGGCGTGCGCCTGGCGGCCGAGCTCGCCGATGGCTGGTGGCCGCTGTTCGCCACGCCCGACGCCCTGCGCGGCCCGTGGGCCGATTCCCTTGCAGCAGGGGCGGCGCGCCGGGACGCATCCCTCGGGCGGCTGGGCATCATGGCGTCGGCCGTCTGCTGGGTGGGGGACGGGCCGGGCGCCGAGGCCGCCCGTGCCGCAGCGCGGCGGGAGATCGCCTTCTACGTGGGGTCGATGGGCTCGCGGGATCGCAACTACTACCGCGATGCCGTGGGGGCGATGGGGTTCGCCACCGAATGCGACGCCATCCGCGACGCCGCACTGGGCGGCAGGGCGCGTGATGCAGGGGCGTGCGTGACGGACGCGATGATCGATGCCCTCGCGATCATCGGTGATCCCCGCCACGTGGCGGATCGCCTGGCGGCGCTGGGCGACGCGGGCGTCACCACGATCGTGCTGTCGGCCGCCACGCCCGACGTGCCGGAGGTCATCGCGCGCCTGCGCGCGCTCGTGGCCGCCTGACGGCGCACTAGGCTGCCCTGTCGATGGATGGCCCTCCTCAGGACGACCGCTCGGTCAGGCGCCGCGACGAGGCCCGCGCGCGGAAGGCACGACGTCGCCGCGACGTGGCCTACTGGGCCGTGATGGCCGTGGCCGTGGCCCTGGCCGTGGCATGGGCCGTGAACCCCGACTGGAGCCCGCGCGGTGGGTCGTCCGGCACCGAGGTGGCGCAGGCCACCCCGGCCCCGTCGGACGCCGGCTCGGCGGCGGGTGCGGAGGCCACGACGCGCGCCACCGATTCGATGGCCGCGTCGCAGGGGGGCGCCGCCACCACCGCGAATGCGACCGGCGCGGATGCGACCACCGACGGCCACGAGCGCGACTACGGGCTCAAGGCAACGGGCAGTCCGGCGCGGCAGAAGATCACGGTTCCGGTGCTGATGTACCACCGGGTGGCGCCGATGTCGACGGCCACCAACGCGGTGTCGTACGACCTGACGATCACGCCCGCGCAGTTCCGCGAGCAGGTGGGCTGGCTCAAGCGCAACGGCTACACGGCCATCAGCCAGGCGGAGCTGTTCCGGGCCATCGAGGACGGCGCGGCCCTGCCGAGGAAGCCCGTGGTGCTGACCTTCGACGACGGCTACGTGGACGCCACCAAGGACGTCCTCCCGGTGCTCGAGCCCCTCAAGTGGCCGGCCACCTTCTTCATCATCTCCGGCCGCATCGGCGAGCGGGCATTCCTCACGGCGAAGCAGCTGAAGCGCCTGAGCGGCGCCGGAATGGACATCGGATCGCACACGGTCGACCACCTCGAGCTGCCGTCGCTCAGCGAGTCGTCGCGCGCGCAGCAGCTCACGCAGTCGCGCAAGGAGCTCGAGAAGGTGGTGGGCCACCCGGTGCGGTGGTTCTGCTACCCGGCGGGCCGCAACGACTCCGCCTCGGCCGCATCGGTGGCGAAGGCCGGCTACCTGCTGGGCTACACCACCGAGGGCGGCTCGGTGCTGCGCGCCGACTCCCTCACCCAGCTGCCGCGCGTG